>DWXD01000051.1 GCA_019119365.1 Candidatus Gemmiger stercoripullorum | reverse complement strand
TTCTTGCGCTTGCGCGAGAGGATGCGGATGACGTTGCGGATCTCCGAATCGCGGCCGATGACCGGGTCGAGCTTGTTTTTGCGGGCCATGTCCACCAGGTCCTGGCCGTATTTCTGCAGGGCGTTGTAGGTGGATTCGGGGTCGTCGCTGGTCACGCGCTGGTTGCCGCGCACGGTGGACAGCTGGGCCATGAATTTTTCCTGCGTGATGGAGAACTGTTTGAACAGTTCCCCGGCCGCGCGGCCCGGGCGCTGCAGCAGGCCGAGAAAGACGTGCTCGACGCTGATGTATTCGTCCTTCATCTGGCGGGCCTGGGCCTCGGCCGCGTTGAGGGCCTGGTCCAGCTCGTTGGAGATATAGACTTTTTCGGGGTCGCGGCCGCTGCCGGTCACATGGGGCAGCGCGGCGACCTTTTCGGTCGCGGCGGCAAGGAAGTTGCCCGGCTCGACGCCCATTTTGGTGAGCAGCTGCGGGATGAGGCCGTCCTGCTGGGCGCACAGCGCGGCGAGCAGATGCTCCTGTTCGATGGCGTTATTCTGGTATTCGACCGCCAGGCGCTGGGCGTCCTGGATGGCCTGGATGGTTTTTTGGGTGAACTGGTTCATGTTCATAGGACAAACCTCCTTTACGGTTTCACCTATCATGTTCTTTATGCTGTTAGCAAACGAACCGTTTGAGTGCGGCGCGCCCCAACCGGGCCGCAGGCCCCGGGCGGTTCCCTCCCCTGTTATGCTGTTTTGCGGGGCGGTGCGGGCGGCGGCAGGTTGTGCGCAGTTCAAATTAGCACTCTAACCGTTCGACTGCTAATATTGTAGCACATTCATGGGCGGTGTCAATGGGGAGAAACGTAAAAACTTTGTGAACAGGGCGGGCGAACGGCGGGCCGCCGCCCCTTCCTTGATAGTTTTTGGAAACAAGTGTAGAGTAGGATAAAAGTACCAAACAAAAAGGAGGCGCATCCCATGCAGGCGATCCTGGTAGCGGAGGACGAGCGGCCCATCGCCGACCTGATCCGGCTGACGCTGACCGGCGCGGGGTACACCTGCGTTGTCGCGCATGACGGGGCCGAGGCGGCGGATTTGATCGAAGAGCAGGACTTTGCGCTCGCCGTGCTGGACATCATGCTGCCGCAGGTGGACGGATACGAGCTGCTGGAATATCTGCAGACGACCGGCACCCCGGCTATCTTTGTGACGGCCAAAGCCGCCGTGGCCGACCGCGTGCGCGGGCTGCGGCTGGGGGCCGAGGATTACATCGTCAAGCCGTTCGCCCCGGCCGAGCTGGTGGCCCGGGTGGAGACCGTGCTGCGCCGCACCGGGCGCGGCAACCGCGTGCTGACGGCGTTCGGCGTTACGCTGGACCCGGCCGCCCGGCGCGTGGCGCGCGGCGGGGCGGAGATCCGCCTGTCCCCGCGGGAATACGCGCTGCTGGAGCTGCTGATGCGCAACCGCGGCGTG
Source organism: Candidatus Gemmiger stercoripullorum (assembly GCA_019119365.1). Lineage (GTDB taxonomy): Bacteria > Bacillota > Clostridia > Oscillospirales > Ruminococcaceae > Gemmiger > Gemmiger stercoripullorum. The sequence continues at coordinate 54,481 of DWXD01000051.1, read as the reverse complement.
GTGCTGTACCGCGACGTACTGTTTGAGCGCGTGTGGGGCCCGGACAGCGAAAGCGACATGCGCACGCTGGACCTGCATATCCGGCGGCTGCGGATGAAGCTCGGCTGGCAAAAACAGATCCGCACGGTGTTCCGCGTCGGGTATGAGCTGCTGAACGAGGACGATTTGCCGCACGGGGAGGATGCGCCATGAAATTTGCCGAAAAACTCTCGCTGGCACTGACGCTGCTGCTGGCCGCGCTGTTGACCGTGTATACCGTTTGGACGCAGGACCGGCAGTTTTCCGCCGACCTGCAGGCGGCCGCCGCGCAGGCGCGCGCCGCCTGGGAGCAGGAGCGCTACGCGATGCAGACAACGCTGGAGAGCGGCGGCGACGTAACCGCCTGGGCGTCCGGCTACCAGGGCAGCCACAGCGGCGCGCCCGCAAGGCTGGCCGTATACGAAAACGGCCGCGCGCAGTACAGCACGCTGCCCGCCGCGCTGGGGCAGGACGAACTGGCCAAAGCCCTGGACGGCAGCGGCCAGCCACAGATCACGCTGGTGCGCGACGAACGCGGAACGCGGGTGCTGCTGGCGGCGGGCACGGTCATCCTGCCGGACGGCGTGCGGACGCTGGTGCACGCGCAGATGCTGGACGATGTGTGGGCGGCGCGCGGCGCGCGGCTGCGCACGGCGCTGGCGGCCGAAGCGGCCCTGCTGGCGCTGGCAGCGCTGCTGTGCCGGTATTTGTGCCGCCGCCTGACCCGCCCGCTGGCGCAGCTGGAAGCGGCCAGCCGGGAGATCGCCGCCGGGGACTATGCCCGGCGCACGGCGCTGCACACCGGCGACGAGCTGGAAAGCCTGAGCGCCAGCTTTGACGAGATGGCCGGTGCGGTGCAGGAAAAGATCGAAGCGCTTGAGAACAGCGTGCGCGCGCGGGATGATTTTGTCGCCGCGTTCACCCATGAGCTGAAAACGCCGGTCACCAGCATGCTGGGCTATGCCGACCTGCTGCGCGGCGCAGAGACGCAGGCCGAAACGCGCAGGCTGGCCGCACAGTACATCTACCACGAGAGCGAGCGGCTGGAGGCGCTGGGCGGCAAGCTGATGGCGCTGATGCGCCTGAACGGAGAGCCGCCCGCGCTGCGGCCGGTCGCGTTGGATGCGGTACTGCGGCGGCTGCGGCGCGCGCTGCCGCCCGGCGCGCCGGAACCCGCACTGCCCCTGTGCGGGCTGACAGTGAAAGCCGACGCCGACCTGCTTGTTGACCTGCTGTACAACCTTGTTCAGAACGCCCGCGCCGCCACCCCGGCAGACGGGCGGGTATGGGTGGAGGCCGCCGAACAGAACGGCCGCGTGGCGCTGTGCGTGTGCGACACCGGCTGCGGCGTGCCCGCCGCCGACCTGCCCCACCTGTGCGAAGCGTTTTACCGCGTGGACAAATCCCGCGCGCGGCAGCAGGGCGGCAGCGGGCTGGGCCTGGCGCTGTGCGCGCGCATCGCCGCGCTGCACGGCACACAGCTGTGTTTTGAGAGCGAGGTCGGGCGCGGCACCGCCGTGCGCCTGACCCTGGCCGCCGCACAGCCCGCAAAGGAGGCGGAACGCGATGAAAAAGAAGTTTGACAAACGCCGCCTGCTGCCCGCCCTGACCCTGGCTGCGCTGGCGCTGGCCGTGCTGGCCCCTTTCGGCTGGTTTGCGGCGCGGGACGCCGCGCTGGACGGGCGGCGGCTGCTGAGCGCCAAGGACGCCGGTCTGCTGGGGGAGGCCGGGCAACAGAACGCGCTGGCGCGGCGGCTGTACCTGGACCGCAGCAAGGCCGCGGCCGGTTACGAAACGCGCCCGGCCAACGCCGACGAGACGCAATGGTACGCCGGCGCCCGGCACGCGCTGGAGGCGAGCGCGCTGGGCGTGTGGATGCCGGAGCCTGCGGCGGACGTTGCGACGCCCGAGACGGCCGCCGGTGAGGAACACGAACTTTGGGTGAGCGAGGAAGGCGCGGTGCGGCGGGTCGCGCAGTCGTTCACCGGCAGCGGCGACGGACTGACGCTGTTTTTTGCCAGCGACGGCACGCTGACCGGCCTGCAGGTCAATGCCGCCGCCCCGCTGGCCGCGCTCGAACTGGACAAAGCGGCCGACGCGCTGGCCGAATTGGCGGGGCTCGAAGCCATCAACGACTGGCAGGAGCTGCCGGGCAAGGGTTACGGCGAAGCGCTGGCCCGCTACAGCCCCGGCACGCAGCTGTACCTGCATGTGAATGTGGACAACGCCGCGGGCGGCGGCTTCGCCACGCTCGGGCTTGCCTTGCTGCCGCCGGACAGCGTGGCGGCGGATGGCGACGAATAAACTTCCGGCCGGGACGGCACGGGACCGGGCCGGGCATGACACTATAATAAACAGTTTCCCATCATTTTATAAGGAGGCAGTTTTTATGCGCAAATGGCAAAGGATGGCGGCCCGGCTGGGGGCCGGGGTTCTGGCGGCGCTGCTGGCCGGGTGTGCGGCGGGCGGCCAGGGCGCGGGAAGCGCGCCCGGCTGCGCCGAAACCGCCGCCCAAGCGGAAACGACAGAGGCGGGCGCACCGGTTGCCGAATCAGCCGAACCAGCCGAACCGCCGCTGCGGCGGCTGCAGTGCGCAGACGAACAGGCATACTTTGAAATCGAATATATTGACGGCGAGATCGGGCGCCTGTGCGTCACCGACTTTACCACCGGCCAGCGGCGTGTCCCCTGCTCTGCCGACGGCTGCACGCACGACACAGCCGATTGCCCGGCCGCCGTGCCCTGGAACAACTACGGAGGCGTTTATGTGCTAAACGGCGAGACGCTGCTGTGGGCCGGGTCCGCGCTGTATCTGAGCGGGCGCAGCGGCGAGGAGTTCCGCGCTCTGTGTGAAGAGTTCTGGTTTGACGAATCCAATCTCTTCACCGATGGCGAAGCCGTCTATTGCCTGGCGTATCCGCTTGATGAAAACAACACTTCGGTTTGCCGCCAACTCTGCCGTGTTGACCTTGCCAGCGGCGAGCGGCAGGTTTTGGCCGATTTCCCCGACGCCACCCTTGTGCTGGGCGGGAGTGGGCGGACGTTTTTGCTGCGCAATTATTACACCGAGCCGCTGCCCGGCCAGACGGGCGGCCCCACCCGGGAAAACCCCGGCGAAGAAGCCGCCCGGGATGTCGCCTACGACATAGACAGCGGCGAAGCCCGGCGGCTGGGGCAGTACCCGGTCGCACAGAGCGGCCATGTGGCCTGCGCTTCCGCCCTGCTGGACGGCGTATACTATGTGTTCGACGACGCTGCGCGCCGCGTGACCGGGCTGGACCTTGCCAGCGGCGAGACCGTGCTGAAGAGCGACGAACTGCCGCCCGCCCCGAACGAAGGGCGCGGGCAGGAACATATCTCACCCAGCCGCGTGCTGAACGGATGGCTTGAGCTGGATGTCTCCCGCTATGATGAGAACGGTGCAAACGGCGAGGAATTTTCGTACCTTGTCGACCTTGCCAGCGGCGCGGTGCAGCGCAAACCGGACCTGCCGGTGCAGGTTTACCGCGACGGCACCCACCAGCCGCTTGTCTGCGCACAGCTGGCCGACCGGCTGCTTGTCTGCGCACAGCTGGCCGACCGGCTGCTTGTGACCTGCGCGGTCGAACCATACAGCGAAGCCACGTTCGGCACTTACGGAAACCCCTATACGATCGACGGCTACCGGCTGCAGCTGGGGTTGGTCGCGTATGACGATTACTTAAACGGCACCGCGGATTACCAACTGTTGGAAGCGTATTTGTAAAGGAGGCAGTTTTTATGCGCAAATGGCAAAGGATAGCAGCCCGGCTGGGGGCCGGGGTGCTGGCGGCGCTGCTGGCCGGGTGTGCGGCGGGCGGCCAGCGCGCGGGAAACGCGCCCGGCAGCGCCGATACCGCCGCCCAAGCGGAAACGGCGGAGGCGGGCGCGGACGATACCGGCGCGGCCCCGGGCGGGGCGCTGCACATGCTCGGCCAAAGCGACGGGCGGGCGTTTTACCAGGGGCAGGCCGCAGGCGAAGATCTCGGGCGGCTGTGGGTGACCGACCTTGCCGCCGGGCAGACCGCCCCCGCCTGCACAGTGGAGGGCTGCGCGCACGACACAGCCGGCTGCCCGGCCGCCTACCCGTGGCCGGGCACGAGCGAAGTGCTGGCGCTGGACGGCGGCTGGCTGCTTTACCCCGGGCCGGAGAAGCTGTATATCAGCGATACGGACGGCGCAAACTTCCGCGAGCTGACGGCGGTGGACAGCGTCGACTTTCAATCCTACTGCAGCGACGGGACGTATCTCTACCTGCTGCACACGGCCTCCCGGCCGGAAAACGCCCCCACCGAGCTGTGGCGCATTGACCCGGCCAGCGGCGAAAAGCAGGTGCTTGAGACCTTCCCGCACGGCACGATGGCGCTGGGCGCGGCCGGGCGCACGCTGGTGCTGTGCAACTTTGGCGCGGAGCCGCTGCCCGGGCAAACCGCCGCGGGCGGCGACGGCAGCCGGTTCTGGGATGTGGCCTATAACCTGGACAGCGGCGAAGCGCGGCGGCTGGGCGAATATGCGGACAACACCCCGCAGACGATGGAAGCCTATGAAGTCGACCCGCCGCACAACACCGGCGTGGCCCGCGCGGTCGTGGACGGGGTGTATTATGTCTTTGATTTTGTCACCCGCATCGTGACCGGGCGGGACGCCGCCAGCGGCGAGACCGTGCTGATGAGCGACCCGCTGCCCGGCGATGTGTTTGAAGGGCGCGGCTACGAGAGCGTGCAGCCGGTGCGGGTGCTGGACAGCTGGCTGGAGCTGGCTTATGACGCCGTCGACTGGACCGACCAGAGCCGGGCGCTGTTTTCGTACCTTGTCAGCCTGGAAACCGGCGAAGTGCGCCGCAAGCCCGACCTGCCGGAGCTTGTGTACAACGGCGGCGGCCGCCAGCCGATGGTGTTCGCCCAGATCGGGGACAAACTGCTGGTCGACTGCCGCGCCGAACCCTATGACCGCACCGACTACGGCCCCGACGGCGCGCCCTATACCGTGCACAGCGAGCGGCGGTATCTGGGGCTGATCTCGGCGGAAGATTACCTCAACGGCACGCCAAACTATAAAGAGGTGGGAGAGCTCATACTCTGACCCCCTGCCCCCTCGATGCAAAAAAGCAGCCGCCCCGGCGCGAAGATCGTGAAGATCACGCGCCGGGGCGGCTTTCTATGAAGGCAAACGTAAAAAAGGAAGATAGCTTGTTTTCAGCCCTCGCCGTTCGTCTCTTTGGCAAGGCACTTGCTGCACAGGCCAAAGACGGTGAGGGTGTAATCCTCTGCCTGGATGTCCGGGCAGGCATCCACCAGCGCCTTGAGCGACGCTTCCGGGATGGGCAGGCTCTGCACGCTGTGGCATTTGCGGCACCACAGATGCTGGTGGACCGTGGTCTCGCCGTCAAAACGGTCGGCTTCGCCCGGGATGGAAACGCGGCGAATCTTGCCGATCTCCACCAGAGTGTTGAGGTCACGGTACACGGTGCCGAGACTCAGGCGCGGACAATCCACCCGCAGGGAGGTGCAGATCTGTTCGGCCGTGGGGTGGTCGGTGCGGCTGAGCACTTCGCGCAGGATCAGTTCCCGCTGGTGTGAATAACGCATGTAAAACTCTCCTTACCAAAAGGACACCGCCCCAAAAAGGGCGGCCGGCGTACCGGGCAACTGGCCGGGCGGCAAATTTCGCACATACCGCCAGTTTTGTCCTTATACTATTGCTAGTGTACCGCATCGTCTTGTCCTTTGTCAACACTTTATTATAAAAAATTTATGAAATTTTCATCCTTTTTATATATTTTTTGACTTTTTCCACCCGTGGTACAGTATAGTAAGGAAGTAAACCCGTTTGTTATAATATAACAGCTTGCGCAAACTTTTGACACTGCCGCTTATTTTGTCTTTTCTTTGATGCGCTTCCAATAGGCGGCTGCGGCCTGCTCGGTTTTGTTGTCGCCAAAAGTATAGTAGGTTTTGCCGCGCAGCGCGTCGGGCAGGTACTGCTGCTCGACCCAGTGGTTGGGGTAGTCGTGGGCGTAAAGGTAATGCTGCCCCTTTACGGCGGCGTCCTCGCCGTCAAAATGCCGGTTCTGCAGGTTGCGCGGCACCGGGCCGCTTTTGCCGGCCTGCACATCGGCCAGGGCTGCATAGTAGGCGTTGTGGGCGGAGTTGGACTTGGGCGCTGTTGCCACCAGCACGACCGCGTCGGCCAGCGGCAGCGCGGCTTCGGGCAGGCCGACCATGTTGGCGGCGTCCACCGCCGCCTTGACGATGGGGATGATCTGCGGCCAGGCCAGGCCGACGTCCTCGCAGGCCGTGACCATCAGGCGGCGGCAGGCCGAAGGAAGATCCCCCGCTTCCAGCAGGCGGGCCAGGTAGTGCAGCGCGGCGTCGGGGTCTGACCCGCGCATCGACTTCTGGTAGGCCGAGATGATATCGTAGTGGTCATCGCCCTGTTTGTCATACCGCATGGCCGTGCGCCGCGCAACCTGCTGCGCCATGTCCAGCGTGACGGTGCGCACGCCGTTCTCCTGTGCGGCGGCGGTGACGGCAAATTCGAGATTGCCGAGCGCCTTGCGCATGTCACCCCCGGCGCTTTCGGCCAGATACTGCAGCGCGCCGTCCGCCAATGCGACCGGTACGCCGTCCTCCTCGCCCAGGCGGCGGGCGGCATTTTGCAGCCCTTTGGCAATGTCGTCCGCGCTCAGAGGTTTAAACTCAAACACCGTGCAGCGGGACAAAAGCGCGTTGTAGATGTAAAAATAGGGGTTCTCGGTCGTGGAGGCGATCAGCGTCACGGTCCCCTGCTCGATGCACTCGAGCAGGCTTTGCTGCTGGCGCTTGTTGAAATACTGGATCTCGTCCAGATACAAAAGGATTCCGCCGGAAGCGGACAGCGTGCCGATCTCGGACAAAACGGCCTTGATATCGGCCGTGGAGGCGGTGGTGCCGTTGAGCTTGTGCAGGCGCATGCCGCTGTTTTCGGCAATGATGCCCGCCACCGTCGTTTTGCCGACGCCGGACGGGCCGTAAAAGATCATGTTGGGGATGCGCCCGGTCTGGCGGGCGGCTTCCATCGTGCGGCGGAACACCATGCCCGGCGCCAGCAGGTGCTGCTGGCCGCAGACCTCCGCGAGGCTGCGCGGGCGCAGGCGCTGTGCCAAAGGTTCCATAAGGTCGCCTCCTTGTGGGTTTGTTGTGCATGCCGGTGGGGGGAAGACCGCCGCGCGGGCGGTTCCTTTTCAAATCCCCTTGCATTATAGCCCAACGGCGTGATAGAATCAAGGAAAGCAAACCGCAAAAGAATGACTTTTGAAGGAGGAGGCCGATGACCGGAAAACAACTGGCCGCCGTGTGCATCGAGCGGCTCAAGCAGGCCTACCCGCTGGCCGAATGCACGCTTGATTACGCCCACGCCTGGCAGCTGCTGGTGGAGGTGCGCCTGGCCGCGCAGTGTACCGACGAGCGGGTGAACGTGGTGGTCAAAGAATTGTTTGCAAAGTACCCGGGCGTGGAGGCGCTGGCCGCCGCCGACCCGGCCGACATCGAGGCCATCGTGCGGCCGTGCGGGCTGGGGCGCAGCAAGGCGCGGGATATCTCCGCCTGTATGCGCACGCTGCGCGACGAATACGGCGGCAAGGTGCCGGAGGATTTCGACGCGCTGCTGGCGCTGCCCGGCGTGGGGCGCAAGAGCGCCAACCTCATCATGGGGGATGTGTTCGGCAAACCGGCCATCGTCACTGACACGCACTGCATCCGCCTGTGCGGGCGCATCGGTTTGGTCGAAGAAGGGCTCAAGGACCCCAAACGGGTGGAGATGGCGCTGTGGAAGATCATCCCGCCGGAGGAAGGCAGCGATTTCTGCCACCGGCTGGTCCACCACGGGCGCGCCGTGTGCACGGCCCGCACCGAGCCCTATTGCGAAAACTGCTGCCTTGCCGACGTCTGCCGCTGGGCCCGCCGCCACGGCAAGGCCCCGGCAAAGGCGGGGGCCGTATGACGGCGAACCGGACCGCGCCGCGGCTGGGCGGGGCGCTGCTGTCCGCCCATGCGGCGCAGCGCCTGCTGCAGGAGATTGCCGCCGGGCGGTGGGCGGCGGCCGACCGCCTGCCGCCGGAGGTGGAGCTGGCCGCGGCGCTGGGCGTCAGCCGCACCGTTGTGCGCGACGCGCTGAGCGAACTGGAGCGCGGCGGATACATCGAGCGGGTACGCGGCATCGGCACCGTGGTCAACCGCGGCGTGGCCGCCCTGGACCACCGGATGGACCGCAAGGTGGAGTTCACCCGCCGCATTGCCGAGAGCGGGCGCACGCCGCACACCGACCACCTGCTGGTGACGCGGCAGGCCGCCGATGCGGACGCGGCCGCGGCGCTGGGCATGACGCCCGGGCAGACCGTGCTGGTCGTGACCAAGCGGATGCTGGCCGACGACGTGCCGGTGCTGCTGTGCACCGACACCCTGCCGCTGGAGCTGTTTGGCGGGCGGCGGCTGGACGGGGTCGACTTTGCCCGCCCGATTTTTGATATTCTGCAGCAGGAGTGCGGCATCCAGACCACCAGCACCATCGCGCATCTGCGCGCCGTGCCCGGCGCGGCCGCCGAGCGCAGGCTGCTGCGCCTGGGCCCGGACAAAGCGCTGCTGGAACTGCAGGAGACCTGCTATTCCCGCCTGTGCCGCCCGGTGGTGCGCAGCCGCACGCTGTATACGGATTATTTCGACTTTGCCCTTGTGCGCAAGCTGGTTTATGTGTAATATAGAAAAGGAATAAAAGACAGGTTTCCTGTCCGAACAGAAAGGTAGCTGCCCATGAGACACCTGATCGACCCGCTGGACTTTACTTTGGAAGAGACCCTGCGGCTGATGGACCTGGCCGACCGCATCCACGACGACCCCGCCGCCTACCAGGACGTGGCCGCGCGCAAGAGGCTGGCCTCGCTGTTTTACGAGCCTTCCACCCGCACCCGCCTGTCGTTTGAATCGGCGATGCTCAACCTGGGCGGGCAGGTGATCGGCTTCCCCGACGGCGGCGTGTCCAGCGCCTCCAAGGGGGAGACGGTGGCGGATACCATCCGCATCGTCAGCTGCTATGCCAACATTGCCGCCATGCGCCACCCCAAGGAGGGCGCGCCGCTGCGCGCGGCGCGGTATTCGCGCATTCCGGTCATCAACGCGGGCGACGGCGGCCACAGCCACCCGACCCAGACGCTGCTGGACATGATGACGATCCGCCGCCGCAAAGGCAGGCTGGACGGGCTGACCATCGGTTTCTGCGGCGACCTCAAGTTCGGCCGCACGGTCCATTCGCTGATCAAAAGCCTTTCGCGCTGCGAAGGCATGCGGTTCATCCTCATCAGCCCGGACGAGCTGCGCGTGCCCGACTATATCATCAGCGAAGTGCTGGAGCCGCGCGGTATCCCCTACCTGGAGACGCGCAGCCTGGAGCAGGCGCTGCCGGAGCTTGACATCCTGTACATGACCCGCGTGCAGCGCGAGCGCTTCTTTAACGAAGAGGATTATATCCGCCTGAAAAACAGCTATGTGCTGACCAAGTCCAAGCTGGACCTGGCCCGGCCCGACATGGCGGTGCTGCACCCGCTGCCGCGCGTCAACGAGATCACGCTGGATGTGGACGACGACCCGCGCGCGGCCTATTTCGAGCAGGCGCAGAACGGGGTTTACATGCGCATGGCGCTGATCATGACGCTGCTGGGGCTCAAGGACCCCAAAACCGGGGAGGTGGCTTTCGAATGCTGAAGGTTGATGAAATTTTGAACGGCGTGGTCATCGACCACATCACGGCGGGCACCGGCCTGGCCCTGTACCACCTGATGGAGCTGGAGCAGCTCAAGGATGCGAGCGTCGCGCTTTTGCAGAACGTGCGCAGCCAGAAGAGCGGCAAGAAGGACATCATCAAGATCGAGGGCGATGTGAGCGGCCTCAACTTTGACGTGCTGGGCTATCTTGACCCGCAGATCACGATCGTGTGCATCGAGAACGGTCATGTGACCAAAAAGCTGCGCCCCGACCAGCCCAAGCGCCTGGTCAATGTGATCCGCTGCACGAACCCCCGCTGCATCACGGCGATGGAGGAGGGCTGCGACCACATTTTCGCCCTGACGCCGAGCGGCCGCTACCGCTGCGTCTACTGCGAGCAGGAGTTTTCCGCCGGGGCGGGCGGCTGGAAGCAGATCCGAAAGAAATAAGCAGCGCTTTATCAACACGCAACAAATACGCAGAAAAACAGGGCCCTTCCCGGGCGGTTCACACGCAGGCGGGAACGGGTCCTGTTTTTTGTTGTTGGATGTGACCGCACGGGAGCCCTGCGTCTCCCCTCTCACCCGCAGGTTGCGAGGTCCTGTTCGGTCAGGGTGACGCGGCCGTCGGGGGCGACGTCGGCGGTGTAGGCGGCGCCGGGGCGGGCCGTGCCGGCGGCGATGCGGTCAGCAAGCGCCTGTTCGACAGCACGGCTGACCTGGCGGCGCAGCTCGCGCGCGCCGTAGGGCGGCACTTCGCGCCCGGCCAGCGCGGCGGCGGCCGCCGGGGTGTGGCGCAGCGTGTAGCCCTGCGCGGCGGCGCGGCGTTCCAGTTCGCACAGCATGCGGTCGGCAATGGCGGCCAGCTGCGCAGGGCCGAGCGGGTCGAACAGAACGACCTCGTCCAGGCGGCCCATCAGCTCGGGGCGGAAGTAATCCCGCGCCGCCTGCAGGGCCTGGCGGCCGCGGCGGTCGCTGTCGGCCCCGGCCGCGCCGAAACCGAGCGGGGCTGCCTGCCCGGCCAGGCAGCGCGCGCCAAGGTTGGAGGTCAGCAGGATGATCGTGTTGGAAAAATCCGCTTTGCGGCCCTGGGCGTCGGTCAGGCAGCCGTCCTCCAAAATCTGCAAAAGCAGGTTTTGCACTTCGCTGTGGGCTTTTTCGATCTCATCGAACAGCACGACGCTGTAGGGGCGGCGGCGCACGGCCTCGGTCAGCTGGCCGCCCTCGTCGTGGCCGACATAGCCGGGCGGCGAGCCGAGCAGCCGCGCCACCGTGTGCTGCTCCATATATTCCGACATATCAAACCGCAGCAGGGCTTTTTCGCTGCCGAACCAGCTGCGCGCCAGGCTGCGGGCCAGCTGGGTCTTGCCGACGCCGGTGGGCCCCAAAAACAGCATGGCGCCGATCGGCCGCCCGGCTTCCCGCAGGCCGGTGCGGCTGCGGCGGATGGCGGCGGCCACCGCCTTGACGGCGCGCGGCTGGCCGACGACCTCGGCGGAAAGGCGTTCTTCCAGCTGTTCCAGGCGTTCGCGTTCCGCTTCGCCGACACGCTCGGCCGGGATGCCGCTGGCGCGGCTGACGACGCGGGCGACGTCGGACGGCTGCAGCGGCACGTTTTTGCCCCCGGCCCCGGCGGCGATGCGGGCCGCGGCGGCAGCTTCGTCCAGCAGGTCGATGGCTTTGTCCGGCAGAAAACGCCCGGGCAGGTAGCGCACGCTGAGCTCCACCGCCGCGCGGATGCACTCCGGCGAGATGGCGACGCTGTGGTAGCGCTCGTAGCGCGGCATCAGACCGCGCAGGATGCTCTCGGCCTGGGCGGGGGCGGGCTCCTCAACCATCACCTTGCCGAAGCGCCGGTCAAGCGCGGAATCTTTGGCGATGGTCTTGCGGTACTCCTCCGGCGTTGTTGCGCCGATGAGCTGGATCTCGCCGCGGGCGAGCATCGGTTTGAGGATGCTCGCAGCGTCAATGGCGCCCTCGGCGGCGCCGGCCCCGGCGATGAGATGGATCTCGTCAATAAAAAGGACCGTCATGCGGTCGCGGTAGAGTTCTTCCAGCAGGCTTTTGAACCGCTCCTCGAAATCGCCGCGGTATTTGGTCCCCGCCACCATGGCGGCCATGTCCAGCGCCAGCACGCGCTTGCCCTGCAGGCTCTGCGTGACCTGCCCGGCGGCAATGCGCTGGGCCAGCGCTTCGGCCAGCGCGCTTTTGCCCACGCCGGGTTCGCCCAGCAGGCAGGGGTTGTTTTTCTGGCGGCGGCAGAGGATTTCGATCACACGCTCCAGTTCGCGGTCGCGGCAGAGCACCGGGTCCAGGCGGCCTTCCTGCGCGAGGCGGGTCAGGTCGCGGCCGTATTTTTCGCTGGGCCTGCCGCTGCGGGTCGCGCTCATGCGCGGCGCGGCGGGCAGCACGAGCTGGCCGGACAGCTGGCGGCATTCCCGCGCGGCCTGCGGCACTTCGACGCCGAGCCCCGCCAGCCAGACGCTGGCCGTGCAGGCCCCGTCCTCAAGCATGGCGCACAAAAGATGTTCGTTGCCCGCGCGGGCGGCGCGGGCCGCATGCGCGCCCAGCACTGCGAACTCCAGCGCCTTGCGGCTTTCGGGCGCAAGGTCCTGGCGGCCCAGGCGCAGCGGGCGGCCCAGCCCGGCGCGCTGGCCGGCGCAGTCCTGCAGCGCGCTTTCGGTGATATTTTTACGGCGCAGGAACTCGGCCGCCGGGCCCTGCGCCGTCTGCAGCATAGCCAGCAGGATGTGGCCGGTGTCCGCCGCGCGGCAACCCTCCCGCCCGGCCAGGGCGAGCGCCCGGCCGATGGTCTGGGCCGTCTGCCAGGACAGGCCCTTTTGGAAATACAGCATACCTGGTTCTCCTCCTGTTCGCCGCGTCTGGCGGCGTATTTCCAGTATAGGCGGCCGCGGGGCAAATAATCATCGAAACCGGGCCGAAACGCTGACAAATCCGCATTTCCATGGTATAATGAACCTTAACTTGCCATTTGACGGGAGGAAGCTGCCTATGCGCAGGCTGCTGCGTTACTTAAAAGGGTATGAGAAAGAGACCGTGCTGGCTCCGCTGTTCAAGATGCTGGAAGCCTGTTTTGAGCTGCTGGTGCCGCTGGTGGTGGCCGCGCTCGTCGACACCGGCATCGGCCGGGGCGACGTGCCGTTCATCTGGGGGCAGTTCGGCATTCTGGTGCTGCTGGCCGCCGTCGGCCTGGCCGCCAGCGCCACGGCGCAGTATTTCGCCGCCAAAAGCGCGCTGGGCTACGGCACGGCGCTGCGGCGCGACCTGTTCCACCACATCAACACCCTGTCCTATTCGGAGCTGGACGGCGTCGGCACGCCGACGCTGGTCACACGCATGACAAGCGACGTCAACCAGCTGCAGAACGGCGTCAACATGACGCTGCGGCTGCTGCTGCGCTGCCCGTTCATCGTGCTTGGCGCGCTGCTGATGTCGCTGACCATCAGCGTGCCGATGACGCTGTGGTTCCTGGGCGTGACGGCGCTGATCACGCTGGTCATTGTGCTGGTGATGCGGGTGACGGTGCCGCGCTACCACGAGGCGCAGAACACGCTGGACAAGGTCACGCTGCTCACGCGGGAAAACTATGCCGGCGCGCGCGTGGTGCGGGCGTTCTCCCGCCAGCAGGATGAGATCGACGCGTTCACCGCGACCAACGACAAGCTCAAGAAGGTGCAGACCGCGGCCGGGCACATCTCGGCGCTGCTCAACCCGGCGACCTATGTGATTGTCAACCTGGGCATTCTGGCGGTGCTTTTGCGCGGCGGGCAGTTTGTCGACGCGGGCACGCTGACCCAGGGGCAGATCATCGCCCTGATCAGCTACCTCAACCAGATTTTGACCAACCTGCTGCGCGCGGCCGACCTTGTCATCACGATCACCCGCGCGGTTGCGAGCGGCATCCGCGTCAACGAGCTGCTGAACACGGCCACCACGATGGCCGACCCCGCCGCGCCGGAGCTGGCGCCCGCCGCCGGGGCCCCTGCCATTGCCTTTGAGGATGTCAGCTTCACCTACCGCGGCGCGGGCGCGCCGAGCCTGCAGGGCATCGGTTTTTCCGCCGCGCCGGGCGAGACGGTCGGCGTCATTGGCGGCACCGGCAGCGGCAAGACGACGCTCATCGACCTGATCGCGCGGTTTTACGACGCGGGGGCCGGCTGCGTCAAGCTGTTCGGCCATGATGTGAAAGAGTATTCCTTCGCGCAGCTGCGCCGCCTGGTCGGCATCGTACCGCAGCGCGCGATGCTGTTCACCGGCACCATCCGCGACAACATGCGCTGGGCCTGCCCCGACGCGACCGACGAGCAGATCTGGGCGGCGCTGGAGATCGCCCAGGCGGCCGACTTTGTGCGCGGCAAGCCGGGCGGGCTGGACGAGCCGGTCGAGACGGCCGGGCGCAACTTTTCCGGCGGGCAGCGCCAGCGGCTGACCATCGCCCGCGCGCTGGTGGGCCGCCCGGCGGTGCTGATTTTGGACGACAGTTCCTCGGCGCTCGACTTTGCGACCGATGCCGCGCTGCGCCGCGCGCTGCGCGAAAAGACCGACGGCATGACCGTGGTCATCGTTTCGCAGCGGGCCGCGGCCGTGCAGCGGGCGGATGAGATCCTTGTTCTGGACGACGGCGCGCTTGTCGGCTGCGGCGAACACGCCGCGCTGCTGGACAGCTGCCCGGTGTACAAGGAGATATGCCTAAGCCAGCTTTCCCGCGAGGAGGTGGAGAAAACGTTATGAGCAAACAGAACAAAAACCTCCGCCCTGCCACGATGCGGCGGGTGCTGCGGCTGATTGCGCCGTACCGCGCGCTGGTGCTGCTTTCTCTGCTGCTGGCCGCCGCAACCGTTGTGACCACGCTGTACGCGCCCATCGTCACCGGCCAGGGCGTCGACCTGATCATCGGCCCCGGGCAGGTGGACTTTGCCGGGCTGGGGCGGCTGGCTGTCAAGCTGGCGCTGCTGGTGGCGGCGACCGCCGTGTGCCAGTGGCTGATGAACGTGATCAACAACCGCATCACGTTCCAGGTCGTGCGTGATATCCGCGTACATGCGTTCAGCCATATGGAGCAGCTGCCGCTGCGCTATATCGACGCGCACCGCCCCGGCGAGACGATCAGCCGCCTGACAACCGACGTCGAACAGTTTTCGGACGGTTTGCTGATGGGCTTTACCCAGCTGTTTACCGGCGTGCTGACCATCGCCGTCACGCTCGGCTTTATGCTGTCCATCGACTGGCGCATTACGCTGGTCGTTGTGGTGTTGACGCCGCTGTCCATCTTTGTGGCCAAGTTCATCGCCCAGCACACCTACTCGATGTTCCGCGTGCAGAGCGATACCCGCGCCGAGATGACCGGCCTGGTGGAGGAACTGGTCGGCAACGAACACCTTGTGCGCGCCTTTGCCTATGAAGACCGCGCCGAGGAGCGTTTCGAGCGCATCAACCGCGATTTGCAGAGCTGCGGGCTGCGCGCGACCTTCTACTCGTCTTTGAGCAACCCCTGCACGCGGGCGGTCAACTCGGTCGTATACGCGGCGGTGGCCGTGCTCGGCGCGCTGATCGCCATCAGCGGGGGCGGCATCACGGCGGGCAGCCTTTCGGCGCTTTTGCAGTATGCCAACCAGTACACAAAGCCCTTCAACGACATTTCCAGCGTTATGACCGAGCTGCAGAATGCGCTGGCCTGCGCGCAGCGCGTGTTCGACCTGATCGACGAAGAGCCCGTGCGGCCGGACGCGCCGGACGCCGTTGTGCTGCCGCAGGGCGCGGGGCGCGTGGCGTTCGAGCATGTGCGGTTCCGCTATGACCCCGATGTGCCGTTGATTGAGGATATGAACCTGCGCGTCTGGCCGGGGCAGCGCATCGCGCTTGTCGGCCCGACCGGCTGCGGCAAGACGACGCTGGTCAACCTGCTGATGCGGTTCTATGAGATCGACGGCGGCGCGCTGCTTGTGGACGACCACGCCATCGACCGGGTCACCTGCGATTCGCTGCGCGCCAACCTGGGCATGGTGCTGCAGGAGACCTGGCTGAAATGCGGCACCGTGGCCGAGAACATCGCCTACGGCAAGCCGGACGCGACCCGCGCCGAGATCGAGGCGGCCGCCAAAAAGGCGCGCGCCCACAGCTTTATCACCCGCCTGCCGCTGGGGTACGACACAATGATCGCCGAGGACGGCGGCAACCTGAGCGCCGGGCAGAAACAGCTTTTGTGCATTGCGCGCGTGATGCTGCGCCGTCCGCCGATCCTGATCCTGGACGAAGCGACGAGTTCGATCGACACGCGCACCGAAGTGCTGGTGCAGGATGCGTTCGAGGAGCTGATGCGCGGGCGCACGAGCTTTATCGTGGCGCACCGGCTGTCCACCATCAAGAACGCCGACCGCATTCTGGTGATGCGCGCGGGCAGCATCGTTGAGAGCGGCACGCACGACGAGCTGCTGGAAAAGGGCGGCTTCTATGCCGAACTGTACCAGAGCCAGTTTGCGCAGGTATAATCCGATCACAATAACAGAGGGGAAGGGAAACAGTATGTCCAAAACGTATATTCCGCAGAACTACAAGAGCCTGCTGGGCCTGTATGACACGCAGAAGGCCATCGGCCTGATCAAGACGATCTTTCAGGAAAAGCTGTGCGCGGCGCTGCACCTGAAGCGCGTGACCGCGCCGCTGTTTGTTGAACACGGCAGCGGCCTGAACGACGACCTCAACGGCGTTGAGCGGCCGGTGCGCTTTGACGTGCCCTGCCTTTCCGGCGACGCCGAGGTCGTGCACAGCCTGGCCAAATGGAAGCGCTATGCGCTGTACAAGTACGGGTTCCGCCCCGGGCAGGGCCTGGTGTGCGACATGAACGCCATCCGCCGCGACGAGGAGCCCGACAACCTGCACAGCATCTATGTCGACCAGTGGGACTGGGAGCGGGTCATCACCGCGCGCCAGCGCACGCTGCCGTTTTTGAAGGACACCGTGCGCGACATTGTCGACGCCGTGTGCGCGACGGCGGACGAGCTGCGCTGGAAATTCCCGGAGCTCAAGCGTGTGCGGCTGGGGCGCGAGGTGACTTTTATCACAACGCAGGAGCTCGAGGACCTCTACCCTGCCCTGACGCCCAAGGAGCGCGAAAACGCGTTTGCCAAAGAGCACGGCACGATCTGCCTCCTGCAGATCGGCGGCAAGCTGGCGTCCGGCCGGGCGCACGACGGCCGCGCGCCCGACTATGACGACTGGACGCTGAACTGCGACATCCTGTTCTGGCACAAGCCGCTGGGCTGCGCGCTGGAGCTTTCGAGCATGGGCATCCGTGTCGACCCCGACGCGCTGCGCCGCCAGCTGGACGAAGCCGGCTGCCCCGAGCGTGCCGGGCTGCCGTTCCACAAAATGCTGCTGGCGGGCGAGCTGCCGCTGACGATGGGCGGCGGCATCGGCCAAAGCCGGCTGTGCATGCTGCTGCTGGGCAAGGCGCATGTCGGCGAAGTACAGGTGAGCTTGTGGGACAGCGAGACCCGCGCCGCCTGCGAAGGCGCCGGGGTGGTGCTGCTGTGAGCGCGCCGCAAACGGACGGCGCGGCGCGGCTGGAAAAGTTTGAGGCGATGCTGGCCGCCGTGCAGGCCCAGTATGCCGACACCACCGCCCAGATGGAGCGCCTGAAAGCCGCCGGGCGGGTCAAGTCCGCCACCTACCGCCAGCTGTTTGCCAAAAAGCTGAATTTGCAGGACATGCTGACGTTTTATGAAGTATACGGCCTTCTGTGAGCGCTGCAAAGGCGCGGGGACAGATACACCCCGGGGAGGAACACAGGATGGAAAACAACAACTCGTATTTTGACGGCGGGCTTTTGCAGCTGATCGGCTGGCGGCTGCTGGGCATCCTCATCACGGTCTGCACGCTGGGCATCTGCTACCCGTGGGCGTTCTGCATGGTGTACCGCTGGGAGACCAAACACACCGTTGTGGACGGCCGCCGCCTGGCTTTTGACGGCACTGCTTTGCAGCTGTTCGGCAACTGGGTCAAGTGGCTGTTGCTGTTCATTGTGACGCTGGGCATCTACGGTTTCTGGCTGTCCATTGCGCTGCGCAAGTGGAAAACCAAGCACACGCACTTTGCGGCCGCCGCCTGAACGCCGGATTTTCAGGCTTGCCGGGCTTTGGCCCGGCCGCGAAAGACAAAACAAAACCGCCACACCGGGCGTCCGGCGGGGCGGGAAACTCAACCGATATTCAGCTTTGCTTTCAAGGCTTCCTGCAGCACGCCGGAAAAATTCACATGTGCTTCCTCCGCTGCCGTATTCAGCCATGCGGGAATGCTCAACGTCTTTTTTACTGGCTTGAACTGCTTTTTGTATGCCTCCTCGTCAAACTGGATCATAACCACAAAGTCGCCAGGGGCGGTTCGAATATCTGCCGGGTTGCTCGGCTGGGGATAAACCTTTTGATCTTCCAGCATCAAACCGATGGCTTCCTGTGCCATGGCGACGGCCTCGTTCATATCGTCTCCCTGGGTAAAGCATCCGTCCAGGTCCGGGACCGAGACGGTATAGCCCACCTCTTCCGGGTGGAAAACGACGGGATAAAAAATCTTGCGCATGCGATAGCCCCCCCTTGGGAGCGAGGCTCACTTTTTAAGCCCCGCTTGTTTTAGGATGTTGCTTTCGGTGCCCGGCTTCAAATCTTTGGCGTGGAACGGGACAATGACCGTCTTCCCTGTCGCCGGGTTCCTGTACTTGCGGTGCGAGCCGTTAGAGCCTACAAGTTCAAACCCGTTGGCTTCCAGCAGCTTAACAATCTGCTTTGGTGTCATCGGCATTTTGTCCCCTCCGTCCTGTATACATTGTATACGTATTATACGTATTTGTCAACAGCTTTTACATATTTCAGTCAATCCAAACATAAACACCCCCATGCACCAGCACCGAGAGCGCTTATATCAAGAAACTAGCGTCCGCGCCAGTAAATCGCCGGGCGGGCTTTTTACATTACACTGCCCGCCGGGCCATGGGAGTTGAGCAAAAGTTGACCATTCCAGCCAAAAGCGCCCAATTGAGCCCAAAAAAGAAAGCCGCCGCCCCTGCGATCTCACACGCAGAGGCGGCGGTTTTTATCTGGAGCTGGCAACAGGAATCGAACCTGCAACCTGCTGATTACAAATCAGCTGCACTGCCAATTGTGCTATGCCAGCGGGAACTTGTTTATTGTAGCACGTTTTGGCAGCGGTTGTCAACCGCAGAGGGCGGTCTGCAGGGCGCAGTAATCGGCCAGGGTAAGCTGTTCGGGGCGCAGGCGGGCGTCAAGCCCCGCGGCCTGCAGCGCGGCCGTGACCCGGGGTTTGGGCAGGCCGAGGCCGGCCGCGACGGCGTTGGCGGCCGTTTTGCGCCGCTGGGAGAACGCCGCGCGGATCAGGCGGAACAGGCCGCGCTCGTCGCCGTTTGCGGGCTGTACGGGCGGCGTATCATGCAGCGTCAGGCGGATGACGGCGCTCGTGACTTTGGGCGCGGGATAAAAGCTGCCGGGCTGCACCGTAAACAGCAGCTCCGGCGCGGCATAGTAGGCCACCGCGTAGCTGATGGCCCCGGCCTGGCGGGTGCCGGGCGCGGCGCACAGGCGCTGGGCGGCCTCTTTCTGCACCATGACCGTGATGCTGCGGATAGGCAGGCGCTCCTCCAGCAGGCGCATGAGGATGGGGCTGGTGATGTAGTAAGGCAGGTTGGCGCAGACAGCGACCGGCATGCCGGGGAATTCGGCCTTGAGCAGCGCCGCCAGGTCGACCTTGAGCACATCGCCCAGCACGAGCTTGAAGTTGGGGTGGCCGGCCATCGTCTCGGCCAGCAGCGGCTGCAGGCGGGTGTCGACCTCGACGGAGACGACCTTGTCCGCGCGTTCGGCAAGCTGCTCGGTCAGCACGCCGATGCCGGGGCCGATCTCCAGCACGCCCCAGCCGGGGCCGATGCCGGAGGCTTCCGCAATGCGCGGGCAGACGCCGGGGTTGATGATGAAGTTCTGGCCAAAGCCCTTGGACAGGGAAAAGTCATAGCGGGCGCACAGGTCCCGGATGACCGAAAGATCGGTGAGAGCCATCGCCCCGCCCTCAGCTGACAAGCGCCGCCAGCGCGGTGACAGCACGGTTGATCTGCGGGTCGGTCTCGACGGTAAAGTCGTAGTAGCTGCTCTGCTCGTCGGTGGTCAGGGCGGCTTCGATATCGGGGGTAAGGCCGCTGCCGTTCCAGGTGCCGCCCTCGTTGTCCAGCAGCAGGCCGACCGTGATCACGCAGGCGCTGCCGTCGGAGAAGCTCTGCGGCTCGGAGAGCAGCACCCCCTTGCCCGCCGTTGTGGTGCCGATAAGGCTGGCGCCGCTCATCCGGCGCAGGGCGTTGGCGAACAGCTCGGCGCCGCCCGCCGTGCCGCTGTTGACAAGGCAGACGACGGGGGCGGTGATCTCGTGGTCGTCCGAAACGCGCAGGTCGGTGACGGTCCCGTCCTTGGCCTGGCTCTGGGCGATAAGCCCGGCCGGGACGCAGTAATCGGCGGCGATCAGCGCCGCGTTGAGGTCGTCGCCGGTGTTGTCGCGCAGATCAAACACAAAGGAGAGCGCGCCCTGGCCGATCAGATTGTCGACGGCGGTGCGGAATTCAAGGCCGCTGCCTTCGGCAAAAGAGTCGATATCGACATAGCCGACGCCGTTTTCCAGCAGCTGCGGAAACACGGTGGCAACCGTGTAGTTGGTGCGCACAAGATCAAACGACTGCTCCTGGCGGTCGGGCGTGAGGTAGCCGAGCGTGACCGTGCTGCCGCTTTCGCCGGTGAGGGCGGAGTTGACGGCGGCGGTATCGGTCATGGTGCGCACGCTGGTGCCGTTGACCGACGTGATGAAACCGCCCGCCTGCAGGCCGTTTTCGGCGGCGGGGCTGCCGTCGTACACGCGCAGGATGCGCGCATAGCCGGAGGTCGCGTCCTTGATGATCGAGACGCCCACGCCCATCAGGCGGCCGTTTTCAAGGCCGACGCGCTCGGTGTAGGCAGCGGCCGAATAGTAGCGCGCATACGGGTCGCTGATGCCGAGCATGTAGCCGGAGGCGATGGTATCGTTGAGGGTGTCCTCGTTGATGTCGGCATACTCGTTGTTGCGCACATAGCGGTCGATCTCGGAGAGTTTGTTGTACATCTGTTCGCGGTTTTTGACGCCGGTGACGATGTCGTTGAACATGTTCATCGAGACGACCATCGTGATCGAAAACGTGACCGCCATCGCGATCAGCGTCACGGTGGCCGCCACTGCAAGGTTCACTTTTTTGCTCATCAGGCGGATTCTCCTTACATAAAACAGGCCAAACGGCCCCCGCGCATTGCTGCGCAGAAGGCCGGACCTTTTCTCTTGCATTTAAACCAGGGCGTAGAGCAGCGTGGAAAACAGCCCCAGCACCATCATGACGGCGATGACCAGACAGGCGACGCGCGCCCCGGTTTTATGCGGTTTGTTCTGCATAATTTTCCCCCTTTGCGTTTCTGCAGGCGGGCTGTTTAATGCGGCACATAATTCAGCGGGTTGGTGCGCGCGCCGTTGACGCGCAGCTCCAGGTGCAGGTGGTTGCCGGTGGAGTTGCCGGTGGAGCCGACATAGCCGAGGATATCCCCCTGCGAGACGGCCTGCCCGACGCTGACCGACGGCCACTGGATCATGTGGGCGTAGAGCGTGGCGTAGGTGTTGCCCTGGTCGTCGGTGCCGTGATAGACCATGACATAGTTGCCGTAGCTGTAGTGCGAAGTGGCCGTGATGACCTGGCCGGAGGCAATGGCGCGGATGGGCGTGTTGCCGGGCGCGGCAAAGTCGACGCCCTTGTGGCCGCCCGCGCCGTACTGGCAGGAGATATATTTGTAGGTATCCAGCGGGCAGATGAAGTTGAGCGAGCAGCTGATCGGCGCGGAGGCGTAGTTGTTCTGCGCGTCGCTGATCAGCGAGCGCAGGTAGCTGTCCAGCTCATCGGCTGCGCGGTTGAATTCCTCCTGCTTATCGCTGATGGCGCTGGCCAGCGCCTGATCCATCGCTTCGGCGTCGCTGATCGTGCTGTCCAGCTGCTGGATGGTCCCGGCCAGCTGGGTGGCGGTGTTGTTCAGGTCGTTGTGGTTGGCGACCTGGGCGGCTTCCTGTGTTTCCAGCTCGGCCTTTTCGGTCTCCAGCTGGGCTTTTTCGGTTTCCAGCTGCTTTTTCTGTGTGTCCAGCTCGGTGCAGATCTCCTGGTCCTGCGCCGCGATGCTGTCCAGCACGCGGTTGAAGGTGAGCAGCTGGAACATGTTGGAGGCGTTGGAGAGCAGGTCGATCGCGCCGCTGGTGTTCAGGCGCTGCATGGCGGTCAGGCGCTCCTTGAAAGCGTCGAGCTGGCCGTCGAACTCCGCCTGTTTGGCGTCGACTTCGGCCTGCTTGTCGGTGATCTCCTGCTCTTTTTCAGCGATCTGGGCTTCCAGGTCGTCGATCTTCTGCTGGATGACGGCCATCTGCTGCTGCAGCAGGTCTTTCTTCTTGGTGGCCGTTTCGCGCTGGGCTTCGGCGGAGTCGATCGTTTCCTGGTTCTGCGTCTGCTCCTGCTTGAGCGCGTCGAGTTCCTGCTGGATCTGGTTTTTCTTGTTTTCCAGCTCTTTCTGCTTATCGTCGGCCAGCGCCGGGCGCGTGGCCTGCATGGCCAGCACGGCGGCCATGAGCAGCGCCAGCGCAAACGCCAGGCAGCGCCGCAGCCGCGCGGCCAGAATGCGGTGTGTCATGCCTTTCCCTCCCCTGCCGTCAGACGTTGAGATGCTTGCGGATGCTGGTGGCGGTGCCGATGCCGCACAGCACAAAGCCGAACGCGACAAAGCCGATGACCACGAAATACCACACCTGCTGCAGCGGAACCAGTGTGCCGCCGAACATCTGGGTCAGGTTGGTGGGGTGTTCAAGATACCAGCGGTACAGCGCATAGTACGCCCCGCAGACGATGCCGGAGGAGATGGCCGCCGCCAGCAGGCCGGAGGTGGTGCCTTCGACAAAGAAGGGGAACCGGATAAAGCCGTTGGTCGCGCCGACGAGCTTCATGATGGCGATCTCCTTGCGGCGGGCGAACACCGTGATGCGGATGGTGTTGCTGATGACGACGATGCTGACCAGCGCCAGCACGCCCACCAGACCGATGCAGATATAGTTGACGATGCGCTGCAAAGAGAGGAAGGTGTTGGCCGTGTCGATGGCGGCGTCGACGCCGTCGACGAATTCGAAGGTGCTGATCTCGTCGACGATGCGCTGCATCTGGGCCACGTCGTTGACCGAGACGCAGAACATCTGCGGCAGGGGGTTGTCCTCCGCCAGGGCGGCGTAGAGGTCGGTGTAGGAGGAGAGCATCGTGTCATACTGCTGCAGCGCTTCCTCCCGCGAGATGAACACGACCGAAGACACGCCGTTCACCGCGCCGATCTGGTCGCCCAGGGCGTTGATCTGCTCCTCGGTGGCGTCGTCGCTGACCGAGACGTAGCTCTCGTTCTGGGAGCCCATGTACTGCACGACGGCGTCGATATTGACGCCGAACAGAAACGCCGTGCCGACCAGAATCATGCAGACGGTCAGCACGCCCATGGAGGCAAAGGTCATCAGGCGGTTGGCCTTCATGCTGTGCAGGCCCTGCCCGACAAGATAGATAAAGCTGGAAAAACGCATACTTACGCCCCTCCCCTGTTACAGATATGCCGGTTCCAGGCCCATGGAACGCATGCGGGCCTCGTACTGCCGCGCCACTTCGGGGTGGGCGGTGTCGGCCGCGACCTGGCCGTGCGCCAGCGTGATGACGCGGTTGTGGTATTTGGCCGCGAGCTTGTGCACGAGCTCATGCTCGTGCGTGACCACGACGACCGTGATATGTACCTTGTTGATGGCCTCGAACAGCTGCATGATGTCCATGCTGAGCTCGGGGTCGATGTTGCCGGTAGGCTCGTCCGCAATGATGAGCTTGGGCCCGTGCGCCAGCGCGCGGGCCACCGCCACGCGCTGCTGCTCGCCGCCGGAAAGTTCGTCCGGCAGGCGGTCCATCTTATCCTCCAGGCCGACGAGGGACAGCGCGAACGGCACGCGGTTCTTGATGGTCTTGGTCGAGATATTGGTCACGCGCATGGCGAAAGCCACGTTCTCGTAGACGGTCATTGTCGGGATCAGGCGGAAATCCTGGAACACCACGCCCATCTGGCGGCGCATGTAGGGCACCTTACGGCGGCGCAGGCGGGTGAGGTCCTGGTCGTTGATGATGACGCGGCCCTCGGTGGGCTTTTCCTCCATCAGCATCAGCTTGAGGAAGGTCGATTTGCCGGCGCCGGAATGCCCCAGCACAAAGACGAACTCGCCTTCGTCAATCTGGATGTTGATATCTTCCAGCGCAACGTTTTCATCGTTCTGCGTCTCGTAGACTTTGGAAACATGTTCAAATTCGATCATGGTATTCTCCTGCGGTAAAGCTACTTCCCTGCCGAAACATACAATGGCAGCCCTGCGCGGAAAACGGACGCCGCCGGGGCTCCGCTTTAAAAAAGCGCGCAGTTCAACAACTATTACTCTACCATGGAAATTGCCCGGCGTCAAGGCGGCGCGGGGCCCCCGGTGCGCGGCGGAACGCATTTTTTGCGCCTGCGGGCGGGAATTGTGGAAAGTTTGTAAAATTTGGCGCGCACAACGCAAAACGCCCCCGGCAGCCATGCTGCCGGGGGGCGTAGGCGGATCAATACTTGGCCGGGTTGGCGGAAAGGTACTTTTTGACCATCAGCGCCACCTTGAAGACGATGGCGTCGTCAAACTTGCGCAGGTCCAGGCCGGTGAGCTTCTTGATCTTTTCCAGGCGGTAGACCAGCGTGTTGCGGTGCACGAACAGGCCGCGGCTGGTCTCGGATACGTTGAGGTTGTTTTCAAAGAAGCGCTGGATCGTGAACAGCGTTTCGGAATCCAGGCTGTCGATGCTGTCCTGCTTGAAAACTTCGTGCAGGAAGGCGTCGCACAGGGTGGTGGGCAGCTGGTAGATCAGGCGGGCGATGCCGAGGTGGTCGTAGGAGATGACCTGTTTTTCGGTATCGAAGACCTTGCCGACCTCCATGGCGATCTGCGCCTCCTTGAAGCTGGCAGCCAGGTCCTTGATGTTGCTGATCGGCGTGCCGATGCCGACGACGGCCTTGATATAATGCTCGCCCTGGAGGTTGTCGACAATGGAGGCCGCGAGCTTTTCCATATCGCGGGTGTTGTTGTCCGGGCGGATCTCCTTGACCAGAACGGTATCGCTCTCGCTGATGTTGAAGACGAAGTCCTTCTGCTTGTCCGGGAAGAGGCTGCTGACGACGTCGTAGGCCGAAATGTCGTTGCCGCTGGTGACGCGGATGAGCAGCACGACCCGCTGGACGTCGGAAACAAAATGCAGCTCCCGCGCCTTGGCGTAGATATCGCCGGGCAGGATGTTGTCGAGCACGACGTTCTTGATGAAGTTGGTCTTGTCGAACTTTTCGTCGTGGTACTGCTTGATGCTCTGCAGGCTGATGGCAAGCAGCGCCGCGAACTGGGCGGCCGTGGCGTCCGCCCCTTCCACAAAAGCGGCGTAATCGTTATGCTTGGCGTTGGAGAACTGGTGGTAGGCGTAGCCGTCTTTGGTAAAGGCGTCGCCGGCAGTCAGGCGGCCGGCGGCAAAGCCCTCCCGCATTTCGCCGATCTGCCCCAGCTCCGAGCAGGCGATGACGGCCCCGGTCTCGTCTACCACACCCACCACGCGGTCGACCGCGGTTTTCATCTGGTAGACCACATTCTGGAATACCCTGTTCGCCATGTTGCCCTCTCCTTACTTCTGAACGCTTTGTGCTGATTGACCAAACGGCGGCCATGCCTGCACAAAGGCTGTCGGCCGTGATTTTGACCCAATTCCACAGGTCCTTGATGTATATTTTACACAACCCGCTTGGCTTTTGCAACAGTTTTCCACGAAAAAATCCGTTTTTTCTTGTGTATTTTTGTTTGCCGGGCCGCAAACCTGCTTTTTTGAAGAGGGAAAGCGCGCCATTTTTCCGTCAAAATGACAGCGCCGGACCGCCCAACGCGGCCTCAGCGGCGCTGCCCGTCCCGTTTTTCGGCATCGAGCGCGCCGGTGCCGCCTTCGACGACGCCGCGGCGCGCGAACACATAGGTGATCGAATGGAAAAAGATGGACACATCGCGGCGGAAGGTGACGTCGGCGGCGTATTCGCCGTCATAGCGGGCCTTGACCTCGATGGGCAGCTCGTCGCGGCCGTTGATCTGCGCCAGGCCGGTCAGGCCGGGGCGGATGTCGTTGGCGTGGACGGCGTCGCGAGCTTCGATCAGGTCGTACTGGTTGTACAGCGCCGGGCGCGGGCCGATGATGCTCATCTGCCCGGCGATAATGTTGTAGATCTGGGGCAGTTCGTCCAGGCTGGTGCGGCGCAGGAAGGCCCCGCTTTTTGTGATGTAGGAATCGGCGTTTTTAAGTAAATGGGTGGGCACATCGTGCGGGGTGTCCCCGCGCATCGTGCGGAACTTGAGGATGTTGAAATGGACCTTGTGCGCGCCGACACGCCGCTGGCGGAAAAAGACGGGGCCGGGCGAGTCGAGCTTGATCCAGACAGCCAGCGCCGCCATGGGGATGGCGAGCACAACGGCGGCCGCCAGCGAGAGCACGAGGTCGAGCAGGCGCTTGATATGGTCACGATACATGGTGGTCCCCCTCCCCCTGCATTGCGTTCCGGGCGGCTTTGGCGGCCGCCGCAGCCGCGACGGCGCTCTTGTCAAAAATGGCCGTGTTGCCCCGCGCCGCGCTGACGCTGTGGTCCTCGTTGACTTTGCGGTTGGGGTGGTAGCGGCCGACGATGCGCTGCAGGCCCTCGACGACGGCTTCGTCGTTGTGGGCGGCGCAGAGCTGCAGGTGCTGCAGGTCGGTGTAGAAGCGCGCCAGGTCGATCTCCATGGGCGGGGCGATGAAGATCTTGTTGTGGGCGGTGCTGCGCATCTTGTCCTGCTCGGAATCGAGCATGAGTTCCTCATACAGCTTTTCGCCCGGGCGCAGGCCGGTGATCTCGATGGCGATATCGGAGCCCGGCTCATAGCCGTAGAAGCGGATCAGGCGGGTCGCCAGGTCCATGATGCGCACGGGTTCGCCCATGTCCAGCACATAGATGCTGCCGCTTTTGGCAAGCCCTCCGGCCTGCAGCACGAGCTGCGCGGCTTCGGTGATGGTCATGAAGTAGCGCACGATGTCCGGGTGGGTGATGGTGACGGGGCCGCCGCGCTTGATCTGCTCCTCAAACAGCGGGATAACGCTGCCGTGGCTACCCAGCACGTTGCCGAAACGCACGGCCATGCACTTCATATCGGTGTTGGCGGCATAGGTCTGGATTAGCATTTCGCAGATGCGCTTGGTGCAGCCCATGACGTTGGTGGGGTTGACGGCCTTGTCGGTCGAGAGCTGGACAAAGCGCTCGACATCATGCTCGGCCGCCGAAGTCAGCAGGTTTTTGGTGCCGAAGACGTTGTTCTTGACGGCCTCGGCCGGGCTGACCTCCATGAGCGGCACATGCTTGTGCGCGGCCGCATGGAAGACGACCGACGGGTGGTAGGTCTCGAACACTTCGTCCAGGCGGGCTTTGTCGCGGATGGAGCCGACGAGCGTGACGATGTGGGCGTCGGCGCCGTATTTGTTGCGCAGCTCCATCTCGAGCTCATAGGCGCAGTTTTCGTAGATGTCAAAGATCAGCAGCTGGCGGGGGCTGTAGCGCATGATCTGGCGGCAGAGCTCGCTGCCGATCGACCCGCCGCCGCCCGTGACCAGCACGATCTTGTCGTGCAGGTATTCCGAGATCTGGGCGTTGTTGAGCTGGATCTCATCGCGGGAGAGGAAGTCGGCCGTGTTGAGCTCGCGCAGGCCGGCCGCGACCGGCTTGCCGCTCTCGTCCACCGCCTGCGGGTCGTTGAGCATGCGCACGCGGCAGTGGGTGGAGTTGCACAGGTTGATGACTTCGCGCAGGCGCTCGCCCTTGAGCGTCGTGATCGCGATGATGATCTCGACGATATGGTATTTGCGCACAAGTTCGGGGATATCCGATATGGTGCCGCGCACCGGCACGCCCTGCACGCGCAGGTTTTTCTTGGTCAGGTCGTCGTCCACAATGACGACCGGGTTGCCGAACGAGTTGTTCTTTGTTTTGCAGAGGTTGACGGCCCAGGCCCCGGCGTTGCCCGCGCCGACGATCAGGAGCGGGGTTTCGTCCCGCCGGGTGCGGCCGCTTTTCTTTTTGCGCTCGGCCATGCTGGCGCGCAGCGCCCGCGCGAACCGCCAGAGAAAACGTACCCCCGCGACCGCCGCCGTGTTGAACACCGCGCCGATGATGAGCACCGCGCCGCTGATCGTGCGCGGGCGGAAGAACATATCGACAAGCAGGATGAGCCCTGTCGCCAAACCGGACAGGCAGAGCAGGCGCGCTAGGTCCCGCATGCCGGCGTATTCCCACATAATCTCGTACAGGCCGCCGAACCAGAACACGACCATATAGATCGGCAGGATATAGAACAGCATCGGCGCCATGGCCACAATGACCTGCTGGCGGTTGGCTTCGCGCAGGACCTGCTCGCCGACAACGCCGATGATCGCGCCGGTGTCGTCAAAGCGCAGCAGGATGGCGAGATAATAGCACAGGACGATCAGGCCGCAGTCGAGCAGCATCAGCAGGATGCGCCGCGGCAGGCCCTTGATCAGTTGTTCGTTGTTTTGTTTCATGCGTTGCGTTCCTTACAAAAGAGATCTATGGAAAAGCGGCGTCCGCCTTTATGCCATGATATGCCGCAAGGGCACAGGGGGCCCGCACGGCGGCAGGCCCCCGGGGTGTATCTGACAAACCGGTTTTTTTCAGACACGCCCTAGTGTATTATAACACGATTTTGCTCCGTTTGTCCCCCTTCCGGCAGGGCAAACGGAGCAAATGGTGTACAAATCAAGCGGTCTCTTTTCGTCGATCTGCACAATTTTCAGGTTTCGTTCGCTTATTCGACCGTCACGCTCTTGGCCAGGTTGCGCGGTTTGTCGACATCCAGGCCCTTGGCGCAGCTGACATAGTAGGCCAGCAGCTGCAGCGGGATGACCGCCAGGCTGGTGGCGAAGCACGGCTCGGTGCGGGGCACATAGACCGTGAACCCGGCCGTGTCTTCAATGCTGTAGTTGCCGTAGCTGGTCAGGCCCATCAGGAACGCGCCGCGGCTGCGGGCTTCCACCAGGTTGGACACGGTCTTTTCGTAAAGGTCGGGCTGGGTGAGGATGCCGACGACCAGCGTGTTCTTTTCGACCAGAGAGATCGGGCCGTGCTTCATCTCGCCCGCGGCGAACGCCTCGGAATGGATGTAGCTGATTTCCTTGAATTTGAGGCTGCCCTCCAGCGCGACGGCATAGTCCAGCCCGCGGCCGATGAAAAAGGCGTCGTGGGCGTTGGCGTACTTGCTGGCGAACCACTGGATGCGCTCTTTGTCCTGCAGCGTCTTTTCGATCTTTTCGGGCAGGGCCTGCAGTTCGGCGACAAGGGCGGCGGCGCGCTCGTCGTCCAGCGTGCCGCGCACCTGGCCGAACGCGATGGCCAGCAGGTAGCAGGCCGCGAGCTGGGTGGAATACGCCTTGGTGGTGGCGACGGCGATCTCGGGCCCGGCCCAGGTGTACAGCGTGGCGTCGGCCTCCCGCGCGATAGAGGAGCCGACGACGTTGACGATGCCGATGGTGCGCACGCCGCGCTCCTTGCACAGGCGCAAAGCGGCCAGCGTGTCGGCGGTCTCACCGCTCTGGCTGATGATGATGGCGAGAGAATCCGGCTCCAGCACCGGGTCACGGTAGCGGAATTCGCTGGCAACGTCGACTTCGACCGGCAGGCGGGCCAGGCTTTCCATGACATAGCGCGCCGCCACGCCGACATGATACGCCGAGCCGCAGCCGACGATGTAGACGCGGCGCACGGCGCGCAGGGCGTCCTCGTCAAGCGAAAGTTCGCTGAGATCGACACGGCCGTCCTTGATGCGCGGGCTGATGGTGTCGCGCACGGCGGCGGGCTGCTCGTGGATCTCCTTCATCATGAAATGCTCGTAGCCGCCCTTTTCGGCCGCCTCGGCGTCCCATTCGATGGTGGAGGGCTGCTTTTCGATCTGCTCGCGGTCGATGTTGTAGAAGGTGATCGAATCCGGGGTTAAGCAGGCGATCTCGAGGTTGTCAATGTAGTAGACGGTGCGGGTGTATTTGAGCAGCGCCGGCACATCGGAGGCAATGAGGCTGCCGTTTTCGGCGCGGCCGACGATGAGCGGGCTGTCCTTGCGCACGGCGTAGACGACGCCGGGGCGGTCGGCAAACAGCACGCCGAGCGCATAGGACCCGCGCACATGCATCATCATGCTGGTGATGGCGCGCAGCGGGTCGCCCGCGGCTTCGCCGGTATAGTAATAGTCGATGAGTTGGGCCACGACCTCGGTATCGGTCTGGGAGGCGAACTCATAGCCGCGGTTGATCAGGCGGTCCTTGAGCTCCTGGAAGTTTTCAATGATGCCGTTGTGCACGACGGCGATCTTCTCGTCGCGGCTGTAGTGCGGGTGGGCGTTTTGCACCGAGGGCTCGCCGTGGGTGGCCCAGCGGGTGTGGCCGATGCCGCAGGTGCCCTGCACGGCGCGGCCGCCGTCGGTCATATCGCTGAGCACGCGCAGGCGGCCCTTGGCCTTGACGATCTCGATCTTGCCCGCCGCGTTCTGCACGGCGATGCCGGCCGAATCATACCCGCGGTATTCGAGCTTGGCCAGCCCGTCCAGCAGGATCGGCGCGGCCTGCGCAGCGCCGGTAAAGCCTACGATTCCACACATGGGGTGTCCCCTCCTTTTGGTCTGTAAAAAAGCCGTATGCGGCCCGGTCTCAAAAATACCTTTCCAGTATATGCGATTTTGAGAAAAATGTCTACTTTGATTTTTTCTTTTTACCCGAAATATCCCGCGCGCCGCAGCGCGGGGCATGCGGGGCTTAAAGAAAAGAGCCAGCCGTCAAGGGCAACGGCTGGCCCGCTGCACGCTTCTCCCTTTCCAGTTTCTTACACCATTCAAGACTTTACAAAGCAGAGCGCGTACTTATAATACCATAGCACGGAAACGGCCGCGCGGCAAGGAAAATTTCGTCATTTTTCTCCGAATGCAGTTTGCGGCGGCCTTTCACAAAATTTTATTAAGTTTTATGTGGTGTATGCAGAACAATCTTAGCCGCCCGTGCGCCGGGCGCAGACGACGTAGCGGCCGTTGGCGCTGGAATATTCGCAGGTGGAAAGGGTCAGCAGCTCGTCGCCGTAAACCGGGGTGATGCCGCTGTCGACATCGCTGCGGCGCTTGACTTCTTCCACGAATTCCCGGAAGGAATCTTCGTCCAGGTCGATATAATTGTTGTAGGCAAAACTCCGGTCGGCCGCAATGTCGATGGCGAAGGCGGCGAAGACCTCGTACTCGCCCGCACCGTACAGCGTATCCAGGCGGATGGTCGGGTGCTCCTGGTAGGTTTCGGGCTGTTTATAGTCGGTCAAAAAGCCAAAGATGGTGCCGGTCTTCATGTTGTGGCCGTAGATCACAAGGTTGTCGCTGCGGTCCGCGGCGGTCAGCGTGCAGCGCGCGTCAAGATACGGCACGCCGGAATCGCTGTATTCGCCCTCAAAGTCATGGCGCAGGTAAAAGTCCGGTTCGTCGGGGCTGTACATGACCGGGAAGCTCAGGTTGGTGGCGTCGATGCTGATCCAGCCGATGAAATCCGGGTTGCGCGCGACCAGCGCGGCAAAGCGGGCGGCGTTGTCGCTTTGGGCGCCGTCGTCCGCCGCCGGGGCCGCCGGTTCGATGAGGGCTTCAAGGTCGGCAAAATCGGAGCGGACCTCGTGGTCCTCCCACAGGCGGCGGCCAAGAAGCGCGGCGCTGACGATGAACAGCAGCGCGAAAAAAGCCAGCGCGACCCAGTAAAGCGCGCCGCTTTTGCGGCGCGGGGCGGCTTGCTGCGCCGGGGCGGGCTGTTGCGCTGCGGGCGGCGGGGCAGGCTGCGCCGGGGCGGGGCCGCTGCGTTTGATCTTCATGGCTATATCCCCCTCTGCCCGCCTGCGGCGGGCAAACTGTGACTGATTTTTATTTCCTGCTCAAGTATACACCACCCGCCTTTTTTTGGCAAGCGGCGGCCGGCGGCAAAGACTTGGCAAAGAAAGCGGCGGCATGGTATACTGATTTTATAATTGTGACCGTAGAATGACGACCACAGGAACAAAGGAGGGCGCATGCTGGTACCGTATCTGTTGTTTTTGGCCGTGGTGATGTTCGCCTGTACGGCGTTCCACCGCCTGTCGGCGCGGCTGGGCGTGCCCGCCCTGCTGGCGTTCATGTTTTTGGGGATGCTGTTCGGTTCGGACGGGCTTTTGAAGGTCGCGTTTGAAGATTACGCCTTTGCCGACCAGGTCAGCACCGTGGCGCTGCTGTTCATCATGTTTTACGGCGGGTTCGGCACAAACTGGCGCGCGGCGCGCCCGGCGGCCGCGCCTGCGATCGTGCTGTCCAGCCTGGGGACCATCCTGACCGCCGTGCTGACCGGGCTGTTCTGCCACCTGGCGCTGGGCATGCGGCTGCTGGAGGGGCTTTTGTGCGGCGCGGTGCTGGGTTCGACCGACGCGGCCTCGGTGTTTTCGATCCTGCGCGCGCGCAAGCTGGCGCTTAAGGAAAACACAGACTCCCTGCTGGAAGTCGAGAGCGGCTCCAACGACCCGTTCGCCTACATGCTGACCGCCGTGCTGCTGACCGCGATGGAGAGCGGCATCACGCCGGGCTCGGTGGCGCGGCTGCTGGCCGGGCAGCTGCTGTTCGGGCTGGCGTTCGGGTTCGGCGTGGGCGCGGCGGCGCTGTGGCTGCTGCGGCGGCTGCACATCGGCGCTTCGGGGTTTGACACGATCTTTGTGGTGGCGGTGGCGCTTTTGAGCTACGCGGCCCCGGCGGCGCTGGGCGGCAACGGTTTTTTGAGCGTGTACATCACCGGCATCCTGCTGGGCAACGGCGACATCCGCAACAAAGCGACGCTGGTCCCGTTTTTTGACGGCGTGACCAGCATGATGCAGATGGTGCTGTTTTTCCTGCTGGGGCTGCTGTCCTTCCCTTCCCAGATGCCGACCGTGCTGGGGCCTGCCGTGGCCATCGCGCTGTTTTTGACCTTTGCCGCGCGGCCCGCGGCTGTGTTTTTGCTGATGGCCCCGTTCGGCGGCAGCATGGGGCGGCGGCTGCTGGTCAGTTTTTCGGGGCTGCGCGGGGCGGCTTCCATCGTGTTTGCGGTCATGACGGTCATCAGCCCGGTCTCGACCGATAACGATTTGTTCCACATCGTGTTCCTGATCGTACTGTTCTCGATCTCGCTGCAGGGTTCGCTGCTGCCGTGGGCGGCGCGGCGGCTGGGCATGATTGACGAGGGCGGCAACGTCCTGCGCACCTTTACCGACTATGTCGACGAAGCGCCGGTACAGTTCATCCAGTTCACGGTGCCGCTGGCCCACCCGTGGTGCGGGCGCGCGGTGCGGGAGCTGGTGCTGCCGCCGGGGGCGCTGTTGATCAGTTTGCAGCGCGGGGAGGAGCAGATCGTGCCGGGCGGCGGCACCCGCCTGCAGCGCGGCGACCGGCTGATTTTGGCGGCGCTGGAGCCGGAGGGCACGCCGGGCGTGTGTTTGAGCGAGAAAACCGTCGAACCGGACGACCTGCGCGACGGCGCGCGCGTGGCGGACCTGCCGCTGCGCGCCGGGGCGCTGATCGTGCTGGTGCAGCGCGGCGAGGAGTATCTGATCCCGCGCGGCGACACCGAGCTGCAGCCCGGCGACCTGCTGGTCATCAACAGCACCGAACAGGAGTAACCAAAGTAACAAACACAGAAGCACGCCAAGGCGACCGCCGGTGTACCGCCCATCAGGGCGGGCCCGGCGGTTGTTTTGTCGGGTGATTTTCCCGGGGAAACGATCAAGGCGCAAACCGGGCCGATATGGAATCGGCCCCTACGGCGGCGCGGGAGGGGTTGCGGCCAAAGGCGGCGTTCTCGGCGGGGCGGGGTCCGCGGCGGGATGAGGGCATCCCGCCCTACGGATATTTTGTGGGTTTTGCAGGCCGGGAACGCCACCCGCTCCCGCCATAGGAAACCCCTGTAGGGGCGGATTCCATATCCGCCCGGGGTGTTGGCGGCGGCACAAAGCGGGCCGATATGGAATCGGCCCCTACAGCGGCGCGGGAGGGGTTGCGGCCATGCGGCGGCGTTTATGGCGGGGCGGGGGGTGCGGGACGATGCAAGCATCGTCCCCTACACGGGTTTGCGATGCCGCAAGATTGCGGTTTCCCGGTTGGCTGCGGGCCCCGTCCGGTTTGCAGGGAACGGTCTCGACCGTTCCGCAGGGCCTTGCGCCGCGGCAACCGGGCCGATAGGGAATCGGCCCCTACGGCGGTGCGGGAGGGGTTGCGGCCAAAGGCGGCGTTCTCGGCGGGGCGGGGTCCGCGGCGGGATGAGGGCATCCCGCCCTACGGATGTTTTACAGGTTTCGCACCAACCGGGAATGCCGCCCGCTTCTGACGCGGGAAACCCCTGTAGGGGCGGATTCCATATCCGCCCGGGGTGTTGGCGGCGGCGCAAAGCGGGCCGATAGGGAATCGGCCCCTACGGCGGTGCGGGAGGGGTTGCGGCCATGCGGCGGCGTTTATGGCGGGGCGGGAAGGGGTGCGGCAAAAACGGCATAAAAACGGCATTGTTGTATCTTGCACAAAGAAATACACGCCCGCAGGCGGAAGCTGCGGGCGTATATTTTACGGGATATTTGACGCGGTGCCAGGTTTTCTGCCGCCCGGCTGTGCGGGTGATTTACCGGATCTCCACGCCGAGGCGGTATTTGAGGTTGCCGAGGATCTTCTTGACATAGCGGTCGACTTCCTCGGTTGTGAGCGGGTCTTTTTCGGGCACAAAGTGCAGCGTGAAGGCCATGCTCTTTTTGCCTGCGCCGATGGCTTCGCTGCGGTAGATATCGAACAGCTCGACTTCGCCCAGGCGCGGGCAGGCGCGGCGCATCTCGGCAATGATGTCGCCGCAGGCGGCCGCCTCGTCGGCAACGAGGGCCAGGTCGCGCTGCACGGCCGGGTGCTCGGGCAACGGCGCATAGCGCAGCGCGGCGCGGCGGTGGGCCATGAGCGCGGCCCAGTCGATCTCGGCCAGGAAGATCTTCTGGTTATCGCGGCT
This sequence comes from Candidatus Gemmiger stercoripullorum, assembly GCA_019119365.1. Lineage (GTDB taxonomy): Bacteria > Bacillota > Clostridia > Oscillospirales > Ruminococcaceae > Gemmiger > Gemmiger stercoripullorum. The sequence continues at coordinate 19,436 of DWXD01000051.1, read as the reverse complement.
GTCTTTGGGCAACTTGAGTTCGGCGGTCACATCGTTGGCGAGCTTGCCGAAGACGCCGATCTTCTCGCCTTCGCACAGGATATCGGCGCTGATGCCGGGGTGCAGCCAGGGGGTGGCGGCGCGCTGGTAGCCAAACTGCACGCCGAACGCTTCGCCCAGGGCTTCGACCGCGCCCTTGAGCGCGAAGAAGTCCTCGTTTTCACCGAAAGCGACCAGCCCCAGGTGCAGGCGCTCGTCCGGCAGTTCGGTCAGCGGCTGCTGTTTGGGGGCGTAGACGTTCGCAAGCTCAAACAGGCGGCCCGCCGGGTTGCCTTTTTTGAGGTTTTCGACCGCCGCGTTCAGCAGCGACGGCGCGAGCAGCGGGCGCATGATGGTGAGGTTGGAGGAGATCGGGTTCAAAATACGCACGACATTGCGCTGCGGCGCGTCGGGGACGATGTGCAGCGCGTCCAGGTCGGCATCGGCGTAGAACGAGAGGGTGATCGCCTCAAAAAAGCCCTGCGCGCACAGCGCGGCCTTGGCCTGCGCCTGGCGCTGCTGGTCCGGCGTGAGGCCGCCGCCGGTGACGGTGGCGGCTTTCAGGAAGGTGGGCGTGATGTGCTCGTAGCCGTATTCGCGGATGATCTCTTCGGCAAGGTCGGGTTCGCCGACCTCGATATCCTCGCGCCAGCGCGGGGCGATGACCTGCATGGTATCGCCGTCCGGCGCAAGCGTGACCTCGAAGCACAGGCGGCGCAGGATGTCGAGCACGGCTTCGACCGGGACTTCAATGCCCAGAATCGCGTTGATGCGGCTGATGCGCGCGGGGAAGCGCTTGCCCTCCCGCGAGGCCCCGGCGCTGACGTCGATGTGGCTGGCCGTGATCTCGCCGCAGCCGAGTTCTTCGATCAGATGCAGCGCGCGGGCCATGCCGAGCTCGGTCGTATATTCGGACACGCCCTTCTCGTAATGGCTAGAAGCGTCGGTGTTCTGGCCCAGGCTGCGGGCGGTCTTGCGGACGTTGTCGCGCGCGAACTCGGCCGATTCAAACAGCAGCTGGGTGGTTTTTTCGGTGATCTCGCTGTTGAGGCCGCCCATGACGCCCGCCAGCGCGACCGGCTTTTCGCCGTCGCAGATGACAAGGTTCTGGCTGCTGAGCGTGAACTCCTTGCCGTCCAGCGTTGTGATGCTCTCGCCGCCGGCAGCGCGGCGCACGATGATGCGGCAGCTTTCGAGCGTCGCCATATCAAAGGCGTGCATCGGCTGGCCGATCTCGAGCATGACATAGTTGGTGATGTCGACGACGTTGGAGATGCTGCGCAGCCCGCACAGCGCCAGGTCGCGGCGCATCCAGCGCGGGGACTGGCCCGGCGTGATGTTGCGCACATAATGGCCGATGTAGCGCGGGCAGAGGTCGGGCGCCTGCACCGTGATTGACAGGCGCGGGTCGGTGTATTCGCTCGTTTTGTAATCGGTGGCGGGCATCTTGAGCGGCTTGTCCAGCACGGCGGCCACCTCGCGCGCGATGCCCAGGATGCTCTGGCAGTCGGAGCGGTTGGCGGTGATCGAGATATCAAAAATATATTCGTCCAGGCCGCAGACCTTGCGGATATCGTCGCCGGGGACGGTGTCTTTGGGCAGGTCGAGCAGGCCGTAGACCTCTGCGCCGGGGTACAGGTCCTCGTTGAGGCCGAGTTCCTCGCCCGAGCAGAGCATGCCGTTGGATTCGACGCCGCGCAGCGCCCGGGCTTTGATGGTCACGCCGCCGGGCAGCGTTGCGCCGTCCAGCGCGGCGGGCGTGTGCATGCCCACATAGACGTTGGGCGCGCCGGTCGAGATCTGGATGTCGTGGCCGTAGGGGCCGCAGTCCACCTTGCAGACATGCAGGTGGGTGCCTTCCTGCGGGACGGCTTCGGTGACGACGCCGACGACGACTTTGGAAATTTCCGCGCCGAGATAGAGCAGTTCTTCGACCTCGAAGCCACAGGAGAACAGCTTATCCTGCAAAACCTGCGGGGTCACGTCGATATCGACATAGCGTTTGAGCCAACTGAACGGTACTTTCATTTGCTTTTCCCTCCCCTATTCTCAGCCTTTGAACTGGCGCAGGAAGCGCAGGTCGTTTTCAAACATCAGGCCGATGTTGTTGATGCCGTATTTGAGCATGGCAATGCGTTCGATGCCGATGCCGAAGGCAAAGCCGGAGTAAACTTCGGGGTCGATGCCGCAGTTTTTCAGCACGCTGTGGTGCACGACGCCCGCGCCCAGCACCTCGATCCAGCCGGTGTGCTTGCACAGCCCGCAGCCCTTGCCGCCGCACTCGAAGCAGGAGACGTCGACTTCGACGCTCGGCTCGGTGAACGGGAAGTAGGACGGGCGCAGGCGGGTCTTGACCTCGGGGCCGAACAGCGCCTGCACAAACTTGTCGAGCATGCCCTGCAGATCGCACAGCGTAATGTTTTTATCGACGACAAGGCCCTCCATCTGGTGGAACATCGGGGAGTGGGTCGCGTCGGAGTCGGAACGGAACACACGGCCGGGCACCAGCACCTTGATGGGCGGCTTTTCGGCGTCCATCACGCGGATCTGCCCGCCGGAGGTCTGGGTGCGCAGCACGATGTCCTCGGCGACATAGAACGTGTCCTGCATATCGCGCGCCGGGTGGTTTTTGGGCACGTTGAGGCGGGTGAAGTTGTGATCGTCGTCCTCGATCTCGGGGCCTTCGTAAATTTCAAAGCCCATGCCCGCGAACACGTCGATGATCTCGTTCTTGACCAGCGTGATCGGGTGCAGCCCGCCGGTGGGGTTGGGGGTGCCGGGCAGCGTGATGTCCACGGCTTCGGCGGCGTTGCGAGCGGCCAGTTCGGCCGCGGCGATGTCGGCGGCGATGGCTTCGTACACGCCCTCGGCCCAGACCTTGCAGTCGTTGATGAGCTTGCCCGCCGCGGGGCGGTCCTCTTTGGGCACGTCGCGCAGGCCTTTGGTCAGGCCGGTCACGGCGCCGTTCTTGCTCAAGTATTTCTGCCAGAAATCGGACAGCTCCTGCTTGTTGTGCACGGCGGCACGGTCGGCTTCGAGCTGTGCGCGCAGGGCGCTGATCTTTTCTTCCATTGTGCACCATCCTTCTGTTTTCTGCCTGTGGCCGCAGGGGAACGAAGCGGCAGGCAGCAAAAAAAGCTCCGTCCCTGAAACGATCAGGGACGAAGCCTTGTAAACAAACAAGCTCCGCGGTACCACCCGTGTTCCGCCGCAAAAGCGGCGGCGCTCAAGACTGCCGTAACGGGGCAGGGCCCGTCCCGCACTACTGCGCCGGTAAAAAAGCGTTTCCCGCGGGCCGCTCGGGAGCGAACTTCCGTGCCGGGACCCCCGGGGCGGCTTTCAGCCGGTGACCGCCCTCTCTGCGCCGGGCCTTCCTGCGCGTACTTTCTCCGTCAAAGCGTTTGGACAACGTTTATTATAAGCGCCGGGGCGGGCGTTGTCAAGCCCGCAGCGCCCCTTCCCCTTGCCGCGCATCCCAACGGGGCAAACAAAACCGCCCCGGCCGGGGCCGGGGCGACACAGCAAGGGTGCGGCGCATCAGTCGCGGTTGCGGCCGAGGATGCGCACGATATAAAGGAAGATGTTGATGAAGTCAAGATAGAGGTTGAGTGCCCCAAGAATCGACGCCTTGTGCAGCATGGCCGCATCGCCGCCGAAGTAGGCGTAGTGGTGCTTGAGCATCTGCGTGTCGTAGGCGGTCAGGCCCATGAACAGCAGCAGCGCCAGCGCGCAGTAGACAAGGTCCAGCATGCCGAAGCTCACGCCCAGCAGCATGCCGAACAAACTGCCGACCAGCGAGATCAGAACCAGGGCGAACAGACCGCCGAGCAGCTTGGGACCCCAGCCGGTCAGGTCGCTGTCGGTACGCCAGCCGTAAACGGCCATGATGCCGAAGTAGACCGCGCCGACAAGGAAGGCGAGCACAAGCGTCGGGATATCATAGGCGATGAAGATGGTGCTGAGGTTGACGCCGTTGAGCACCGCATAGCCGAAAAACAGCCCCGTGGCGGTGCCTGGCCGCAGCTTGGTGACGCGGGCGCTGAGCACGACGACCATGACGAGTTCCGCAATGATGAGCACCCACATCAGGCCGGTGGCGGCCAGCAGCAGCCACGCGCCGGACACGGCGGTGGCCAGCGCCACGCCAAAGGTGGCCAGCAGCCCCGCGAACATCCAGCCGAAGGTCTTGGTCATATATTCATTGAGCGTACCGAACGGACTTTCGGCGTAAGAAATATTGTAATAGCGGTCATCCATAATACGTTGCAATCCCCTTTCATTTTGGGTACACTGGATGTAGCACAAACCCCTGACCGGTTTTCCGGTTCTTCTTTCAGGGTATGTTCTTATTATATACACGGTTTTTCGCAAGATGTGTTGCGAAAGTGTAAATCTTCTATGACAGGAGTTTTTCAATGCAGCAGGCGATGCGGCCGGACGACCGTTTTGGCATCTACATTCATATCCCCTACTGCCGGGCGCGGTGCCGCTACTGCGACTTTTATACCCGGCCGGGCGCCCGGGGCGTGCCGCAGGCGTATGTGGGCGCGCTGCTGCGCGAGCTGCGCCGCCCCCACCCCGCGCCGGACACCGTCTATTTTGGCGGCGGCACCCCGGCGCTGCTGACCCCGGCGCAGGCGGCGGCGCTGCTTAAAGCGGCCGCGCCGCGCCCCGGGGCGGAGATAACGCTGGAAGCCAACCCCGACGCCGTCACCCCCGAAACGCTGGCGGGCTTTTACGCCGCCGGGGTCAACCGGCTGAGCTTTGGCGTGCAGAGCGCGCGCGACGCCCAGCTGCGCAGGCTGGGGCGGCTGCACACGGCGGCCGGGGCGGCGCAGGCGCTGGCCTGGGCGCGCGCGGCGGGGTTCCGGGACCTGTGCGGGGATATCATGCTGGCGCTGCCGGGGTATTCAAACGCCGAATTCGACGAGACGCTCTCCCTGCTGGCCGAAGGCGGGTGCACACATATTTCAGCCTATCTTTTAAAGATCGAACCCGGCACGGCGTTTGCGGCACGGCGGCCCGAAGGCCTGCCCGACGCGGACGCAGCGGCGGAATTCTATCTCTATGCCGTTGAAAAACTGGCGCAAGCGGGCTACCGGCAGTATGAGATCAGCAACTTTGCAAAGCCCGGGCACGAGGGGCGGCACAACCTGCTATACTGGAACTGCCGCGATTACTGGGGGGTCGGCCCCGCCGCGCACAGCTGCCTGAACGGCGTGCGGCGGTTCTGGCCGGGCGACACCGAGGGCTTTATTGCCGGGACGCTGCGTGAGCAAGAAGAAGGCGTGTGCGACGCCGAGGACTTCCTGCTCATGCAGCTGCGGCTGACAAAAGGGCTGCGCATGGACGAGTACGCCGCGCATGGCGGGGAGCCGTTCACGCCCGCGCAGCAGGCTTTTTTGCGCCAGTGCGAAGCGCACGGCTACGCCGCATGGGACGGCGAGACCCTGCGCCTGACTCCGGCCGGGATGGTGGTGCAGAACGCGATTCTGGAAGAATTGATCTGATTTCTTTAGAGTTAAGAGTTGAGAGTTGAGAGTTTAGATAAGGTGGAGCGGCGGGGTTTTGACCCCGCCGCTCCGCTGATTTTAAAAATGGCCGCCGCAACTTTTTTTGAATTTGCGGTGGTGAGACGGGTGCTTTCCCGGCACGCCGATGCCCCCTTGACAAAGGGTCATCTCTTATTTTTCAGCGCCCCGCGCACGGCGAGGACAAGCAGGACGGCGGCCAGCCAGGCGCCGCTGAGCAGCAAACCGGCCAGCGCGGTCAGCGGGCTGAGGACCAGCGCCGGGACAAGCTGCTGCCCCAACGCGGCCAGCGTGCCTTCGGCCGCCAGCACGGCGGCGCACAGCGCGGCGGGCAGCCAGCAGCGGCGCGGAAGGCCATGGCGGCACCAGCCCAACAACAGGAACGCCGCCACAAGCAGCACGGCCCAGACAAGGCCAAGCGGCCACCAGCCCGGGAAGGCGACCGGGCCGCTGACAAAGATGGCGGTGGGGCCGTCCGCCCCACCAATGATGCCGACCGACGCGGCCGCCTGCCGCTGCGCACAGCTGCCGAAGGCGGCCGCCGCCAGCACCGCCGCCGCGCCCGCCAGCAGCCACCAGCGCCAGCGCGGGGCCGGGTCGCGGTGGGCGGCGAATTCGGCTTCCAGGGCGGCGGCCAACTGTTCCGGGCCGCCCAGTTCCGCGCGGATCTGTTCCATCGTCTCCCCTGCCTCCAGGCGGCTCTGCAGGTCGCTGGCCAGGTCGTTCATCACCCGCAGGCGGGTGGCCGGGTCCAGGCGGAGGCAGCGCTCCACCGTGTTCACATAGCGCTTCATCTCATTCATGGGGCGTCCTCCTTGCAGATGATGTTGACGCAGGCGGAAAAATCGCGCCAGGCAGCCTTTTCTTCCGCCAGAACGGCAAGGCCCGCGGCCGTGACCGTGTAGACCTTGCGCGGGGTGCGGCGCGCGCCGTCCTTCGCGATATCCTGCCAGGCCGAAGTGATGCAGCCGTCGTCCTCCAGGCGGTAGAGGATCGGGTAGAGCGTGCCCTCTTTCAGGTCCAGCCTTCCGCCGCTGCCTGCGCGCAGACGCTGGATCAGCCCGTACCCGTGCGAAGGCTGCGCGGCCAGCAGCTGCAGCACAAGCATTTCCAGCGCGCCCTTTTTCAGCTGCTGCGCAAACCGCACGCCGGGCGCAGGGGGCGTTTCGGCCGTTTGCGGACGTTTGGGCATGAAGTTCACCTGCCTTGCCATAGTGTATATTTAGTTATACTAAGTATTATATAACATAAAATCCATACTGCGTCAAGAGAAAACGCCCACATTTAAAACCACCCAAAAGTTTGCACAAAATTAGCGGCGGCTGCGCCGCCGCTCCACCATATCTTAACTCTAAACTCTTAACTCTAAACTCTTGGAATAAACTCTGAACTCTCAATTCCGGCCTTCCCGGTACTGGCGGCGGTATTGCCCGGGGGTGCAGCCGGCGGCGCGGCGGAAAACGCGGATAAAATAACTGCTGCCCGAAAAACCCGCCTGCTGGGAAACCCACTCGATGCCCGCGTCGGTCTGCTGCAGCAGGGTCTTGGCGCGCTCGATGCGCACGGCGGTGAGGTAATCGCTGAAAGTGCGGGCGAAATGCTTTTGAAACCAGGCGCTGAAATACTTGGGCGACATGTGAAATTCCGCCCCCATGCGTTCAAGCGTCAGCGGCTCGGCGCAGTGCTGTTGCAGGTACCCCGCAATGCGGCGCAGCGGGTCGGCGCCGTCGGCCCCGGCGCGGCGTGCGACAAGCCCGCCGCGGTACAGCCCGGCGACAAACTGCAGCAGCAGCGCTTTGAGCGCCAGCGCTGCCGCGGGCGACGGGTCGGCGGCCAGGGCGGCGGCCTGCGCCAGCAGCACGGCCGCCGGGCGGGCGGCGGCGGGCGGCAGGGCGTTGTCGGCACGGGCGCGGCGGGTTGCCAGCGGGCGCAGGCAGTCTTCCTCGGCCGCATCGTTTACGGCGAACTGCAGCCAGGACAGCGGGAAGACAAACGCCAAGTAAGCGCACCCGGCGCTGGCCGCCTGCATGCCGTGCAGCTCGCGCGGGTTGATGAAATAGACTTCGCCCGGGCGGGCGGCATAGTGCCGGCCTTCCACCTGCAAATCCAGCGCGCCCGCCTGCATCAACAGGACCTCGGCGTTTTCATGCCAGTGGAAGGGCACGTCGATCCAGCCGGGATCGTTGTGCATGTGGTAGACCTGCAGCGGGCGCATCGGCGTGCCCTGGCGGCGGGTCTCTTCCAGTTCGCGTTTCACGGTCCTCTCCCCTTTTGCGCCATATATGGATATAATACTATAAATAGCGGATATTTTGCAACACAAGCGCCAAAGAAAAGGATATACTTACATCAAAACAACGGCCGCCGAGCCGGAAAGGATGCGATCTGTATGAGCCAATGGTTGGAAGACGCAATTTTCTATGAGATTTATCCGCAGAGTTTCTATGACTCGAACGGGGACGGCATCGGGGATATCCCGGGCATCACGGCCAAGCTGGACTATATCCGGGAATTGGGCTGCAATGCGCTGTGGCTGAACCCGTGCTTCCTTTCGCCGTTTGGCGACGCGGGCTATGACGTGGCCGACTATTGCCTGGTTGCGCCGCGCTACGGCACCAACGACGACCTCATTGAGCTGTTCCGGGCCGCGCACGCCAAGGGCATGCATGTGCTGCTGGACCTGGTGCCGGGGCACACGTCGGTCGAACACCGCTGGTTCAAGGAGAGCTGCAAGGCCGAAAAGAACCCCTACAGCGGGCGCTACATCTGGACAAACGCCGTGTGGGACGACGTCGCCCGCTACGAGGGCATCGCCGGGTCGCTGCGCGGCATCTCGGAGCGCGATGGCAGCGTGGCGGTCAACTTTTTCTCGATGCAGCCCGCGCTGAACTACGGCTTTGCCACCGTGACCGAGCCCTGGCAGTGCGCGGTCGATTCGCCCGAAGCGCTGGCCACCCGCCAGGCCATGAAGGACGTGATGGCCTTCTGGCTGGACCGCGGCTGCGACGGCTTCCGCGTCGACATGGCCGGTTCGCTGGTCAAGAACGACCCCGGCAACGAGCAGACCATCCGCCTGTGGCAGGACATGCGCGCTTACCTGGACGAACACTATCCCGACGCGGTGATGGTGTCTGAATGGGGCGAGGCGGACAAGAGCCTGCGCGCCGGGTTCCACATGGACTTCCTTTTGCATTTCGGACCTTCGCACTATATGGACCTGTTCCGCTGCGAACACCCGTATTTCAGCCGCGAGGGCAAGGGCGATATCCACGCCTTTGTCAAAGCCTACCGCAAAAACTATGAGCTGACCAGCGGCAAGGGGCTGATCTGCCCGGTGAGCGGCAACCACGACATGCAGCGCATGCGCAAGTATCTTGACCCCGAGGAGATGAAGATCGCGTTTGCGTTCCTGCTTTCGATGCCGGGTGCGCCGTTTATCTATTACGGCGATGAGATCGGCATGCGGCAGCTGGACCTGCCCAGCAAGGAAGGCGGCTACGAACGCACCGGCGCGCGCACGCCGATGCAGTGGGACGGCAGCGGCAACGCCGGGTTCTCCACCGCCGAAGCCGGCAAGCTGTATCTGCCGCAGGACCCCGCTGCCGACGCGCCCGACGCGGCCGCGCAGCAGGCGCAGGAGGGTTCGCTGTGGCGCGAGGTGCAGAAGCTCAACCAGGTGCGCCACGCCTCCCCGGCCCTGCAGGCGCACGGCGGCATTGAGTTTGTCTATTGCCAGGAGGACGAGTATCCGCTCGCCTATCTGCGCACGGCGGGCAGCCAGCGCGTGCTGGTCATTGTGAACCCGGCTGCGCGCGAAACCAAGTTCCTGTATGACGGCAAACTGGGCAAAGCGCTGTACACCTTGAACGGCGCGCCGAGCCAGGCGCATGGCATCGTGACCGTTCCGGCGGCCAGCGCGGCGTTTGTTGAGGTGGAATAAGCGCCCGCGCCCTTTCCGTATTGACGCCGCCACATACCGATAAAAGCGCCGCCCCGGCCGGGGCGGCGCTTTTTGTGTACAGACCGTATATTGTATGTTTTGTATTTTTTGGGACTTTTGAATCAGAAAAGGCCCGTGATGCGGCCTTCCTCGTCGCAGTCGATGTCCATGGCGGCCGGGTGCTTGGGCAGGCCGGGCATCGTCATGATCGCGCCGCAGATGACGACGACGAAGCCCGCGCCTGCAGACAGGCGCACTTCGCGCACGTTGAGCGGGAAATCTTCCGGCGCGCCGAGCAGGCTGGCGTCGTCGCTGAACGAATACTGCGTCTTGGCGATGCAGACCGGCAGCTTGCCATAGCCCATCGCCTCAAGCTGGTCGAGCATCTTTTTGGCCGGGGCGGCGTAGCTGACGCGGCCGGCATGGTAAATTTTCTTCGCCACGGCTTCGATCTTGTCGGCAAGCGGCGCGTCGAGGCTGTAGGTGAACTGGATCGGCGGCACGGCGGTTTCGGCTTCGATCATGCCGAGCACCGTCCGGGCCAGCGCCTTGCCGCCCTCGCCGCCTTTGGCGAACACTTCGGACAGCTCGCAGGGCACCCCCGCTTCGGCGCAGACAGTGCGGATGACGGCGTATTCTTCCTCCGTATCGGTCGGGAAGGCATTGATCGCCACGCAGACCGGCAGGCCGAAGCCGTTTTTGAGGTTGTCGATGTGGCGGGCCAGGTTCGCCGCGCCGCGGCGAACCGCCCCGGCGTCCGGCTTGTTCAGCTCCGCCTTGGGCACGCCGCCGTGGTACTTGAGCGCGCGCACCGTCGCCACCAGCACGACGGCCGCCGGGTTCAGCCCGGCATAGCGGCACTTGATGTCAAGGAATTTTTCCGCGCCGAGGTCCGCGCCGAAACCGGCTTCGGTGACGACATAATCGGCCAGCTTGAGGCCCAGGCGGGTGGCGGTGACGCTGTTGCAGCCGTGCGCAATGTTCGCAAACGGACCGCCGTGGATGATGGCGGGGTTGTTTTCAAGCGTCTGCACAAGGTTGGGGTCGATGGCGTCCTTGAGCAGCGCGGTCATCGCGCCCGCCGCGCCGATCTGCCCGGCCGTGACCGGCTGGCCGTCGTAGGTATAGGCGCAGACGATGCGGGACAGGCGCTCTTTGAGGTCCTTGAGGTCGGTGGCCAGGCAGAAGATGGCCATGATCTCGCTGGCGACCGTGATGTCGAAGCCGTCCTCACGCGGGGTGCCGTTGACCTTGCCGCCAAGGCCGTCGACGAGGAAACGCAGCTGGCGGTCGTTCATGTCCATGCAGCGCTTCCAGGTGATGCGGCGCGGGTCGATGTTCAGCGGGTTGCCCTGCTGGATGGAGTTGTCGATCATGGCCGCCAGCAGGTTGTTGGCGGTGCCGATGGCGTGGATGTCGCCGGTGAAGTGGAGGTTGATGTCCTCCATCGGCACGACCTGGGCGTAGCCGCCGCCGGCCGCGCCGCCCTTGATGCCGAACACCGGGCCCAGGCTCGGCTCGCGCAGGCAGAGCATCGTGCGCTTGCCCAGCGCGCACATCGCATCGGCCAGGCCGACGCTGGTGGTGGTCTTTCCCTCCCCGGCCGGGGTCGGGCTGATGGCGGTGACAAGGATCAACTTGCCTTCGGGGCCTTCGCCCTTGGCCAGCTTGTGGCTGAGCTTGGCTTTGTAGCGGCCGTAGGGGATGACCTGATCCTGCGGTACGCCGAGCTTGGCCGCCACTTCGGCAATGGGCAGCATCTGGGCGCTTTGGGCGATCTGGATATCGGATAACATGGGCGCATCTTCCTTTCACGTTTCAGGGCGTCGGGACTGGCCCGGAAAAACACCGTGCCGCCTTTCTCTCTTTAAATTCTAATTGTAGCAGACCTGCGGGCAAAATACAAGAAATTGCGGAAAAAACGCGGAGATTGCGGCGCCGACAGGCACAAAAGTGCTGCCCCGGCCGGGAAGAGCCGGGGCGGCGGACGCGCTCACTGCGGCGGCTGGAAAAGTTCGTCCACGGTGAGGCCCAGCACCTGGGCCAGGCGGAAGGCCAGGGCGAGGGTCGGGTCGTATTTGTCGTTTTCGATCGCATTGACGGTCTGGCGGGAGACGCCGCAGCGCGCGGCCAGCTCCTGCTGAGACAGGCCGAGCGCGGTGCGCCTTTCACGGATACAGTTTTTCATGGCTTACACACTGTGCTTTCTCTTGTAGTAAAGCGTGGCGAGGAAAAACACAAGGGCCATGACGCCAAGCTGTACAAAGGGGTTGGAGCTCTCAACAGGCTGACGCTGCGCTAGGGGGATGACGATGTCGACGACATGGCCACCGGCAGTGGCCAGCAGCGTGAAGGCGCTGGCTTTCCACACGATCAGACGGTTGCGTTCGTCCCCCTGGCGCATGAGCGAGACGAACAGGAAGATATCCAGCGCGATGAGCGCCACCAGAAAGAGAAAAAACAGGGCCAGTATAATCGTGTCGATGTTACGCATGGCAGGCTCCTTTTGGCGAAGGGATGGCGGGCGGATGTGTCAAAACCTTTTGACACCTTCAGTATAACAGAGGGCGGGCGGTATGTCAAGAGTTTTTGACACACCGCCCGCCGGGGTTTATGATTTTTTATTTCTATAAGGTGCGGCGGGATGGGGCATCCCGCCCTACGGACACCCGGAAGCGGCCGGCCAGCCGGGAAAGCACGGACCGCACGATGCCGCGAACCTCTGTGGGGGGCGATTCTATATCGGCCCGGTTTGCGGCGGGGTGAATGCGTGCGGGCGGGATAAATCCCGCCCCTACGAATATTTTTTTAGGCGCAACGGCATTTACTGCGCCGCTGGGCGCGGCGCGGGCCGATTTCGGAACAGGCTCGCTTCGCTCCGCCTGTTTTTGCATCGCGCTGCGCGCGATTTCGCGGCATAGCCGCTCAGGCAAAAAATGCGTTCTGTACGGCGTTGAGGATGGCGGCGCGGGCGGCGGTGAAGTTGACGCCGCCCTGCAGGTAGCAGGTGTAGGGCGGGCGCAGCGGGCCGTCGCAGCTGAGCTCGATCGTGCTGCCCTCGGTGAAGCTGCCGGAGGCCATGATGACCTGGTCCGTGTAGCCGGGCTCGTCGGCCGGTTCGGGGGTGACGATGCTGTCGATGGGGCTGCCGTGCTGGATGCCGGTGCAGAAGCCCTGCAGCGCCGCCGCACTGCCGGAGTCAAAACAGGTGACGATGTCGTTGTGGTCGTCGGTATAGCGCGGCACCGGGCGCACGCCGGCCAGCTCAAGCAGGCACTGCGCATAAATGGCGGCCTTGAGCGCTTCGCACACAACGCCGGGCGCGTAGTAGAAGCCGAGGAAGGTATCGCGCAGGCTGTCCTGCGTGCAGCCGAGATCGGCCCCGATGCCGGGGGCCGTGAAGCGGTGGCTGCACTTTTCGACCAGGACGGCCCGGCCCGCGATATAGCCGCCGGTGGGCGTGATGCCGCCGCCCGGGTTCTTGATGAAGCTGCCCGCAATGAGGTCGGCCCCGAAGGCGAGAGGCTCCTGCTTCTGGGTAAATTCGCCGTAGCAGTTGTCCACAAAAATTACCGCGTTTGGGTTAGCTTTGCGGGCGGTCTCGGCTACCTTGCGGATGGTGGCCAGGTCAAAGGCATTGCGCTGGGTATACCCGCGGCTGCGCTGAATGTGCACGACGGCGGCGGTTTTGGCCTTTTGGGCGATGAGATCGTAGTCGGGGGTAAAGTCGGCGTGCAGCGGGCATTCGTCGTACTGCACGCCGAATTCGCGCAGCGTGCCGCAGCCCTTGCCCGCCTCGCCCAGGCCGATGACGCCCTCGAGCGTATCGTAGGGGCGGCCGGTGGCGGCCAGCAGCGTATCGCCGGGGCGCAGCAGGCCGAACAGCGCCACCGCCAGCGTGTGGGTGCCGCTCATGAACTGCGGGCGCACCAGGGCGGCTTCGGCCCCCATGCAGCGGGCGAAGACCTCCTCGAGCTTATTGCGGCTGTCGTCCCAGACGCCGTAGCCGGACGAGCCCCAAAAATGGCGCGCCTCGACGCCGGAATCGGTGAAGGCGCGCAGCATTTTGAGCTGGTTGTAGTCGCGGATGGTTTCGACGCGGGCGAACGGTTCGCGGCAGAGCGCGAGGGCCTTTTCGTCTAGAGCGAGGACTTCGGGTTTTATATCGTAAAATTCTTCGATCATGCGGGTGCTTCTTTCCTGTAGGGTGTTTTGGATCATAGTTCGGGGGCCGGGGGCTGCGGCGGGTCCAGGCGGTAGCGGGGGTACGCGCCCGCCGGGGCAAACCCGAGGCGGGTATAAAACCGGCGGCGGTTTTCTTCGCACAGCAGCGTCACGCGCCAGCCTTCGGCCGCAAGCGCGTTGGCGGCGCTGGCGATGAGCCAGCCGCCGATGCCGCAGCCGCGGCGTTCGGGGACCGTCTCGCCGGTGGCGAGGTAGGCTTCGCCGTCCACCATCGCATAGGCTCCCACCATACTGACAAGGCCGCCGTCCGCGCCGGTCAGCGCCCAGAGGCGCGCGAAGCCGTGCGCGACGGCGGTGCAGGTTTCGGAATAAAAGGCGTCGCGGCGGGCGGCGTTTTCCTCCCCCGGGAAAGCCAGCGCCGCGATGGCGCCGACCGGCGGGTTCCGGTCCAGCGTGAGCCCCGCGGGCGCGGGGCCCAGCGGCAGCGCCTGCCCGGGCGCGAGCGTGAACAGGTAGAGTTCGTTTTGCCGCGGCAGCGGGGCCGGGCGGTCGGCTGTGAGCTTTTCCACCCCGGCAAAGCGCAGGAACAGCGCCAGTTCCTCCCAGTCGCGCACCGGGCCGCAGAGCTGAGCGCTGCGGCCGGAGAGGGCCAGCGCCGCATCCGGCAGCCAGTACAGCCGTGTCGGCGCGCCGGGGTTATCGGCCCAGAGGCGCAGGTCCCGGCCCATCAGCGCGCCAAAAAACGGCTTGCCGCGGATGGCGGCGGCGAACGCCTGGCGGCCGGCCGGGCCGGCCAGCGCACGGATGCCGCCGCTCACGCCTGCGGGGCCGTTTCCGGCAGGGCGTTGACGATGCGCTTATACTCCTGCCCGCGGACCTCGAAGTTGGGGTAACAGTCGAACGAGGCGGAAGCCGGGGACAGGCTGACGATATCGCCGGGTTTGGCGGCGGCGCGGGCCAGCTCCACAGCCTGCTGCATATTTTCGGCATGAAGGATCTGCATGCCGCTTTCGGCAAAGCCGGGGCAGGCGCGGACCTCGCGCTCGATGATGGGGCCGGTCGCGCCCATCAGCACCAGGACCTTGACGTGGGCGATGAGCTCCGGCGCAAGCGGCGCGTAGCTGATCTTTTTGTCGTAGCCGCCCGCGATGAGCACGAGCTTCTGGCCAAAGCTGCGCAGCCCGGCGATGGTGCGCGTGGGGCTGGTGGCGATGGAATCGTTATAATACTGCACGCCGTCCAGCAGGCGCACCGGCTCGATGCGGTGCTCGACGCCGGTAAAGGTGGAGGCGACGCGCGCCATGACCTCGACCGGGACCAGGCCCCAGACGGCGGCCATGGCCGCGAGCAGGTTTTCGACATTGTGCAGGCCGCGCAGCTTGACGGCCGCGCGCGGGACGATCGGCGTGACCGTGCCATTTTCGGCATAGCAAAGGGTATCGTCGGCTTCCCGCAGGAAAGCGCCCTTGTCGGTCTCATGCAGGCGGGTGAACCAGACCTGCTCGCCTTTGCAGTCGGCTGCCATGGCGCGGGATACATCGTTTTCATACCCGAGCACGGCGCGGCAGGGCGGGGTCTGCCACAGCAGGATGTTGCGCTTGGCGTCGATGTACTCCTGCATATCTTTGTGGTGGTCCAGGTGGTTGGGCGTCACGTTGGTGACGACGGCGATCTTCGGGCTGCGGCGCATGCTGATGAGCTGGAAGCTGGACAGCTCAACGACCGCGATATCGCCGGGGGCGACGTCGCCCAGGCGCGGCAGCAGCGCCGCGCCGATGTTGCCGCCCAGCAGCACCTTGCGGCCGGCGGCTTCCAGCATTTTGGCGATGAGGGTCGTCGTCGTCGTTTTGCCGTCCGAACCGGTCACGGCGACGATGTCGCAGGGGCAGTACTCAAAAAAGAGTTCGACTTCGCTGGTGACGAGCGCCCCTGCCTGCCGGGCCGCCTGCAGCTCGGGGCGGAAATACTCGTACCCCGGCGTGCGCATGATGATGTCCTGGCCCGCGAAGCCGTCGGTATAGTGTTCGCCGAGGCTGAGGCGGACGTTCAGGCGGCGCAGCGTACCGGCATAATCGCCGAAGGCGGCGAGGTCGGGTTTCTGGTCGCACAGCGTGACCTGCGCGCCGAGCGCGGCGAACTGTTCGATGCACTGTTTGTGGCTGACACCCGCGCCGATGAAGGCGACTTTTTTGCCCTGCACGAGCGCGCGCAGCTGTTCGATAGGCAGCATGGGGTTCCCCTTTCCGGCGGGGCGCAGCCCGCCAAACGCATTGTTTTTCCTTCCCATAGTATAGCGGCTTTGCCGCCCGGATGCAAATTTTTTGCCTGTGCCGGGAAGGCACAGGCAAAAAAGAAACTATCAACGGGTTCAGCCGCCCAGCTGGATGCCGTGTTTTTCCAGCAGCGCGCGGATCTTGATGATGGGGTCGATGATGCTGGACACGCTCTTGTCGTGGTTGATGGCGGCGATGAAATAGGCGGTGTACTTGGAGACGTCGACATCGTGGTACCATTCGCGGCCGAGCAGCTCGGGCGTGCGGTAGGTCAGGTTGGTGCCGAGCACGGCGGCGACGATGCCGTCCTTGTACGCCTGGTCAAAACGGCCGAGACCGCTGGTGAACAGCGGGAAGGTGGCGTAGGTGAAGATCTTGCGCGCGCCGCGCATCTTGAGGCCGTAGGCGATATCGAGCATGCTCTCGCCGGAAGCAATGATGTCGTCCGCGATAAAGACGTCCTTGCCCTCCACGCTCTCGCCGAGATACTCGTGCGCGACGATGGGGTTGCGGCCGTTGACAATGCGGGAATAATCGCGCCGCTTGTAAAACATGCCGAGGTTGCAGCCCAGAACGCTGGAATAGTACATGTTGCGGTTCATGGCGCCTTCGTCCGGGGAGACGACCATGAAATGCTCCTTGTCAAAACGGACGTCCGGCACATGGTGCAGAAGGCACTTGAGCACCTGGTAGGTGGGCATGACGTTGTCGAAGCTCATGGTGGGCACGGCGTTCTGCACGCGCGGGTCGTGGGCGTCGAAGGTGATGATGTTCTTGACACCCGCCGTGCGCAGCTGCTGCAGCGCAAAGGCGCAGTCCAGGCTTTCGCGGCTGACGCGGCGGTGCTGGCGCCCGCCGTACAGGCTGGGCATGACCACGCTGATACGGTGCGCGCGGCCGGACGAAGCCTGGATCAGGCGCAGCAGGTTCTGGAAATGGTCGTCGGGCGAGAGGTGGTTTTCGTAGCCAAAGAGCTTATAGGTCACGCTGTAGTTGCCCGGGTCGACAAAGATGAACAGGTCGTCCCCGCGGGTCGAGCGCTTGACGAGACCCTTGGCGTCGCCGGATTGAAAACGGGGGCAGTCGGACGGGATGATGAAGCTGTCCACATCCATGCCGACCTCCCGCGCCCAGCGCACCAGGTGGCCGTCTACCAGTTCGGCGAGTTCTTCGGCGCCGGGGCAGGCCAGCAGCGCCAGATCGGCGATCGCATCTTCCTTCGCAAAAAAGTCACGGGGGCCAAGATTTTGTTCCGCCATAAACGTCTCCTTCAGTGCTGTTCTGTTTGCGCCTGCCGGACAGTTTGAGGGGCGAACGCGCCCCGGCAGGCCTTTGCGCGCAGGCTGCGCACAACATAGTCCATTATCATTTTAGCACAGCGCGCCCGGAAAATCATTATCTTAGCGTCGCTTTTGCGCGGAATTTGTCATTTTCCGCACCTTGCACACCGGCATCGGGCAGGGGTGTCAAAAATTCTGGTAGTTTTTACAAATATTTTTCAAAGCCCGCCCGTCTCCTCTCCCCCGAAGGTCCGATAGCGCGCCCCGCTGCCCCCTGCCCTGCCGCCTTGACAGCGGCGGGCAGGTGTGCTAGACTGGAAAAGGCAACCGGTCTATTCCACTAGACCGTCTTTTCCGTTTCCAACCGTCCGCACTGTCCTGTGCGGCCTGTTTTATTTTTGCCCATGAAGAAAACGTTTTACCCGCAGCCCGGCCCGCTGCGCGCGCTGGCAGACGCCTGGCAGTGCCGCCGCACCGTGCGTGCCTGGCAGCGGCGGCAGCGGCGCGCCGGGCGGCGCGGCCGCCTGGCCGCCCGCCTGCGTGCCTGGCCCTACTGGCACGCGACCGGCCAGCTGCTGTATGCGGTCGGCTTTTTTATTGAATATCAGGTGATCCGCGCCGGGCGCTGGCTGCTGTGGCTGCTGGGCCTGCTGCTGCGCGGGCTGGCCTGGTGGCTGCTGATGCTGCTGCAGCCGCTGCAGCAGGCGCACGCCGCAGCCGGGCCGCCCGGGCGCGGCGCGCGGGCCGCGCGCGCCGTTGGCGCCGCCGTGGTGGCGCTGTGCGCCGCCGGGTGCGTTGTGTTGTTCCGCACGGCGCTGGCACAGCCGTACCTGCTGCGCGTGGAGGCCGACGGCGAGGTGCTGGGCTACATAACCGGCGAGCAGACGCTGAACAACGCCGTCTCGGCCGTGTATGAGCGCATCGAGAATGCGCGCGCCGTTACCGAGGCAGCCGGGCAGGAGCTGGACGCTTCGGCCCTGGCGGTGCAGCCGACCTACACGCTGGCCGCCACCAGCCGCCAGCCCATGACCCAGACCGAACTGATCAATGCGCTGCTGCGCCTGTCGGGCGGAACGCTGCAGGAGGGCACGGCTGTCTACGTTGACGGCGCGCTGTGGTTCGTCACCGATGAGGGCGACCACCTGCGCAGCTACCTGCAGAATCTGCTGACCCCCTATGCCGACGCCTATGACCCAGACCAGCGGGTGGAGTTCGTGCATGATGTGCAGCTGGCGGACGGGCTGTTCTTTGCCGATTCGGTCCAGCCGGGCGCGCAGATCGTGCAGCAGCTCAACGAAGCGGACGAGCAGCCGCTGCAGGTGTGCACGATCGAGCGCAGCATTCACACCGAGGAGATCCCCTACCCCACCGTGACCGAAGAATCGGCTGCGTATGAGTACGGCGAGACCATCCAGCTGCAGGCCGGAGAAAACGGCCTGCGGGAGGTCACGCAGGATACGGTGATGATCGACGGCGCGGCCACCGAGGTACGCACCATTGCCGTGGAGACGCTGCGCGAACCGGTGACGGAACACCTTATGACCGGCACCAAGCTGAAGGATTTCATGTACGGCAGCATCAACGGCGTCGATTTTATCTGGCCTGTGCCACAGTACCGCTACCTGAGCCGCTGGATGGGCGGCAGCCATACCGGCACCGACATCGCCGGACCGGAGGGTACGCCGATTGTCGCCGCAGCCGACGGCGTCGTAACGACCGCTTATCATTGGAACGGTATCGTTACGCGCGGCGACTGGAACAGTTATGGCAACTATGTGGTGATCGACCATGAAAACGGCTATAGCACGCTGTACGGACACATGATTTATTTTGTCGTCAACGTTGGCGAGTACGTCGAAGCCGGGCAGGTCATCGGCTATATGGGTGAGACCGGTTACGCGTTCGGTGATCATCTGCATTTTGAGATGTTCGGCCCCAACGGACGCTTCAACGCGCATGCAGCCTTCCCGAATGTGCCGCGCTGGAACTGACGCAGCCTATCCGTTTGATCGGGGCCTGGCAGCCCCGGTCATTGAAAACAGCAGAACCGAAAAAACAGGAGCGCACCCCAGCGGGTACTGCACTTGTCAAGAGAAAGTAGACAGTAAAAAGAATATTTATCAGAAGCCCCGTTCGGTTTTAAACTGAACGGGGCTTCTGTAACCCAATGCAGCGGCCGGACGGTGGTTATTAAAAAAGTCTACATAAG
>DWXD01000050.1 GCA_019119365.1 Candidatus Gemmiger stercoripullorum | reverse complement strand
GTCGCCGTCGGCGGACATGCGCCGACGACGGCGACACCGACAGGGAAATTTTACGGCAAATTGTGTGCGAGGAGCGTTAGCGACGAGTGCGCGATTTGCCGTGAAATTTTGTCGAAGGGGATTCCAAAGGGGGAAATAGGCGCGTTAGGCAATCGCCGTGCGCGGCTGTTGCCCCCTTTGCAGCGTGTCGAGTTTCTCGACACGCTGGGCGGCGCAGCCGTGTTGGCTGCGCCGTGGCGCAAAAGGGCAGGGGAGACGTTATTCCTCGCCGCCGCCCTCGTCCTTTTCCTTGTCTTTGTCCTCGTCGCGCCTGCCGCGGCGGGGCTTTTCTTCTTCCGCGTCGTCCTCGGGCACCGGCGCAAGCTTGTGCACCATCGCCCAGAGGATCTTGCGGTCCTCAATGGTCTGCACGTCGAAATGCAGGCCGCACACCTCGACCGAAGGCGTCGTGCCGTCCTCGGGGATGGAGGGCAGGCAGCTCAAAATCAGACCGGCCACCGTATCATACTCGCGGTCCTCCGGCAGCTCAAAGTCGAGCGCTTCGGCAAATTCTTCCACGCGCATCGAACCGGCCACGCGCCACATGCCCTGGCCCATCTCGGTCAGTTCCTGGGGCTCGGCGGGGTCGAACTCGTCAAAGATATCGCCGACGATCTCTTCCAGCAGGTCCTCGATGGTCACGACGCCGGCCGTGCCGCCGTATTCGTCCACGACGACGGCCAGGTGCTGTTTCTGGGCCTGCATATCTTTAAACAGCTGGTCGGCATGCACGCTTTCCGGCACAAAATAGGCCGGGCGCAGCAGAGACTTGAGCGGGCGGGGGTTCTCCTCCTGCAGGTTCAGCAGGAAGTCACGGGCGTTCAGGATGCCGCAGATGTCGTTGACGTCGTCCTCGTACACCGGGTAACGGCTCAGGCCGGTCTCGCGGATGGCGGTGAGGATCTCCTGCGGGTCTTCGTCCAGCGCAAAGGCGGTCACGTCCGGTTCGGGCGTCATGGCGGAGCTGGCGGTCATGTCGTTGAAGTCGAACACGTTTTCGATCCATTCCTGTTCGTCCTGGTCGATGGCGCCCTGTTCGCCGCTGCTCTCCACCATCAGGCGCAGGTCTTCCTCGCTGGCGGCGTCCTCCGAGGCTTCCACCTTCATGCCTAGCAGGCGCAGCGTGCCGTTGGTGCAGACGTTCAGCAGCACGAACATCGGCTTGAAGACCACGACCATCACTTTCAGGATGTACAGCGCGGGCACCGCAAAAGCCATCGGCTTCTGCATGGCGATGCGCTTGGGCACCATCTCGCCGAACGCGATGGAGAAGAACGAGATGATGACGGTCACGACGACGGTGGAGATCACCGAAGCCACCCCGGCCGGGATCGGCAGGGCGAGCGTTTCAAGCATGAAGGAATCCAGATAGCCCGAGAAGTTTTCGGTACCGAACGCGGCGGACAGGAAGCCGGACAGCGTGATGGCGACCTGAATGCCGGACAGAAAGGTGTTCGGGTTTTCGACGACCTTCAAAAGCGCCGCCGAAGTCTTGTCGCCCTCCTCGGCCTTTTTGGAGAGCTTCATCTGGTTCAGGGACAAAAACGCGATCTCCGAACCGGCAAAGAAAGCGTTGAGCAGGATAAAGACGACCTGCAGCAAAATTTGTGAAACTAAGCTGGGCAAGAAAAACACTCCTTGTTGTTACAGTCGGGCGCGCAGGGAAAACAGCGCGCGGAAAACGGCGGCCGCGGAAAAGCCGAAGCGGCGGCCGCGGCAGATGATAAAGGCAATAAAGAAAAAACGAAAACATTCGCCCTGCGCGGCAGGGGTGGGGCGCCGGGGGCGCATCCCAAATCAACGCAGCAAAAAAAGGCAGAGCCGATACCTTAAAACCGGTACAGGCTTTGCCTTGCTATTCAAGTTGATTCATTTTTCGTCGCGGATTACTACTGTCACCGTCGGCGTTCATAAAATGAAGTTCCTTTCGTAAAAAAATATCCTTGCGCCGCCCGCTGCGGGCGGCGAACCCCGGGGCCGCGCCCCGTGGCTTCGCTGCGTAATGTTTATAAATATACAGCGCCCGCGCCCAAATGTCAAGGGGCGGCGGACTGTTTTGGCGCGCCGCGCACGGTTTTGGGTTGAAATTGCGCGGCCAATCGGGTATACTGTTTTGTAATAAATTGGGAATCTGCGTCCCGGGCCACGGCTGCCAGGCTGCGCCCATGGCCCGCGGCGCTTTACAAAAAAGGAGCTTTGTTATGTCTCACACTGTACTCGTCACCGGCGCCGACGGTTTCATCGGCAGCCACCTGGCCGAAGAACTCGTCAAGCGCGGCGAGAAGGTCCGCGCCTTCTGCCTGTACAATTCCTTCGGTTCGCTGGGCTGGATCGACACGCTTCCGGCACAGATCAAAAACGAGATGGACATCTTCATGGGCGATGTGCGCGACCCCAACGGCGTGCGCACCGCCATGCGCGGGCAGGAGCGCGTGTTCCACCTGGCGGCGCTCATCGCCATCCCGTTTTCCTACCACAGCCCGGACAGCTATGTCGACACCAACATCAAGGGCACGCTGAACGTGCTCAACGCCGCGCGGGAGCTCGGAACACAGCGCGTGCTTGTCACCTCGACCAGCGAGGTCTACGGCACCGCGCAGTATGTGCCCATCGACGAAAAGCACCCGTTCCAGGGCCAGAGCCCTTACTCGGCCACCAAGATCGGCGCCGACCGCCTGGCCGAAAGCTTCTACCGCAGCTTCGATCTGCCGGTCTCCATCGTCCGGCCGTTCAACACCTACGGCCCGCGCCAGTCCGGCCGCGCCATCATCCCCACCATCATCACCCAGCTGCTGGCCGGGCAGACGCAGATCAAGCTCGGCAGCCTGACCCCGACCCGCGACTTCAACTATGTCAAGGACACCGCCGCCGGGTTCATGGCCATTGCCGACTGCGACGCCGCCATCGGCCGCGAGCTCAACATCGCGACCGGCGTCGAGCATTC
Source organism: Candidatus Gemmiger stercoripullorum (assembly GCA_019119365.1). Classification (GTDB taxonomy): domain Bacteria; phylum Bacillota; class Clostridia; order Oscillospirales; family Ruminococcaceae; genus Gemmiger; species Gemmiger stercoripullorum. The sequence goes on along the minus strand of DWXD01000050.1, from coordinate 7,655 downwards.
GATCGGCGACCTGGCGCATGAGCTGATCGCCCAGATCAACCCCAACGCGACCATCGTCTGCGAAGCCGAGCGCCTGCGCCCCGAAAAGAGCGAGGTCAACCGCCTGCTGGGCGACGCCACCCAGCTGCGCACGCTGACCGGCTGGGCTCCGCAGTATACGTTTGCCCAGGGCCTGGCCGAAACGATCGAGTTTTTGCGCGGGCATCTGGACAGCTACAAAGTGGGGCAGTACATCCTGTGACGGCGGCGGATAAACAGGGCTTCTGGGCCCGGCTGACCCCGGCGCGCCGCGCGGCGCTGGGCTGGGGGCTGGCTGTGGCGGCCGCTGCGGCGCTGGGCGTTGTGTGGTCCTACTGCTGGCGGGTGTTCTTTTATCTGGACAGCCGCCTGCCCTCTATTTGGACCACGCTCGGCTGCGCCGGTTTCTGTGTGCTGGTCGTGGCGGCGGCCGCGCTGGTGCGCCGCCTGCCCGGCTTTGCGGCGCGCGGTACGGCGTGCATCCTTTTGTGCGGGGCGCTGTTTGCGTTTGCAAACCCGCCGCTGCAGACGCCCGATGAAACCGACCACTACCTGCGCACCTATGCGATCTCGCTCGGCCGCTTCGACTTCGACTATGCGCGGACCTACCCCGAGGACGTCGCCCGCCTGGTGGAAGCCTTCCCCGGCGCGTGGGTCAACGCGCACACCTCGGCGGGTATGGGCGAAGACCCCGATACCGGCGAGGAAACACCCTACAATACGGCGGGCTATGCGCTCAAACAGTACGGCAAGGACGGCCGCATCCAGAGCATAGCGGACAGCTTCGCCGCCTACCTTGGCAAAACCGGCGAAGTCCCCGCGCCGCTGCACGAGCCGGTCAGTTTCCTTGTGTTGCCGTTTGCGCCCGGCGCGCTGGGCATGGCGCTGGCGCGGCTGCTGGGCTTTGGCGCGCTCGGCTGCCTGTATGCCGGGCGGCTGGGCAACCTGCTGGCCTATGCGGCGCTGTGCCGGGCCGCTTTGCGCAGCGCGCAGAAATACCGCCCGGCGTTCCTGGCGTTCATGCTGCTGCCGCTGTCGCTGTTCATGGGCGCTTCGCTCAGCTACGACGCCACGCTGCTGGGCTGTTACTATCTGATGCTGGCGCTGCTCACGCGGGAGCGCTGGAAGCCGCGCACGGCGGCCGTCTATGCGGCGGCCTGTGTTTTCGTCAACATTGCCAAACCTTACCTCAACCTTTTGTGGGTGCTGCTGCCGCTGGCGCTGCTTTCGGCCCGCGCCTGGCAGGCCAAAGGCCGCCGCTGGCTGTGGACGGCCGGCATGGGGGCCGGGGCGCTTGCGGCGACGCTGCTTGTCGAAGCCTACGGCCGCCTGGCGCGCCACAACTACCCGGTCATCGCCCGCCAGGGCGGCCAGGCGGTGGACGGCATGCAGCAGCTTTTGTTCGTGCTGCGCAACCCCCTGCGCACGATCGCCACATTTTGGGGCACACTGTATGAAAACGAATTCTTCCTCGGCCAGCTCGGCGTTTTCGGCTGGAAGGACCTGCCGGTCCCGCTGCTGAACCTGCTGGGGCCCTGCGTGCTGGGCGCGGCGCTGTGCCTGTGCGCGGCCGAGACGCCCGGCCTCGGCCGCCGCCGCGCGCTGGGCCTGGGCGGGTTTGCCGCCGTCTACGCGGCGGGCGCCATGGCCGCCATGTATATCACCTACACGCCGGTGGCCATGGTGCGCATCGTCGGGCTGCAGGCGCGGTATTTCCTGCCGGTGTTTCTGGCGCTGGGCCTTGCGGCCGCCGCGCCGCTGCGCCGCGCGCTGGCCCCGTCTGCCGGCGTTTTCCGGGCTGAGCGCCTGGCCGTGCCGCTGTGCGCCGCCCACGCGCTGCTGGGCGCGGTGCTGCTGTTCCAGCACTATTTTGTGGGGCCGTTCTACACGATCCCGGTCTGATGCGTTTTCTTCCGCCTGCGGAAAAGCAAGAAAGGAACCCTTTATGCCGATCCTCCCCCTGCTGGCCGGTCTGCTGGCCCTGGCGTTTCTGGGCCTGTGCAGCCTGGCGGTTTCTGCCTGCACACGCTATGACGCCGCGCTGCTGCCGCTGCCCGTCTTGTGCGGCGCGGTGACGGTGCTGTATGTCACGGCGCTGTTCAATGTGCTGCACATCGGTCTGTTTGCGGTCGCGGGCGGCCTGCTGGCGGCGGGGGTCTACTGCGGGGTGCGGGCCGGGTGGCGCGCGGTGCGCGACGCCGCGGGCAGCCCCGGCTTCTGGCTGTTTGTGGGCGGGGCGGCGTTTTTGTGGGTGCTGTTTGCGGCCCTGCAGCCGATGTTCACCCAGTGGGACGAGTTCACGGCCTGGGGCCTGGCCCCCAAGATGGTTGCCGAGCGCGCCCGCCTCTATGTGGCCGACCCGGTCAACCTGACCGCCTCGTTCACCTACCCGGCCACAAGCCTGCTGTCCTACCTTTTCCAGTTTATCCCCGGCCATTTTGCCGAATGGCAGTGCCTTGCCGCCATCGACATCCTGGCCCTGGCCTCCTTTGCGCCGCTGGCTGCGCTGCCGCGGGCGCGCTGGCCGCACAGCGTGCTGCTGTTTGCCGCGGCGGCGGTGTTGCCGTTTTTCTTCAGCACCGCGCCGGTGGGCACAGCCAGCACGGTGTACCGCAACGCAATGGCGGACCTGCCGCTGGCCTGCCTGTTTGGCGGCGCGCTGTGCCTGTACCAGGCGGCGGGCGGCCGCCGCGGCGGTTTTTACGCCGTAGCGCTGCCGCTGGCCGTGCTGGCCATGACCAAGGACATCGGCCTGGCCTACGGGCTCATCGCCGTCTTTCTCATCGGCGTTGACCAGCTGTTCGGCACACAGCAGCCGGAAGGCTGGCGCAGACTGCGCGTTTTCGGCTACCGCTTGGCGCGCACGGCGCTGCTGGCTGTGCCGGTGCTGGCTGTCTTTGTCAGCTGGAGCCGTTACACGGCCGCCATGGCCCCCGAGGCGGGCAGTTCGACGGTCGGCAGCGCGCAGATGAGCTACGGCGCGGTACTGCTCGGCGGGGTGCGCCAGCTGCTCGGCATCGGGCGGGAAGCGCGCTTCGCCGAACTGATGCAGACGATGGCGCAGGCGCTTGTGTCCCGCCGCGTCTGCCTGCTGGGCCCGCCCGCCGTGGTGTTGGGGCTGGTGGCCGGGCTGGCGCTGCTGGCGTTTTTCGCCGCGCCCAGGGGCGCGCTGCGCCGCCGTGTCGCGGCGGGCTTTTTCGCCTCTGCGTTCTGCTTTGCGGCGCTGTACCTTTTCCATCTGATCCTCTATTTCTATAATTTCTCCGAGACCGAAGCCGCCGCCCTCAAGGATTACGAGCGCTACCTGATGCCGTTTTTGCAGGGCTGGACGATGGCCGCGCTGTGCCAGCTGGGCCAGTGCGCCGCGGCTCCGGCGCGCACGCTGCGCCGCCGTCTGGGCGCGGCGGGCGTCGGCCTGGCGGCCGCCGGCTTTTTTGCGGTGTTTGCCTGGCGCGGCGTGCCCACGGCCGGGTTCTGGACCCGCGCCGACAGCCTCTACTCGGTGCGCGCCGACGTCAAGGCCCGCGCCGGGGTGATGAACGAGGTGCTCGACTGGAACGACCGTGTGCTTGTCATCAGCCAGGGCGACGACGCCACGCGCTGGTACTATTACAAGTATGAGCTCACCGCCCGCGTCATCAACGGCTACGGCGGCGTCTGGTGGGGCGACAGCGACTATTCCAGCCGCTGGGATTCCGATTTTATGAACCTGGTCGAAAGCCTCAGCTGGACCATGTACGACTATACCGCCGTCTGCACCGAGGCGTCGCTCATCGCCTATATGGACGAGAAAAACTGCGATTACCTTGTGCTGGACCGCGCCGACGAATACCTCGAGCGTGATTTCAGCGCCCGGTTCGAGGGCGGGCTCAAAGCCGACCAGCCTGCCACGCTGTACAAATTCCTCGGCCCCGACGCGGAGGTCCCCTTCGTGCCGGTGGCCACGGCAGAAAGCGGGGTGGGGGAATGAAGCGCTTTTTGAAGCCGCGCGCCCGCACAAGCGGCGCGCGGGCACAAAAGCCGGACTTTGAAGCCGTTTTCCGCCCGCGGGCTCTGCTCGGGTATTTTTACGCCCTGGCTGCGGCGCTGTGGATCTTGCGGGTGCTGGCGGGCGGCGCCGTTATGCTGGACCACAAGATGGACGGCAGCATGCGCACGCTGACCCTCGGCCCCGGCGACCTCACGTTTGAGAGCTTCATGAGCTATGCCGAGGACGAGTGGGCCACCCCGCCCGACGAGCGCGAAAACTGGTACCTTTCCACCGACAACGACCCCCACATTTTCTGGGAAGGGGAGGTCTTTGTCGAGACGGTCCGCCTGGAGGTGGAGCAGCTGCTGCCCCCCGGCAGCGTGACGCTGTATTACCGCACCCCCGGCCAGACCGACTACCGCGAGACCCAGAAGGTCTTTGCCTGGCAGGACGCCGGCGGCGCGTATGTGTTTGACCTGGGCGGGCGCACGGTCAGCGGCCTGCGCATCGACCCGGACAGCGTCGGTGGCGTACCCACGCGCCTTGTCGGCGTCGAGCTCAACGCCCCGCGCCCCTGGTTCCTGGCCTTTGTGCCGGACGGCGGGCAGTGGCTTTTGCTGCTGTTTGGCCCGGTGCTGGCCGCGGCGTTCGCCGCGCTTTTGCGCCAGATTATCCGCAACGACGATTGACCGGATACAAAATAAGGATCATTTTCTATGGAACTTCTCTGCGTGGCCGCCGCGCTGGCGGCGTTGTTTCTTTTGTGCGCGTTTTTCACGCTGCGCGCCGGCGTGCCTGCGGCGCTCGCGCCGCTCACGGCGCTGGGCTGTATCGCGGCCTGGCTCACGCTCACCGGCATGGCCGATGTGCTGCTGCCCGGCACGGTCCTGCTCTATCTGGCCTGCGCCGGGCTGGGCGTTTGGGCGCTTGCGCCGGTGCGCGGCCGCAGGCCCCGCCTGCGCGCGCTCGCCACGCCGGGGGCGGCGCTGTTCTGGGGGCTGGCGCTGGCGTTTGCGGTCTATTTCTTCATCCGCCAGCCGATGGCAAACTCGTTTGACGAACTCAGCTTCTGGGCCACGGCCGTCAAGCTGACCAAAGCCAACAACCGCCTGTATCCCACCGCCGTGCTCGGCACGCCCTGGCCCGCCACCCAGAACCCGGGGCTTGCGGTGCTCAGCTATTTCTTCAGCTTTTTCGGCGCATTTGCCGATTGGAAAATCTACCTCGCCTACGATGTTTTGGCCTTCGCGGTCTATGCCGCGGTGCTCGGCGCGCTGCCGTGGCGGCGGTTCCGCCTGGCGGTGCCGCTGGCGGCCATCCTGTGGTGTGTGCCGTATTTCTTCACGGTGTATAACCATGAGATCTATCTCGTGGATGTGTACATGACCTCCTACGGCGATATCCCCGCCGGGCTTGTGCTGGGCGGCGCGGTGGCGCTGTGGCTGGCGGTGCGCCGCAGCGGCCCGCGCTGGGCCGTGCTGCCGGTGCTGGCGCTGGCCGCCAACATCAAGGCCAACACCTTTGTGCTGGCGCTGGTGGCGGCAGGGCTCGTGGCGGCCGATGCCTGGCTCTGGCCGGACGGTTCGTTCCGCCGGGGCCTTGGGCGGCGCACCGGTTTTGCCGCGGCCTGCTTTGCCGCGCCGCTGGCGGTCTATTACCTGTGGAACGTCCGCTATGTCGGCATGATCGTGGCCAAAAACGCGGCCGAAGGCGGCACCGGCGAGACAAGCCTGCCGCTGTCCGGCGTCGTCGTCAACGGCCTGCGCATGCTGCTGGGCGGTCACGGCGCGCCGGAATACGAGCCCCGCCGCGCGCAGTTCTTCACCGCCATACAGGATATGGGCGCCCAGTTCTTCACCCCGGCCGGGCGCATGAGCATGATCGGCCAGGGCGTGGTCGTTGTGGCGTGCATTCTGGCGGTGTTTGTCCTTGCCATGCTGGTGGCCGGGCGCGGGCGGCTGTGTGCGCGCATCGGCCTGACGGCGCTGCTCTCTCTTGTCTGCTTCGGCGGCTACAACCTTGAGCTGGCTCTGTGCTACGGCTTCATCTTCAAGCCGGACCAGGCCGCCGCCCTCACCGACTATAACCGCTATATCTACAGCTACTACATCGGCTGGTTCCTCATTGCGCTGGCCTGCCTTGTGCTGGCGCTGCAGGCGGCGGAGGAAACCTCCCCCCGGCCGCTGCGCCCGCTGGCAGGGCAGGGGGCCGTGCTGCTGCTCGCCTTTGTGATGCTCTTCCGCCAGGGCCAGCTCGTGCTGCCGCAGCTGACGGTGCTCGGCTTTTCAGACAGTGAATTTGCCGACCGCCGCATCCAGCGCGCCGAGGCCGAAGAGGTCCTTTCACATCTGACGCCGCAGGAACGCGTCTTTTTTGTCAGCCAGGGGGACGACGGCATGCGCTGGTTTGCCGCCGTGTACGATTTCTACCCCGTCATTATTGATTACTCCGGCGACGACAAGGCGGGCGGCGGTGGCGGCGGCACGTTCGGTTTGGCCGAACTCTGCCCGGACTCCGGCGTGGAAAACCGCTACTATCACCCCTACACGGCGCAGCAGTTTGACGCCGTTGTGCGGGCGTCCGGCTGCAGCTACCTTTACCTGCAGCGCCTGGACGATACCTTTGTGGCCAGCTACGCGGGCCTTTTCACCGACAGCCTGCAGGCCGCCCTTGACGGCGAGACGGTCCTCTACCGCGTGGAGGAAGCCGGTTTCGCCCCGGTGGAAATGGAGGCGGTATCATGAAACTCAAACAGCTTCTGCGCCGCCGCTGGGCGCTGCCGGCGCTGTGCTATCTTGTCGCGCTGGCGGTGTGGATCGTCCTGGGGGCGGCGGCGCTGGCCGGCGATATATGGGCGCGCAGCCGCGGCAGCCTGAGCGAACAGACGCTGCATGCGGCCGATTTCACGCTCGACGGCCTCGAACCGCTGGAAGGCCGGGCGGACGGCGAGGCGGAAATGCTGGTGACGACGACCGGCGACCCCCAGATGCTCCTGGCGGACCTTGGCGGGCGCACCGTGCGCACGCTGCAGGTCTTTGCCCGGTACGAGGGCGACGCCCGCGAGATGTGCCTGTATTATACGACCGCCGCGGGCCAGCCCTACAGCCCCGACCGCCGGGTCTACCCGGCGCAGCAGGCGGACGGCAGCTACCTGTACACGCTGCCGCGCACCCGTATTGTTTCGCTGCGGCTGGACCCCTGCAGCCCGGACGAGGGCAAGCAGGTGGTTCTCGCGCTGGACAAGATCGTGCTCAACGCCCAGGTGGGCGGCTATTTCCTGCCCAGCTGGTACCAGGCGTTCTGCCTCGTGCTCTACCCGGCGCTGGCCGCCGCGCTGCTCGACTGGCTGCAGGCTGTCGCCGCCAGCTGGAACCAGCGCCGCCGCGCAAAACAGAACTGAACCAAAAGCAAAGGCCGGGGCAGGACCCCGGCTTCAGCGTGTCGAGAAACTCGACACGCTGCAAAGGGGGCAACAGCCGCGCACGGCAATTGCCTAACGCGGCTATTTCCCCCTTTGGAATCCCCTTCGACAAAATTTCACGGCAAATCGCGCACTCGTCGCTAACGCTCCTCGCACACAATTTGCCGTAAAATTTCCCTGTCGGTGTCGCCGTCGTCGGCACATGTCCGCCGACGGCGACGTTTTTTAACTTTTTTGACAGTCTGA
>DWXD01000049.1 GCA_019119365.1 Candidatus Gemmiger stercoripullorum | reverse complement strand
GTCGCCGTCGGCGGACATGCGCCGACGACGGCGACACCGACAGGGAAATTTTACGGCAAATTGTGTGCGAGGAGCGTTAGCGACGAGTGCGCGATTTGCCGTGAAATTTTGTCGAAGGGGATTCCAAAGGGCTGCGGAGCCGAGCACCGCCTGCGGCGGATACAGCGAGGCGGAGCAGGGGCAGCGGTCGCAGAGCGCAAGCGCCATTTATGGCACGCCGCGCGATGCGGGCACCGCAACCCGGAGAAATAGCCGCGTTAGGCAATTGCCGTGCGCGGCTGTTGCCCCCTTTGCAGCGTGTCGAGTTTCTCGACACGCTGCAACGCCACCCCGCCGCGTCCAAGGACGCAGCGGGGTGGCGTTGTTTTGTTTGAATTAAAAGCGGCAGCGCGCGGCGCTTATTTCTGCTTTTTCACGCGGTGCGGGTGCAGCAGCAGGCCCACGGCGGCGGCCAGCACCAGATAGATGACCGCAAAGAGCACAAAGCGCCCAAACATGCCGTGGATATAGCTGACCAGCAGGTCCTTGAGCGCCGGGGGGTTCAGGTTGAGGCGGTCAAGCCCCAGCGTGGGCGCAACGGCCAGCCCGATCACAAGGCTGACCAGCCCCGCGCCGCCCAGCGCAAAGGACAGGCTGCGCGCGCCGAGGATGGCGTCGTGGCGGCTGATGCGCAGCATCAGCGTGGCGGCCATCGCCACAAAGACAAGGCACAGCGGCAGGCCGATGAGCAGCACGGTGCGCAGCTTTTGCAAACCGGTGTACAAAAGGCTGAGCAGCGGCACCGACGTGGCGCTGGCGTACACCTGGCGCACGGCTTCGGCCACAACGCGGACATTGTCGGCGGTCTCGCCTTCCAGCGTGACGCCTTTTTCGGCCGCTTCGGCCTCCATCGCCGCGTAGGCCTGCTCGGCAATGGCCGGGCGGTCGTAGCGGTAGGGGCTCTTGGCATACAGGCCGCTGATGGCGTCCTTCATATCCTGCTCGATCTGCACGGGGTCGAGCACGGCGGTCATCGTCTCCTCCGAGAAGCCGGTGGCCGCGCCGTAGCTGATGAACTCATCGCGCATGGTCACATAGGCGGTCTCGCCGTAGCCGCAGGCGCTGACGCGGGACTTCATGTAGCCCGCGCTGCCAAGCGTGGTCAGCAGCATCAAAAGCACCGCCAGCACCACAAGCAGAAAGCTCAGCAGCCAGGCCAGGCCCAGCGTCCACCCGGCCGTGCCCCCCTGTTTTTTCGCCGCAGGGGCGGCGTGTTTCTTTTCCGGCATAGCGCGCGCCTCCTTTAGCCCGCGGCATCCAGCGCGGGGCCGGATGTGTAGCTGGCATAGACGAAATAGCGGTCGGGCGTGAAGCCGAGCGCATCGAACGGGTAGCAGGTGTAGAGGATCAGGTTTTCGTCGGTGCGTGTGAAATCGTAGGCCGTGGTATCGTCGTACCGCAGCACCTTGCACGCCTCCACCGTATAGGTATAGGTGGCGTAGTGGGTCTCGATCGTGACAGTATCCCCCACCTCGACGCTCTGCAGGTCGTTGAAGAAGGTGTTGTTGTGCCCGGCCAGCAGAACGGTCTTGCTTTCGCCGGGGATGCCTGCGCGGCTGTCGTCCTTATAAGTGCCGACGCCCTGGTTGAGGATGGCGTTGGTATCGCCGTAATAGACCGGGGCGTCCACCGCCGTGCCCGAGATCGTGATGCGGCCGTAGCGGTCGCCCTCGTTCGGGTAGGTGATGCTGGAGAGCGGGATGCTCTCGGCGCCTTCGTTTTCGGGCGTGGTGATGGCGGTGCTGAACAGGTCGGCGGCGGGCGTTTCCGCGGCCGCGTTGGTGCTCAAAAACCAGCTCCAGATACCGAGATACGGCGCGATGAACACGCGCGACAGCGCGGCGAGCAGCGCCAGCGTGACAAGCGCAAAGGCCAGCGGGGCCGCCAGATACGCGGCGGGGTTGCCGCGCAGGAAGGATCTGTGTTTCATAAATCGACCTCTTAGTGCGAAGGGAGCGGGGCACGGCCCCGGGGGATTTTAAACAAAAACCCCGCCGCAAAGGGCGCGGCGGGGTTCGCAGGTTCGGTTATGGGACCGGACTTAGCCGATGTTGCTGTTCTTGCGGACAGCCAGGCCCAGCACGGTAGCGACAGCCAGAACGCCGGCGACCAGGACAACAGCGGAGTTGTCGCCGGTGGCCTTGATGACGCTGCCGGCGGTGGTGGTCACAGAAGCGGCGGCATCGGTGGTCGCTTCGTCAACATGCCAGTTGCCGTTCTCGTCCTTGTTCGCGCCGATCTCGGGATGCTCGGAGGTAGCAGCGCCCGCGATAGTAGCGGAAACAGCCTTGCCGTTGATGCTGCCCTTGCCGCTGATGGTGCCGTCGGCATTGACGGTAACGGCAACGTCAGAGACGGTGACGCCGTAGCCAGCCAGCGTGTTGGTAACGATGGAGGCGGCATTGTTGGGATCAGCCTTGACCTGGGCGATCAGAGCATCGCCGGCAGCCTTGGCGGCATCTTCGGTCTTAAAGTTGGCGATGATCTTATCAACTTCCTCCGAAGAGATCTCATAGCTGATGCCGTTGGCGCTCAGATACCCCTGAGCAGCCGCGACCTGATCCGTAGTGGCAGCGAAAGCGCTGGTGGCAAACACACCGGCCATGACAACGCAAGCGACAGCCGAAACGAGCTTCTTGAGTTTCATTTTGACACAACTTCTTTCTCAATAGATTTTTGGCCGGGGTTTTCCCCCACCATAATACGCACCCTTGCCGGATAACGTGTCTCTATTATACCACTTTGAAGTTATCTGTCAAGACACCTTATCATTTTTATTTGCCGGAATCCGCCCCAAAATCGCCGTCATTTTGCCGGTTTTGGCGGCGTTTCTTGTGCATGTTGCTGCAAAGCGGTTTTCGGGGGGCCGTTTTCAGCCCTGGTCCCGGTCGGCTTCGGTCTCCTTTGCGATATAGACCGGGCGGTGCTTGACCTCCAAATAGGTCTTGGCCAGGTATTCGCCCACGATGCCCAGGCAGAACAGCTGCACGCCGCTGCACAGCAGCATGATGCACACCATACTGGGCCAGCCGGAGGTGGGGTCGCCAAACAGCAGCGCGCGTACCGCCACAAACACGATGCCAATGAACGCCGCCACACAGAACAGCACCCCGGCCCCGGCCGCCAGCACCAGCGGCGCGGTGGAGAAGCCGACGATGCCTTCGATGGAATATTTGAACAGGCTCCAGAAGTTCCACTTGGTCTGACCGGCCACGCGCTCGATGTTCTCGTAGTCAAACCATTTGGTCTCAAAGCCCACCCAGCTGAAAATCCCCTTGCTGAAGCGGTTGTATTCGGCCATGGCCAGCACGGCGTTTACCATCTTGCGGCTCATGAGGCGGTAGTCCCGCGCGCCGTCCACGATCTCGGTATCGCCGAGCTTGTTGATGATCTGGTAGAACTTGCGCGCGAACCAGCTGCGCACCGGCGGTTCACCCTTGCGGGTGGTGCGGCGGGTGGCAGCGCAGTCGTAGTCGCCGGTCAGCAGCGCGTCCAGCATCTGGGGCAGCAGCGCGGGCGGGTCCTGCAGGTCGGCGTCCAGCGTGGCGACATAGTCGCCGCGGGCGGCCTGCAGCCCGGCGTAGATGGCGGCCTCCTTGCCGAAGTTGCGGCTGAACGAGACATACCGCACGCGGGCGTCCTCCGCGTGCAGGCGGCGGGCCACGGCCAGGGTCTTGTCTTTGGAGCCGTCGTCCACAAAGATGAACTCAAACGCCGCGCCGTGGCTTTTTTCCATTTCCGCCGCCACGCGCGCCGCCTCTTTATAGAACAGCGGCAGAGCTTCTTCTTCATTATAACTGGGCACCACGAGGGAGATCAGCATAAAGGAGACCACCTTTCCTTTTTACAGTTATCATAGAATTTGAATACGCCGCGCTTTATGCGGGCACAGGTTTCTTTCGGCGCGCCGTGACGCCCGCCCACAAAGCAAGGGCGGCCAGCGAGACAAGGCTGACGGCTTCGGCCGCGCGCCAGTGCCAGGGTTCGCGGAAAGACACCGTGAACGTCCCCGCATATCCGGCGGGCAGCGTCACGCAAACCTGCTGCGTGGCGGGGTCGGGGGCTAGAGCCAGCGCCGCGCCGGTCTCGTCCTGCGCCTGATAGTACGGGTAGCAGAGGATCGGCACCGTGACCGTGCCGCCCGTTTCGCTCGCGGCCGTGACGGTTGCGCGCAGGTCGCTCTGGGTCCAGGCGCTGATCTCGGCCCCTTGGGCAAAGGGCTCGAGCGAGGAAGCCACCGTGTACTCGTCCGCCCCGGCGGGCAGATACTCGCCGCCGCTGATCTCGTTGGAATCGAGCGCCGCGGCGCTGTAATAGTTGACAAGTTCCTTTGCGTCGAGCACGCTCTCGGTCAGGCTGCCCCAGCTGACAAGGCAGAGCGCCGCCAGCACCCCGGCGGCCGCCATGCGCCACGAGGGGCGCGCGCGCAGCAGCGCCAGCGCACAGGCCCCGGCCAGCACCCACAGCAGCGTGGCCGGGCCGACCCAGCGCCAGGGGTACTGCAGCGTCTGCGCCAGGCGGTCGATGAGCGGGTGCAGGTCGCACAGGGCGTTCCAGGGGAACCAGGTCGTGGCCATCCAGGCGCACAGCGCGCCGAGCCACAGCCCGCCGCGGCCCAGCTTCCAGCGCGGGTCCTGCCGCGGTTCCAACAGGAACGAAGCGCCCAGGAACAGCAGCGCGCACAGCAGCACCGCGGTGCCCATGCCAAAGGCCATCTCATTCACCGTGCCCTGGTCGCTGGCAAGGTTGAGCAGTTCGGTGTCCCCGTTGAATACAAGGCCAAACAGCTGCGCCGGGAAGGCGGCCATTGTCTGTATTCCGGCATACTGGCTGATGCCGCCCACGGCGAAACTGCCGCGGGACAGATAATCGAACAGCGGCACCAGGAACCAGACGTTGGCCAGCAGCATGGCGGCCACCACCTTGGCAAGCGGCCAGAACGTGTTGGCACGCAGCGTGCGCCGCCACAGCGCCAGGCAGACGAGGATGGTCAAAAAGCCGGTCATCTCGCCGGTGAGCAGGTGGCTCTGGATCAGGCCGGTGTAGCCGATGGCCGCCGGCAGCCACACAAGCCGCACAGGCTTTGCGCCGTCTTCCTGGCTGAAGATGCGCCACAGACCATATGCCACAAGCGGCAGGAACAAAAGCGCCGTATATTCGCCCACAGCGCCGCGGGTGTAGACATCCACCATGCGGTAGGCGGACAATGTATAGAGGCCGGAGGCCGCCAGCGCGGCGGCGTTGTCGCGCAGCATGCGGCGCACGCACCACCAGGTAAGCACGGCCGTGCCCAGCGTGACGGCAAACACAAACGCTTTGTAGGCCGCCTGCACCGGCACGCCGAGCAGCCGCAGCGCAGCCGGGAAATACAGGAACAGGTCGCCGTAGAACACCCCGGCGGCGTACCCGTTGCCGGACAGCCAGAACGGCTGGATGCGCACCGGCAGCTGGCCGGAGGCGATGCCCCGGGCCAGCCCTTCGATACGGTTGAGATGGAACAGAAGGTCATGCCCGGCAACGACGTTGGAGGTGAACAGCGGCAGGCAGGCCAGCACCGTGATGCCGCCCAGCGCCAGCGCCGTGGCCCGGCCCGCGCCCCCGCCCGGCAGCGGCACCCGCCGCCAGCAGACCAGCAGCAGCGCATCGACGGCCGCAAAGGCGGCCAGGCGGCACAGCAGGCGGTACCAGCCATAGGTCTGGCTGGGCTGCAGCACGATGCTTTCAAGCTTGATGCCGCTGCCGCCGGTCGCGATGCGCAGCGTGGCTTCGCTCTGGTCGGCCGGCACAAAGGCCTGGAACGTGACGGCGCGGCGGCCCTCCGGCAGCGTGATGTGCCCGGCTTCGATATCCGCCTGGTGGAAGGAGATGTTCACATCCGACCCGCCGCCGTAGTAGGCGACCGAGACGTTGTACATGCCGCGGGTCAGCACCATCCAGTCGGTGGTGACGACATCGCCGGACAGGCCTTCCTCGACCGTGAAGCCGGAGGTGTCCTGGCTCATCTTGTCGCTTTCCAGCATCGGCTTCATGCGGTCGGCCAGCACCGTGACCACCGGGCTGCGCGCGGCGACGCGGCGGTCCTGCACAAGACCGGCCGCCAGGAAGATAACCTCCAGCGCCAGCACCAGCAAAACCGCCAGCCGCCACGGGCAGGCCGCCCAAAGGCGGCGCAGGTCGGGTCGTTGTTTCATCGGGTGGTTCAACTCCTTTGTTTCAAGAGGGGGCAGGTCAGAAGACGACCAGCAGGTAGCCGTCCTGCGCGCTGACGCCGGGGGAAAGGCCGGCGGCCAGGGCGTCGCCCGCAGCCTGCTGGTCTGCGGTGGGCTGCGCGCAGGGGCGGCCGATCTCGTCCATCAGCAGGTACATCTGCGCGTGGGTGCCGAACGCCGACTGCGCCCAGTTGATGACGCTCTTGTTGACTTCCTCATGGGCGTACAGGTCGCCCATCGGCGCGCCAAGCGTGACCGAAAGCACCCACGCCGCCTTGTAGGCCGGGTGCTGCGCAGGCAGGCGGCCGCCGACGGCGTCGGGCAGCGTCACCGTGCCCGAAAACACGACCGGCAGCGCGCCGCCGGGGTCCAGCGCATCCAGCGCGGCGGCGGTGTCCGCCAGCAGGCCGCGCTCATATTGCCAGCGGGCGCGGTCGGCCGCAAAGGTCGCGTTGAGGCTGAACGCCTCTGCGCCAAGCAGCAGCGCCGCCACCGCCCCGGCCAGCACGCGGCGCGGGCGCGCGGCGGCCAGCACCAGCCACAGCACATACGGCACAAACACCGCAAAGCACTGGCTGGCGCGGGCCATCTGGCTGCCGGTGCCCTGCAGAATGCCCATGGAAAACTGGGCGGCGATCAGCGCGGCCGCCAAAAGGCCGCAGCCGTTGCCGTGGCGGCGCACCGCCGCCCAGACGATGAGCGCCGCACAGGCCAGGTCCAGCAGCGCAATGGCCGGGACGGCCAGCGCCAGCGTGCCGTAGCAGCCCAAAAACTCCCGCACAAAGATCTGCAGCGCGGGCAGCAGCCCGCCGCGTTGGCCCCAGTAGATCGTGCGCGCGGCGGCGCCATCGGCCCCGGTCACACCCAGCGCCAGCCGCAGCGCACCGGCCAGCGCGCCGCGCACAGCCAGCGCCGCCGCCAGCAGCAGCGCGCCGCGCAGCGCGGCAGGCAGCCACCAGAAGGCCCCCGCGCTGCGGCGCGGCGCAAACGCGGCCAGCGTGAGCAGCAGCACAAACAGCAGCGCCAGCCAGACCTGCGCCAGAGATTCATAACAGCCGACCGAAAGCGCCAGCAGCACGCAGGCCGCCGGGGCGGCGGCTGTGCGCCGCCCGCCCGCCACAAACGGCCAACCGGCCGCCAGCGCCGCCACCGCCAGCAGCATGCCCAGGCCGGTGATGCAGAGGTTGGAATAGGCGAAAGCCTCGGCATGGAACGGGAAAAGCAGCCCCCCGCCCGCCAGCAGCAGCGCGCCGCCCGCCGTGGGCGTGCGCGCAGCGGCCGTGTAGACAACGGCGGCCAGGCCGGTCCCGGCCAGCGCCAGGCAGACGGCGGCCCAGAACTCCGGCCAGAAGCGCTGGTAGGCCAGCAGCCCGGTCAGCGCCTGAACGAGCCATTCGGTGATACGGCTCTGGCGCAGAAAGCCCCCGCCCTGCTGGTAGGTGGCGATGGCGAGGTCGTCGACGCCGACGGCGGAGGTGCCCATGGCATAGGCATAGCCCAGCGCAAGCAGCGCGGCCAGCCCGGCCCAGTAGAGCGGCTGGCGCGCCAGCTGCGCCAGCGTGCGGCGCACCGAGATGGTCTGCATGGACGGTCTCCCCCTTCCCTGTTTCTGTTTCGGATACGCAAACTGCGCCGCCGCCATCTGGTTTCCTGGCGGCGGCGCAGCGGATGTTGTTTCGCGTGAAAGCGTTATCACTCAGCCCTTGACGGCGAGGTTAACCAGCTTGCCCTTGACGTAGATCTCCTTGACGACGGTCTTGCCGCTGATGGCTTCGGCCACGGCGGGCTCCGTCTTAGCGGCGGCGATGGCGTCGGCGGCTTCGACGTCGGCGGCAACATGGATGCGGGCCTTGACCTTGCCGTTGACCTGCACGGCGATCTCGATGGTCTGCTCCACGCATTTGGCTTCGTCGTAAGCGGGCCAGGGGTGGTAGGCCAGGCGGCCGGCGTGGCCCATCTGCTCCCACAGTTCCTCGGTCATGTGCGGGGCGAACGGGTTGAGCAGCTGCAGCAGCACCTCGTACTCGGCGCGGGTCGCGCCGCCGTTGTCGTACAGGGCGTTGACATAGATCATCAGCTGCGCGATGGCCGTGTTGGCCTTGAGGCTGTCGATGTCCTCGCCGACCTTCTTGATGGTGCGGTGGACAAGCGCCTCGAGCGCCGGGCGCACGCCCTCGCCCTCCACGCGCTTGTCGGCCAGCGCCCAGATGCGGTCCAAAAAGCGCTTGCAGCCCTTGATGGAGGAGGTGTTCCAGGGCGCGGCCTTCTCAAAGTCGCCGATGAACATCTCGTACAGGCGCAGCGTGTCCGCGCCGTATTCGTTCACGACGTCGTCCGGGTTGACGACGTTGCCGAGGGATTTCGACATCTTGACGATGGGGTGCTCGGCCATCTCGCCGTGCTTTTCCACCAGGGCGGCGCGGGCGGCCTTCTCGCTGCCGTGTTCGGCCAGCAGGCGCTTGCGCTCGGCGTCGGGCAGGTTTTCCCACGCATAGGGGTTGAGGCCCAGGATCATGCCGTGGCTCGTGCGCTTGGCGTAGGGCTCTTTGGTGGGCACCACGCCGATATCATACAGGAACTTGTGCCAGAAACGGCTGTACAGCAGGTGCAGCGTGGTGTGCTCCATGCCGCCGTTGTACCAGTCGACCGGGCTCCAGTAGGCGAGCGCCTCCTTGCTGGCGAGGGCGTCCGGGTTGTGCGGGTCCATATACCGCAGGAAGTACCAGCTGGACCCGGCCCACTGCGGCATGGTATCGGTCTCGCGCCGGGCGGGGCCGCCGCAGCACGGGCAGGTGGTGTTGACCCACTCGGTATGGCGGGCCAGCGGGCTTTCGCCGTCCTCGCCGGGTTCAAAGTCGGTGATCTCGGGCAGGCGCAGCGGCAGCTCGCTTTCGGGCAGGGGCTGCCAGCCGCACTTGTCGCAGTAAACCATCGGGATCGGTTCGCCCCAGTAGCGCTGGCGGCTGAACACCCAGTCCCGCAGCTTGAAGTTGACCTGCTTGTGGCCGGTGCCGTTTTCTTCCAGCCAGGCGTACATTTTTTCCTTGGCGTCCTCGACCGAAAGGCCGTTGAGGAAGCCGGAATTGACCAGCGTGCCGGTGGCGACGTCGGTGAAAGCGGCCGCGTCCAGGTCAGAGGGTTCCTTGCCCTTGACAACTTCCACAATGGGCAGGCCGAATTTTTTAGCAAATTCCCAGTCGCGGCTGTCGTGGGCGGGCACGGCCATGATCGCGCCGGTGCCGTAGGTGGCGAGGACATAGTCCGAAATGAAGATGGGCACGCGCTGGCCGTTGACCGGGTTGACGGCTTCGACGCCCTCGATGCGCACGCCGGTCTTTTCCTTGTTGAGCTCGGTGCGCTCAAACTCCGACTTGCGGGCGGCTTCCTCCTGGTAGGCGGTGATGGCTTCGGGGTTTTTGACAAGGCCCGCGTCCATCCACTTTTTGAGGAACGCATGCTCGGGCGAGACGACCATATAGGTGCAGCCGAACAGCGTGTCGGCGCGGGTGGTGTAGACGGTCAGGGTATCCCCCGCCGTGGTGGCGAAGTTGATCTCCGCGCCGTGGCTGCGGCCGATCCAGTTTTTCTGCTGCGTGGCGACGCGCTCGATGAAGTCAAGGCCGTCGAGGTCGTCGATCAGGCGGTCGGCATAGGCCGTGATCTTGAGCATCCACTGGCTTTTGACCTTGTGCACGACCGGGCTGCCGCAGCGCTCGCACACGCCGTTGACGACCTCCTCGTTGGCCAGCACGACCTTGCAGCCGGTGCAGTAGTTGACGGCGGTCTCCTTCTTGTACGCCAGACCCTTTTTGTACAGCTGCAAAAAGATCCACTGCGTCCACTTGTAGTAGTCGGGGTCGGTGGTGTTGATCTCGCGGTCCCAGTCAAACGAGAGGCCGAGCGCCTTGAGCTGGCTTTTGAAGCGGGCGACGTTTTTGGCGGTGACGATCTCGGGGTTGATGTGGTTTTTCAGCGCGTAGTTTTCGGTGGGCAGGCCGAACGCGTCCCAACCCATGGGGTACAGCACGTTATAGCCGCACTGGCGCTTTTTGCGCGCGACAATGTCCAGCGCCGTATAGCTGCGCGGGTGGCCGACATGCAGCCCGGCCGCGGACGGGTACGGGAATTCGACCAGGGCGTAGAACTTGGGTTTGGAATGGTCGATCTCGGCATGGAAGGTGTGTTCGTCCTCCCAGACCTTCTGCCATTTGGCTTCTACCTGTTTGAAGTCGTATTTCACGTTTATCTCTCCCACCGGTTTATATATTAGAGTTAAGAGTTTAGAGTTAAGAGTTCAGATGCGGTGCCGCGCCCTGCGGGCGCGGACTTTTAAAAATAATGGGGCGCAGAGTGTGCTTTTAATGGGGCTCAGCGTGTGCTTTGGGCAAAGGGGTTATTCCTCCGCCTTTTCCTCCTCCGGCAGCCATTCGGCGGCGGGCAGGGGGGCGGCGTCGGCCCACAGGTGCTCAAGGTCATAGTAGTCGTGGGCTTCCTTGGTAAACACATGCACGATGACGCTGCCGTAATCCAGCAGCACCCAGCGCTTGCCGTCGTGGCCTTCGGTGCGCAGGGGGCGCACGTCCTGGCGGGAAAGCACAAATTCGGCCTCATCCGCCAGCGCGCCGACATGGGTGGTGGAGGTGCCGGTGGCAATGACGAAATAATCGGTGACGGTGGTCAGGTCCTCGACCTTGAGCACCCGGATATCCTGCGCCTTGCGCGCGTCCAGCGCGCGGGCCAGGGCGATGGCCAGGGTCTTGCTGTCCATATGCTTCTCCTTTACTGGTCAGGCTGCGTCGTCGGCTTCGCCGTCCGCGCCGTCTTCGCCGCCTTCAGCCGCCGGGTCGGGGCTGGGTTCGGGCGCGGGGGTCTGGTAGACGTCGGTCGTTTTTGTGCCGTCCAGGTTGTTGTTCTGCTGCGCGTCGACGACTTCCTCGTTCAGCGTGCCCATAAACTGCACGTTGACCTCGGTCGGGGTGCGGCCGCTGATGTCGACAAGGTCGTCCCGCACATTGAGGGCCGAGGCGTCGACCGGGCCGGTGTTCTCGCGGAAATTGGTGTTGAGCAGTTCGGCGGTGCCTTCGCGGTCGACGACGTCGATGTCGTTGCCGTTATAATAGAGCTGCCCCATATACACCGGCACCTGGGCCATCATGATCTTGGAGCTGTCGACGTTGAGCATGCTGACGGCGACGCTGACGATATCGGAAACTTTGAGGTCGGTCTCCATATAGGTTGTAAAGACCGGGATCATGCGGGCGATGTCCCACACGGTCATGCTGCGCAGGCGGGCGAACAGCGCCGCGTAGAAATAGCGCTGCGTGTTCAGGCGGGTGATGTCGGAATCGCCGTAGGTCTTGCGCGCGCGCAGGAAGAACTCGGTCGCCGCGCCGTCCAGCGTCTGCCAGCCTTCGTACAGAACGCTGTCGCCGCCGCCATCCACATTGCGGTAGTCGATGGTCTGCGGCACATAGACCTGCAGGCCGCCGAAGGTGTCGACCATCTCGACAAGGGCTTCGAGCCGGATCGAGACATAGCCGTCGACCGAGAGGCCGAACTGGTCGTAGAGCAGCGTGGCGAGGGCGTTCATATTGTTGTTGCCGTTCGAGCCCTGGGTCTTGGCGACGGCGTTGATCTGGTAGTTGCCGGAAACGCTGGCGTCGTCGGTGACAAGGATGTTGCGCGGGAACTGCAGCATCTTGACCTCGCCGGTCTCATTGTTGAAATGGACGTAGAGGATCATGTCGGTCATGCCGTCGTTGACGCCGTCGGCCGAACCGCCGCCCTCGCTCGAGCGGTCGATGCCGACGACGAGGACGTTGAACTCTTTGCCCGCATACTCCTTGGGCGTGTTGATGAGCTCGCTGAGCGTGGCGCTGCCGATCTGCGGGCGGATGGCGTTGAGGATCAGCGCGATGGTGACGCCGAAGATGAGCACGAGCGCGAGCAGCGTGCCCAGCAGCACCTTCCACCATTTGGCCTTGCCCTTTTTGCGGCCCTTGCCGCTGTAGGGGCCTGCGCCCTTGCCGTTTTTGCCCTTGCCGGGGCCTTTGGGCGGCTTGCCGCCGGAGGAGCCGGAACCGCCGCTGCGGGGCGCTTTGCCGCCGCTGCGCGCCGCTGCCGCGGGTGCGGCAGCGCCGGGGGCCGGGCGGGGGGCGCGGGCCTGCGCCGGGGCGGCGTCGCTGTCAAAATCATAGGCTTCGCGCTCGCTCTGGGCCTGGCTGAGGTCAAGGCGCTGCACGCGCGCACGGGGCGCGGCGGCGCTCTGCCGGGCGGCGGCCTGCCGCTGCAGGGCCAGCGCCTGGCGCTGGGCCGTGGTCAGCGGGGCCTGCTGCGCGGGCTGGTCGTCCGGCAAAGGCTGGGGGGCGGCGGCGCGGCGCACGGCGCGCGCGGGCTGCTGCGCGCTGGGGGACGCGGCCTGCCCGGCGCGGTGGACGGTGCGCGGCGCGGCCTGGGCAGGCTGCGCGGCGCCGGTGTTCAGCGTGCGGCCGGCGTTCACCTGGCGCTCCGCCTGGTACTGGGCGACATCCGACGGCCGGACGCGGTTGAAGCTGCGGGTGCGGCGGCCGCCGGCAGCCGCCGCGGCGCGGGCCTGGCGGCGGGCTTCCTCATACGATTGCTGGCTGGCAGCGGCGTCGGTCTGGATATTGCGCGGGGCGCTGCCGTCCGCATGATACACAGTGCGCTGGGCATCGCCGGTATTCAGCTTGCGTGGCTCGCTCATGGGTTCCTCCCTTTTGGTTGGGCTTTTTGATTTCAAGCGTTTTCAGTATTTTTTATGTATTGTACGTCCCGCCAAGACCAGCCATGCGGCGCTGCATATCGCGGCAGGCCGCCAGGGTCTCGGGGTCGAGATCGCCGCCCTTTTGCTCCACAAAGCCGATGCTCTGCTCCAGGCTGTGCAGCAGCGCGAGGTCAAGGTTTTCCATCTGCTCGCGGCGCAGGGCCTCCACGCCGGGGTAGTCCCGCTCGGCGCTGGTGGCGTCGGCCATATAGAGGATCTTGTCCAGCAGGGTCATGTTGGCCTTGCCGGTGGTATGGCACTCGATGGCCGAGACGATCTCGGGGTCGGTGACATTCCAGCGGGTCATGCACAGGATCGCGGCGGCAATGCCGTGCCACACCGGAAACGGGCGCGACGCGGCATTTTTAGCCATTATAGCATTGTCTTTGAAAATCTGCAACATTTCTTCCCGCGGGAGTTCCTTGGCCGCGTCGTGCAAAAGCGCCGCCAGGGCGGCCTTTTCCGGGTCTGCGCCGTAGCGCTGCGCCAGCGCGACCGCCATATTTTTCACATTCAGCGTGTGCTTGTACCGCTTGCGGGACAACCGGCCTTTGACCAGTTCCCGGGCCTCTTCGCAGGTCATGGGGCAGACTTCCTTTCGTTTTTGGGTTTTTAGAAACGGCGGTCCCTACGCTTCTTCCAGTGTTTTTCCGGGGTGTATCTGATCAATCAAAAGTGCTGGAAAATTCGCTAAAAAGCAGCGGATGCAAGGCGCGAAACCGCAGGAATACTTGGTGTATTCCAAGGTTTCGCAACGCAGCAGGCGCTGCTTTTTAGTAGAATTGGACAGTGCTAGGGATTTTTCAGATACGCCCCAAGCCCGTAGAGGTCGTTTTCGCAGATGAGGCGGCGCACCGGGGCGGGCAGGGCGGCGCGCAGGCGGTCCGGCGGGAGGGTCCCGGCGCGGATATCGCTGGAGGCGCAGGGCACCGGCACGGCCGCGGCAAACACAATGCGCCCGCCCTGGCGTTCCAGCGCCGCGCCTGCGGCGGTCAGCGCGTCCATATCGCGGCCGGTGCGGCTCTGCACAACGAGCGCCGCCAGCTGCAAAATGCGCTGCCAGCGGTACCAGCGTGTGAAGCCGAGCAGCATATCCGACCCGACGGCCAGATACAGCGCCGCGCCGGGGTTTTGCGCCCGCAGCATTTCCAGCGTGTTGACCGTGTAGCTGGGGCCGGGCTGGTCGATCTCCCAGCGGCTGACCTCCACGCGCGGGTCCGCCGCGGCAAAGCAGCCGCACATGGCCAGGCGCAGCTCTGCCGGGGCGTGGCTGCCGCGCTTATGCGGCGGTTCGCCCGCCGGCATGACGATGGCGCGGTCCGGCTGTACGGCCTCGATGGCCGCGCGCAGGTTGTTCACATGCCCGACGTGCGGCGGGTCGAAGGTGCCGCCGTACAAAAGCAGGCGCGCGGGTGTCATTTCGCGGCCGCCAGCAGCGCGGCGAAGGCCGAATCCTTCTCTTTGGGCAAAAACAGCACGAACTTGCGGCCGATGACCTGCACGCAGGCCGCGCCGGTGGCTTCGGCCAGAAGGTCGGCGGCCTGGCGGGCCGTGTACTCGCTGTTGTCAAGCACCTTGAGCTTGATGAGTTCGCGCGCGGCGAGGCAATCGCCCACCGCCGTGATGAGGGAAGGGCCGATCTCGCCCTTGCCGATCTGGAACACCGGGTCGAGGGTGTTGGCCGCCCCGCGCAGGGCGGCGCGCTGTTTGCTGGTGAGGGTCATGTGAGGGTGTCCTTTCTGTTTGGGTGGAAAACGTGTGAGGGAGGGAAAATTAGGAATTAGGAATTAGAAATGAGGAATTGGCGGTTGGGGCGGGCGGCGCGGGCAGCCGGGAAAGCGCAGCCATGGCGCAACCCATGTAGAGGCGGATTCCATATCCGCCCGGAGTGTTTACGGCGGCGCGGTGTACGGCGGGATGAGGGCATCCCGCCCTACATTTGCCCGGAAGGTCGTGGCCGTCCTGTTTAGCCGGACGCTTGCCGTGGTTTGTAGGGGAGGGCCATGGCCCTCCCGCAGACCTTACGGCGATGCATGGTTCCCCGGGACGATGCAAGCATCGTCCCCTACACAGGTTCGCGACGCGGCAAGGGTTGCGCCTTCCCAGTTGGCCGTGTCCCCTACCGCCGCTCGTAGGGGCGGATTCCATATCCGCCCGGTTTGCGGCGGCGCAGGGTTTGCGGGAGGGGCATGCCCCTCCCCTACAGACCGGGGCGAACGCCCGGCCTGCCCGCGCGGGAAGCGGCGGATTCACCCGCCGCCTCTTAATTCCTAATTCCTTATTCCTAATTTCTAATTTATTTCAGGAATTCCGACAGCTCGCTTTCGAGCTTTTCCATCGCGCGGCCGCGGTGGCTGATAGCGTCCTTTTCGGCGTCGGCCAGCTCGGCATAGGTGCGGCGGGCGGCGTTTTCCACCGTGCCCGCCCCCACGCCGACGCGGTCGGGGATGAACAGCGGGTCGTAGCCGAAGCCGTTTTCCCCCGCCGGGGCAAAGGCGACGCTGCCGGGGCAGACGCCCTCGACAGTCAGCGCGCGGCCGTCCGGCAGCATAAAGCAGACGGCCGAAACAAACCGCGCGGCGCGCTGCCCGGCGGGCACGGCCTGCATTTCGGCCAGCAGCTTGCGGTTGTTGGCCTCGTCGTCGCCGTGCACGCCCGCATAGCGCGCGCTGAAAACGCCGGGCGCGCCGCCGAGCGCGTCGACGCAAAGGCCCGAATCATCGGCCACCGTGGGCAGGCCGCTGGCGGCGCAGAAAGCCGCGGCTTTGATGCGGGCGTTTTGGGCAAAGGTCGCGCCGGTCTCCTCGGGGTCCAGCGTGATGCCGAGCTCCCGCAGGCTTTTGACCGCGTGGCCGGCTTTTTCCAGGATGCGGCGCAGCTCCTTAAGCTTGCCGGGGTTGTTGGTGGCGGCGCAGACGGTCATGCCTCTTCCTCCTTTTTGGGCAGCTCGGGCAGCAGGGCTTCGGAGAAGTCGGTGGCCGAGAAGAACAGCAGGTCGTCAAGTTTTTCGCCCACGCCGACAAAGCGGATGGGCAGGCCGAGCTTTTCGTGCACAGCCAGGATGCAGCCGCCCTTGGGCGTGCCGTCGAGCTTGGTCAGCACAACGCCGGTGGCCCCGGCGGCGCGGCAGAATTCCTGCGCCTGGCTGATGGCGTTCTGGCCGGTGATGGCGTCGAGCACGAGCAGGACTTCGAGGCTGGCTTCCGGGCTGGCTTTTTTGACGCTGCGGGCGATCTTGGAAAGTTCGTCCATCAGGCCCTTTTTGTTGTGCAGGCGGCCGGCCGTGTCGGCAATGACGATGTCGTAATTGCGGGCGGCGGCGCTCTGCACGGCGTCGAAGATGACGGCCGCGGGGTCGGAGCCTTCGCCCGCCTTGACCAGCGGCACCCCGGCGCGCTCGGCCCAGGTTTCCAGCTGTTCGCTGGCGGCGGCGCGGAAGGTATCGCCCGCGGCCAGCATGACCCGCTTGCCCAGGTCCTTGTACAGGTAGGCCAGCTTGGCGATGGTCGTGGTTTTGCCGACGCCGTTGACGCCGATGACCAGGATGACCGCCGGGTGGCCGGTGAGGTCCATCTCGTCATGCGGGGAAATTTCCAGGCGGATGATCTCCCGCAGCGCCTTGAGGGCCTGTTCGCCGGTCTTGAGGTGGTCGGCCTGGACCTTGTCGCGCAGCTCGTCGACCAGGCGCACGGCGGTGGCCGGGCCGACGTCGGCCAGGATCAGCTGCTCTTCCAGGTCGTTATACAGATCGTCGTCGATCTCGGCGTTGGTCAGCGTGTTGACGATGGACTGGAAAAAGCCGGTGCGGGTCTTTTCCAGGCCGTCCTCCAGCTTTTTGCGCCGGAACGCATCAAAAAGTCCCATGGGGCCCTCCTTGTTTGATAGAGTTTAGAGTTAAGAGTTGAGAGTTTAGATTTGGTGCGCGGCCGCGGGCCGCGGGTTTTAAAAAATGGGGGAGCTGCCAGTGGGGGTTACGACACCAGCTCGGCGCTGACGTTTTCGAGGTCGAGGCGCAGCAGCTTGGAGACGCCGTCCTCCTGCATGGTCACGCCGTAGAGCACATCGGCGGCTTCCATCGTGCCGCGGCGGTGGGTGATGACGATGAACTGGGTCTTGCCGGTCATGCGGCGCAGGTACTGCGCATAGCGCGTGACGTTGACATCGTCGAGCGCGGCTTCGATCTCGTCCAGGATGCAGAACGGCGACGGGTTGACTTCCAGGATCGCGAAATAGATCGAGATGGCGACCAGCGCCTGTTCGCCGCCCGACAGGGCGGACAGGTTGCGGATGACCTTGCCCGGCGGGTTGACTTCGATCTCGATGCCGGAGCCGAGCACGTCCGTCTCGTCGGACAGATAGAGCCGGGCACTGCCGCCGCCGAACAGCTCGCGGAAGATATGGCCGAAGTTGCGGTTGATCTCCTTGAAGCTCTTTGTGAACATCGCTTCCATCTCGCGGCAGAGCTCGCCGATCATGCGGGTCAGCTCCGCCTTGGAGCGCTCGACGTCGCCGACCTGGGCTTTCAGGAAGTCGTAGCGTTCCTTGACCTCCTTGTATTCGTCGATGGCGCCGACGTTGACGTTGCCCAGCGCGCGGATCTTGGCGCGGATCTCGGCCACCTGGCGGCGCAGGTCGGTCACGTTGGCAAACTCGACACAGTGGGCCTGCGCCTCGTTTTCGGTCAGCTGGTATTCGTCCCACAGCTTGGCGGCGGTCGTGTTCAGCTCGTTTTCGGCCGCGGCGCGGCGTTCGGCCAGGCGGGCCATCTCGCCGCTCATGCGCTCGCGCTCGTCGGTCAGCGCGCGGTTCTCCTGCCCGAGCCGGGTGATCTCGGCTTCTTTTTGCAGGCGCTGCTCGTTGGCCGTGCGGATGGCGGTTTCGGCGGCGGATATCTTCTGTTTGTTCTCGCCGCGGGTGCGCTCGATCTCGGCGGCCTGCAGCTCGTTCCGCTCGATCGTCGCCTGCGCGGCGGCCATGGCGGCGTTCAGCTCGCGGCGGCGGGCCTCGGCCTCACCGCTGCGGCCCTTGAGCGTTTCAAGCGCGGCTTCGTGCAGGCCGACATCCTTTTCGCACGTCAGGCGCTGCATCTGCGCGTCGGACAGGCTGGCGGTCAGCTTTTCGCGCTGCTCGGTCAGGCCGCTGGCCGTCTGGCCCAGCGCCTGCAGTTCGGCCGCGTGGGCGGCCAGCTGTTTTTCCGCTTCGGCGCGGGCGTTGTCGGCCTGGGCGCGGGCGGCGGTATCGCGGGCGATCTTCTGCTTGAGCTCGTCAAGCTCCTGCGCGCGGCGTTCGGCCGCCGCCTGCCCTTCGGCCACGGCGGCGTCGAGCCGTTCGAGCTCAAGGCTTGCGCGCAGGCGGGCGGAGGCCGCGTTGACGCTCTCGCTTTCGGCCCCGGCCAGCTGCGCGGCAAGGTTGTCCACCTCGGCCCCGCGGGCCTGGGCCTCCTTTTCGGCGGCGGCGCGGCGCTCTTCCAGCGTTTTGAGCTTGCCGCGCAGCTCTTCCAGCTCCTGCTTGCGGGTGAACACCCCGGCGCTGCGCGCCGTGGAACCGCCCGTGAAGCTGCCGCCCGCGTTGACGACCTGGCCGTCCAGCGTGACGACGCGGTTGCGGTAGCCGAGGTTTTTGGCCACGGCGGAGGCTTCGGCCAGGTCCTCGACCACAATGATGCGGCCGAGCAGGTTATCGACGATGTTGCGGTAGCGTTCGTCGGCTTCGACCAGGTCGGCGGCGACCTCGGCCGTGCCGGTCAGGCGGCCGGTAAAGCGGTGGCCCTGCACGGTGTCCAGCGGCAGGAAGGTGGCGCGCCCGGCGCGCTCCTCCTTCAAAAATGTGATGGCGGCGCGGGCACAGCGCTCGTCCTCGACGACGATGTTCTGCAAAGCGAAGCCGAGCGCGGTCTCGATGGCCGTCTCGTAGCCTTTGCGCACCGTGAGGATGCCCGCCACCGGGCCGACGACGCCGCGCAGGCGGTGCGCCGCGGCCGCGCGCATGACGGCCTTGACGCTCTGCTGGTAGCCGTCCAGGTTGCGTTCAAGGTCTTCCAGGATGCGGATGCGCTGGGCGGTGTTGCCGCGGTCGCGCTCGGCTTTCTGCAGCGCTTCGGCGGCTTCGGCCTGCTGGCGGCGGCGGCTTTCCAGCTTGAGCTTGAGGCCGTTTTTGATGTTGTCGCAGCGGGTGACGGCCTCCTCGGCCGCGCGCAGGGCGTCCGCCGCGGCGGCGCGCTCCTCGCCCAGCTTGGCGGCGGCCCCGGCGGCGGCCCCGGCCTGGGTGTTGAGCGCGTCGAGCTGCGCCTGCGCGGCCTCCAGCGCCGAGGTCAGCGCGGCGGCCTGCACCTTGAGCGCGGTGGCGCTCTCCTGCAGGCGGGCCATGGCGGCGTTGACAATGTCCTGCCGCTCGCCGCTTTGCAGCGCCTTGTTTTCCAGCGCGTTCATCTGGGCGCGCAGGTCCGCGATGTCCGCGGTGATCGTCTCCATCCGCGCGCGCAGGTCCGCAATGGCCGTGCGGTGGGCGGCGGCCTCTTCCTCCAGGCCGCGCGCGCCCTCACCGGCGCGGGCCAGCTCGGCCTTGGCGTCGGCGATCTGCGCGCGGGCGTGTTCGTTTTCGTTGCTGAGCACGGCCAGGCGGCTGTCCGCCCCCGCGCCCGCTTCGGTCAGCGCGCGGATGTCGGCGTTTGCCTGCTCGACCGCAAGCATGAGCTGCTGGGCTTCGCCGCGCAGCGCCTCGGTGCGCGCGTCGAATTCATCCAGCTGGCGGGACAGGCGCGCGTGGTCGCTCTCGGCGGCTTCGTAGCGGCGCTGCTGGTCGCGCACGGCGTCCTGCGCGCGGCGGATCGAATCGACCCACAGCGTGATCTCCAGGCTTTTGCGCGTATCGGAATATTCCAGGAACTTCTGCGCTTTTTCGCTGTCGCGCTTGAGCGGGCCGACGCGGCCTTCCAGCTCGCCGAGGATGTCGCGCAGGCGCTCGAGGTTGCCTTCGGCGGCGGCCAGGCGGCGCTCGGCCTCGTTTTTGCGGTAGCGGAACCGGGCGATGCCGGAGGCTTCCTCAAAAATTTCGCGCCGCTCGCTCGACTTGGCGCCGACGATCTCGGCAATGCGGCCCTGGCCGACGATGGCGTAGCCGTCGCGGCCAAGACCTGTGTCCAGCAGCAGCTCGTACACGTCCTTGAGGCGCACGTTCTGGCCGTTGATCGTGTATTCGCTCTCGCCGCTGCGGTAGTAGCGGCGGCCGATCGTGACTTCGTCGGCGTCCATCGCAAGGCCGTGGTCCGAGTTGTCGATGGTCAGGCTGACGGAGGCGTAGCCCATCGCGCCGCGGGTCTGGGTGCCGCCAAAGATGACGTCCTCCATCTTGCCCGCGCCGCGCAGCTGCTTGGAGCTGGTTTCGCCCATGACCCAGCGGATGGCGTCGGATATATTGCTTTTGCCCGAACCGTTGGGCCCGACAACGCCGGTGATACCGGCGCCGATCGTGACTTTGGTGCGGTCGGGGAAGGATTTGAAACCCTGGATCTCCAGTTCTTTTAAGCGCATGCGGGAACCTTTCTGTAGGGAATTTTGGGTGCGTCAGCCGCGCTGCAGCCGGGCGAGCGCGGCGCAGGCGGCCTGCTGTTCGGCGGCCTTTTTGCTGCGGCCGGTCCCGGCGGCAAGCACCTTGCCGTCCAGCGTGACTTCGACCGTGAAGGTCTTGTCATGGTCGGGGCCCTCCTCGCCGGTGACGGCGTACTGCAGCTGCGCGCCGGGGCGCTCCTGCACCAGCTCCTGCAGCCGGGTCTTGTAGTCCTCGGCCGCGGTCGCGCCTTCGGTGATAAAGGGCAGGATGAAGGCGCGGGCGGTCTCGATGCCGCCGTCCAGATACAGCGCGGCGATCAGCGCCTCGAACGCGTCGGACACGACGCTGGGGCGGGTGCGCCCGCCGCTGAGCTCCTCGCCATGGCCCAACCGCAGGTAACGGCCCAGGTCGATCGTTTTGGCAAAGGCGAACAGCGCTTCCTCCGACACAAGCGAGGCGCGCATGCGGGTCAGCTCGCCTTCCGGGCGGGTGCTGTGGTGGAAAAGATAATCCGCCACAACGACCGACAGCACGCTGTCGCCCAAAAATTCCAGGCGTTCGTTGTACTGGGTGGGGACCTTCGACTCGTTGGCAAAGCTCGAATGGGTCATGGCGATGCGCAGAAGCGCCGGGTCCTTAAACTGGTAATGCAGCACCCGCTGCAATTCCTCGAAACTGCGGTTGGACATTTTGGTACCTCGGGAAAATGTGTGGTGAGAAAGTGAAAAAGAGGGGGGGCTTTTTAAAGAGGGGCGTTTTAGAAATAATGAGGAATTAGGAATGAATGTGCGCGCAGCGCACACCGCAATTCCTAATTTCTAATTCCTAATTCCCAATTTTTTTACCCCGTCTCTCAGTTCCCCTCTGCGGCGGCGGTTTCTGCCGCCGCGGCGGCCGCGAGGGTCTCGTCGAGGGCTTTCTGCATCGTGCCGCACAAATCGTTTTCCACGCACAGGCGCGCCTGGCGGATGGCGTTCTTGATGCCCTTGGCCTTGCTGGAACCGTGCGCCTTGATAACCGGTTTGGCTGCGCCGAGCAGCGGCGCGCCGCCGACTTCCTCGGAATCCATCATCTTTTTAAGATCCTTGAAGCCGCCCTTGACCGTGAGATACGCGAGCTTGGTGGCGATGTTTTTGAGGAAGACCGGCTTGAGCATGGACAGCAGCGCACCGGCGACGCCCTCGGTCAGCTTGAGGATGACGTTGCCCACAAAACCGTCGCAGACGACAACGTCGGCGTCGCCTTTAAGCAGGTCGCGCGGCTCGATGTTGCCCGCAAAATGGATGCTGGGGTTGGTTTTGAGGCGCTCGTGCGCTTCGCGGTAGAGCGGCGTGCCCTTGTGGTCCTCGGCGCCGTTGTTGACAAGCGCCACGGCCGGGACGGCGCGGCCCATGATCTGCTGCGCATAGACGCTGCCCATGGTGCCGAAGGTGTTGATCATATCGGCGCGGCACTCGGCATTGGCGCCGCAGTCCAGCAGCAGGAACGGCTGTTTGAGCGTGGGGATCTGCGCGGCGAGCGCCGGGCGCTTGATGCCCTTGAGCGTGCGCACGATCAGGCTGGTGGCGACATGCAGCGCGCCGGTGGACCCGGCCGAGACAAAGGCGTCGGCCTCGCCGTTTTTGAGCATGGTCAAACCCCGGATCATGCTGGAATCTTTTTTCTGGCGGGCGGCCTTGACCGGGTCGTCCTCCATTGTGATGACCTCGGGGCAATCGATGAGTTCAAACGGCGCAAGGTCGATGGAAAGTTCGGCCGCGGCCTTTTTCAGGGTTTCCGCCGGGCCGAGCAGGGCGATGGTCATGCCCTGGCCGAATTCCTGCGCAGCCTGCGCCGCGCCCTGCAGCACGGCGTTCGGGGCGTTGTCGCCGCCCATGGCGTCCAGTAAGATCTTCATGCTTTACCTCCCGTATAAATCTCATAATAATGAAAACGAGGAACGGCGGCACAACCGGCCGGATGCTCCCAAATTCCTCATTCCTAGGGTGTATCTGATAAATCAAAAGTGCTGGAAAATTCGCTAAAAAGCGGCGAATACAAGGCGCGAAACCGCAGGAATACTTGGTGTATTCCAAGGTTGAGCAACGCAGTAGACGCTGCTTTTTAGTAGAA
>DWXD01000048.1 GCA_019119365.1 Candidatus Gemmiger stercoripullorum | reverse complement strand
GGCTCCAGGTACGATTGCTCCGACGGTGGGAGTGGGATACCTTGATGCCGAACGCAACACCCTTGCCACAGCATGCACATTTGGCCATAGCTTGCACCTCCTTTTACATAGCTGTACTATCATAGCAAATCCCGAAGGAAAAAGCAAGCCTTTTTTTGAAAAGTTGCGAAAAAATCGGGCTTTTCTGCCGGGATAACAGCCTGCCGCCTGCAAAAGCACTTGTTTTGCAGCGCCGGATACAGTATAATAGCGAAAGAATTTTGTATGATTTGAGGAACTGATATGAACGGCCTGTTGGGCCCTAACGCTTTATATATGTTTATCCTGCGCGCGGCGGCCGTGCTGCTGGTGATCCCGTTCCACGAAGCCGCGCACGCCTTCATCAGCTGGAAGCTGGGCGACCCGACTGCCAAGAACGCCGGCCGCCTTTCGCTCAATCCGCTGCGGCACTTCGACCCGCTGGGCACGCTGTGCATGGTGCTCGGCGGCGTCGGCTGGGCGCGGCCGGTCGGGATCGACGCGCGCCGCTTCCGCGACCCCAAAAAGGGCATGGCGCTCTCGGCGGCGGCCGGTCCGGCCGCCAACCTGCTGTTGGCGTATGTGTGCGTACTTTTGTATAAAGCGCTGTTCTACCTGATGGCAGGCGGCGCGGCGGTTCCCGGCTTTGTGCTGGATTTTCTCAGCGTGCTCGCTTCGCTGAACATCAGCCTGGGCGTGTTCAACCTGATCCCGGTGCCGCCGTTTGACGGCAGCCGCATCTTTCTTTTGTTCCTTCCGCCGCGTCTGTACTTCCGCGCCATGCGGTATGAACGCTATATTATGGGCGCGGTCCTGCTGCTGGTCTTTTTTGGTCTGCTGGACCGGCCGCTGTCTTTCTGCGTCAGCGCGGTGTGGGGGCTGATGGACCTGACCACCGGCTTTGTTGACGCCGCCTTTGGGATGATTTGAGGAAACATGGACGTATTGACTTTTCATATCGAGGACTTTGACGGCCCGCTGGATCTTTTGCTGCATCTGGTCGGCAAGAACAAGATGAACCTCTATGACATCAACATCATGGAGCTGATCGACCAGTACACGGCGGCGATCGCATCGATGCAGGACCGCATGGAGGTATCGAGCGAATTCATCGACATGGCAGCCCACCTTGTGCAGATGAAAAGCGCGCTGCTGCTGCCCCGCAGCCAGGAAGCCGAACGCATGAAGGCGGAGCTGACCGGACGCCTGATCGAATACAGCACCTGCAAGCGGGTCGCCGCTGAGCTGGGCGGCCGCGCGCGCGACCTGTATACGGCGGTGCGCGCGCCGATGCCGCTGGACAGCCCGGCCGAATACACCCGCCCGCAGGACCCGGACCGTCTGGTACAGGCATGGTACAGCCTGATGGGCCGCAGCCTGCGGCGCAAAAAGCCAAGCCAGGAGCGTTTTGAACCGCTGGTCACGGCGCCGTTCGTCTCGGTGGGCAGCCGTGTGATGCATGTGCTGCGCGGTATGCTGCGCGGCACGCTGCACCGCATGGGGCAGCTGTTCAGCAAAAACGAAAGCCGCAGCACCAACGTGGCCACTTTTTTGGCGCTGCTGGAGCTCATCCGCGCCGGGCGCGTGCGCATTGGCGCAGAAGGGCAGCTCGCGGTGGAACGCCGCCACCTGCGGCATAAAACAGGGAAGGGGCAAAGCGAATGAACGAACAGCAAAAGCTGGGGGCGCTGGAAGCCATGCTTTTCGCCAACGGCGAGCCGGTCGAAGCCGCCCGCCTGGCCGAAGCCATGCGCATCGAACCGGCCCAGGCGGAAGACCTGCTGCGCACGCTGCAGGCCGAATATGATACCCGGGACAGCGGCCTGATGCTGCTGCAGTTCGAGGGCGGCCGCTGGCAGATGGCCTCCCGCCCGTATTACGGCGAGGTCGTCAAACGGATACTGGACACGCGCCACAACGCGCCGCTGTCCCCCGCAGCGCTGGAGGTGCTGGCGGTGATCGCCTACAACCAGCCGGTTTCCCGCAGCTTTATCGAGCAGGTGCGCGGCGTCGATTCTTCCTCCACCGTCTCCAAGCTGCTGGAGCGCGGCCTGATCGAGGAGGCCGGGCGGCTTGACCTGCCCGGCAAACCGGTGGCTTTCCGCGTGACCGATACTTTCCTGCGTGTGTTCGGCCTGGGCAGCCTGGCCGACCTGCCGCCGCTGCATGACGAGGAAGAACCGGCCCCCGCGCCGGAGGAAGAACTTCCGCAGCAGCTGGGGATGGAGGAAACGCCGTGAGCGCCGTGCTGGGCGGGGTGCTGCTGGCCGTGCGGGTCGCCGCCGTCCTGTTGGGGGTCGTGGCGCTGCTGGCTGCGGTCCTTCTGCTTTTGCCGGTGGGGCTGGATATCCGCTGGGACCGCAAAAACGACCTGGCTGTCAAGTTCTGTGCCGGGCCCCTGCGTTTCCCGGTGTACCCGCGGCCACAGAAAAAAGCGGCGAAAGCCAAAGCAAAACCAAAGGCAAAAACCAAGCCGGAGCAAAAAGCGGCAAGCCCCGAACCGGGGCCGCCCCCGGCGCCGCCAGCGCAAAATAAAGACGAAGACGCAGGCGTTGCGGCGCCACAGCCGGATACCGCACAACAGGGGCCGGCCGCCGCGGCGGCTCCCGCGCCAGCGGCCCAGCCGGATGCGGGCGGCCTTTTGGGGGCGGCGCGCACGCTGGCAGCGGCGCTCTGGCCCAGGCGGCAGGCGTTTTTGAACCGTATCCGGGTTAGACACCTGAATATTTTCTGGACCGTCACCGGCGCGGACGCCGCCGACACCGCCATTACCTACGGCCGCCGCATCGCCGCCTGCAATATGGCGCTGGCCGCAGCGCGCGACCATATCCGCATCCAGGCCGACCGGCTGCGGCTGGAACCCGATTTTACCGGAAAGCAAAAAGAAAAGCGCTGCATATCTTGCCAAATCCTTTGCCGAACGTATATAATGCTGATAGTGCTGAAAGCGCTGCTGCAAAGGAACGAAAAGACCGGCGAGGTCCCGCTGCGCAAAGCCCTGGAACAGCTCGGCGCAGAATAAGCGCCAACAGGGCCGCATCATAAGGAGGTTTTTATCATGGCAGAACATCCGCTTCAGGGGATGATGGGCATTACGATGGACAAGGTTCGGGAGATGGTCGATTCTTCTACCATCATCGGCGACCCCATCAAGGTCGATGCGGACACCACCATCATCCCGGTCTCCCGCGTGACTTTCGGCTTTGCCTCCGGCGGTTCGGACGTGGGGGCCAAGGCCAGCAAGGACATGTTCGGCGGCGGTTCCGGTGCAGGGGTCTCGATCACACCGGTGGCCTTTTTGATCGTTACGCCGTCCGGCGTGCGCACGATGCAGCTGACCGAGCACGCCTGCACGATCGACAACGCGATCAGCGCGCTGCCGGAACTGGTGGACAAGCTGGCCGCCATGCTCGGCCGCAGCAAGCCCAGCCAGGAGACCGCGACCGAGGCCGCCAAGGAGGCTTTCGCCGCCGCAGAAAAAGCTGAAACCGAATAACCCCACCAAGGCGCAAAGCGGCTGGACCCTTTGCGCCTTTTTGAAAGGAACCCAGAATGGCAGAACAACGAATCCAGAAAGTATTGTCGGACCAGGGCGTCTGCTCCCGCCGCGCCGCCGAGCGCCTGATCGAGGAGGGCCGCGTCAAGGTCAACGGCCACCCGGTCAAGATCGGCGACAAGATGGACCCCGATTTTGACAAAGTATCCATCGACGGAAAGAACGTGCGCATCGTCCGCAAGCGCAAATATATCTATATCATGCTGCACAAGCCGCGCGGATACATCACGACCTCGTCCGACGAGCGCGGCCGCAAAACGGTCATGGACCTGGTGCAGGGCGTCGGCCGCCGCGTTTACCCGGTGGGGCGCCTGGACAAAGACAGCGAGGGGCTTCTGCTCATGACCGACGACGGCGCGTTCGCCAACCTGCTGACCCACCCGTCCGGCGGCGTCGGCAAGCTGTACCGCGTCACGGTGCGACCGCATGCGACCGAAGAACAGATCATCCGGCTGTCCAGCGGCGTCGTGCTGGACGACGGCGTCAAAACGGCCCCCGCCGTGATCCATGTGGTCAGCGACGAACCGGGGCGCACCGTGCTGGAGATCACACTGCACGAGGGCCGCAACCGCCAGATCCGCCGCATGTGCGAAACCGTCGGCCTCGAGGTCATCCGCCTCAAGCGCAGCGCCGAAGGCCCGGTCAAGCTGGGCATGCTGCCGCCGGGCGAATGGCGGGAGCTCAAACGGTCCGAGGTTACGGCCCTGCGCAACGCGGCCACCAAAGCGGGCGGCCGGGCGGCCGCGCCGGAAGGGGAAAAACCGCGCTGAAAAAACGTGCATATTTCCTCACTTTCTGTACAAAATCCACTTGTCGGAACAAAAAGAAAGTAGTATAATCAACGTATATGGCATTGTGGACGGTTTTTATTATGAAAGCCGTTTCCGCACTCTCAATTTAAACAGGAGGTCAGTACATGGCAGCTACGAAACCTGGCAAGGCGGAAACCCTTGCCGCATTTTATGATGAAGGGACTTATACTGCACTGTTTGCTGATGGTCCGGTCAGCGCCGCTTACGGCTGTGCCAACGGCCAGAGCGTGTATGTCGTGTATCAGAACGGCCAGCCGCTGGATGTGTCCGATATCGAAAAAACGATCCGAGTGCTGAAGATGGCGGCCGAAACAGGCGCGCCTGTCGTTACGTTCTATAACTCGAACGGCGCCTGCCTGGAGGGCGGCCTCAAGCTGCTCAACGCGAACTCGGAACTGATGGCGCAGATCGCGCGCATCTCCGGCGTCGTGCCGCAGATCGCCGTCGTCACCGGCATCTGCGCCGGTTCGGCCGCCGTGCAGGCCGCCGCTGCGGACCTGTGCATCATGAGCGAGGAAGCCGAGCTGTTCCTCAACGCCCCGTTCAACAGTGACGACAAGATCGAAAAGGCTGGCAGCGCCGCATTCGCCGCGCGTGCCGGTGTCGCCGCCGTCACGGCCAAGGACGCGCTCGACGCCGCCCAACAGGCGTCCCGCATCGCGGGCCTGATGCCCTCGAACAACCTGGCCGGTCCCGCGGTGTTCGATTTTGCCGCCCCGGCCAAGACGCTGAACCTGGCCCAGTATGCCCCGGCTGACGCGGCTGCGGCGCTGGCAGATGCGGATAGCGTCGTTGAGCTGTACGGCGGCTACGGCAAGGCCGTTTACACGGCGCTGGCCACTGTCGGCGGCATGACGGCCGGCATCGTGGCTACGGCCAAGTCTTCCATCAATCACCACTGCACGGCCAAAGCGGCCCGTTTCATCCGCCTGTGCGACGCTTACAGCATCCCGGTTTTGACCGTTGTCAACACCGAGGGCTTTGTGCGCAGCGAGGGCGACGACATGGCGGGCGGCATCCGTCAGGCGGCGCGCCTGGCCGGTGTCTATGCCGAAGCGACCACCGTCAAGGTCGCTGTGCTGGCCGGTGAGGCCGTCGGCCCCATCTACACCGTCTTTGCCGCTTCGGCCGACTGGCGTGTGGCGGTCGAAGGCTGCACCGTTGCGCCGCTCGCGCCGGAAGCCGCCGTCAGCGTGCTGTATAAAGACGAGATCGACGGTTCGGACAACATCCAGCAGGCGACCAAGGCAAAGGCCGATGCCTACCGCAAAGACGTGGCGAGCGCCCAGGCCGCTGTGGCCGCCGGTGCTGCGGATGCGGCTGTCGCGGCGGCGGATGTCCGCAACGCCGTGGCGCAGGCGCTGGATATGCTCGCGAGCAAGCGCGCCGTCCGTCTGGCAAAGAAGCATGGCAACATTTCCCTGTAAATCATGATCTTATGACATATTAAGGAGGACTTTCCCATGAAACACCTTACCGTGACCGTGAACGGCGTTGCTTACGATGTCACCGTTGAAGAGACCGCGGGCGGCGCTGTGGCCGCGCCCGCTGCTGCGCCTGCTCCGGCGCCTGCCGCTGCGGCTCCCGCCGCCCCGGCCCCGGCTCCGGCTCCTGCGGCCGCGCCTGCCGGCAGCGCTGGTGCGGTGGCTGTCAATGCCCCGATGCCCGGCAACATTCTGGATGTGCGCGTCAAGCCCGGCGATTCTGTCAAAGCGGGCGACACGCTGCTGATCCTGGAAGCCATGAAGATGGAAAACGAGATCTCCGCCCCGCAGGACGGCACCATCGCCAGCGTTAATGTCAGCAAGGGCGATACGGTCAACTCCGGCGATTTGCTGTGCAGCATGAACTGATGTTCGGCGCAAGGCAAAGTTTGAAAACGAGGTGAATAAGATTGGCTAAGAAACCCATTAAGATCACTGAGGTCGTCCTGCGCGACGCGCACCAGTCGCTGCTGGCTACCCGTATGACGATCGACGAGATGCTGCCGATCCTCAAGACGATGGACGAAGTCGGCTACTTCTCGGTGGAATGCTGGGGCGGTGCCACGTTTGACGCCTGCATCCGTTTCCTGGACGAAGACCCGTGGGAGCGCCTGCGCACGCTGCGCCGTGAGATGCCCAACACCAAGCTGCAGATGCTGTTCCGCGGCCAGAACATGCTCGGCTACCGCCATTATGCCGACGACGCTGTCGAGTATTTCGTGCAGAAGTCCGTTGCCAACGGCATCGACATCCTGCGTATTTTCGACGCGCTGAACGACCCGCGCAACCTCCAGACCGCCATCAAGGCGGCCCGCAAGGAGCGCGCGCATGTTCAGGCCTGCATCAGCTACACCCTGAGCCCGGTGCATACCAACGAATATTTCGTTGAGTACGCCAAGACCCTCGAAGAGATGGGCGCCGATTCCATCTGCATCAAGGATATGGCCGGTCTGCTCAAGCCCTATACCTGCTACGACCTTGTCAAGGCGCTGAAGGAGGCCGTCAGCATTCCCATCGACATCCACAGCCACTATACCGCCGGTTTGGCTTCCATGTCCATCCTCAAGGGCATCGAGGCCGGCGCCGACATCATCGATACCGCGATGAGCCCGCTGGCGCTTGGCACCTCTCATATGCCCACCGAGAGTCTGGTCGCCGCTTTGCAGGGGACCGACTACGATACCGGCCTTGATCTGGGCAAGCTGAACGTCGTGCGCGAGCATTTTGCCAAGCTGCGCGAAAAGTACATCGCCAATGGCCAGATCAACCCGAAGGTGCTGGGCGTCGACGCCAACACGCTGCTGTATCAGGTGCCGGGCGGCATGCTGTCCAACATGATCAAGCAGCTCAAGGACGCCGGCAAGGAAGACCAGCTTGATGAAGTGCTCAAGGAGATCCCGCGCGTGCGTGAGGACGCCGGGTATCCGCCGCTCGTCACGCCCACCAGCCAGATCGTCGGCACGCAGGCCGTGTTCAACGTCATCATGGGCGAACGCTACAAGATGGTCACGAAGGAATTCAAGGGCCTGGTCCATGGCGATTACGGCAAGACGCCCGCGCCGATCAAGCCGGAGTTCACCAAGATGATCCTCAAGGGCGAGGAGCCCATCACCTGCCGCCCGGCCGACCTCCTCGAGCCGGAGGTCGAGAAGATGAAGGCCGAGGCCGCCAAGTACGCGATCCAGGAAGAGGACGTTCTGACCTATGCGATGTTCCCGCAGGTCGCGCCCAAGTTCTTTGAAAAGCGCAATGCCCGCCTGCAGGGTGTCGATGCCCAGCATGCGGATTACAAGAGCAAGTCTCATCCGGTCTAAGTCAACGTATAAACTTAAAGAATTCCCCCTGCCGCGGCAGGGGGAATTTTTTGCGTTTGTGATTTTTAATCGGCGCAACGGTCAACGGCTTTCCGCCGTTTGCGCCCTCTGATACGAAAGGAAGGCGGCCTGGCCTTTGCCTGCCTTTTTGGCGCTGTACAGCGCGAGATCGGCCTGGCGGAACAGCTCGTCAAAGGTGATATCCGCCTGCTTTTGCAGCATGACCGCGCCGATGCTGCAGCTGACAGACACGCCCGCGCGCTGCTGCGTCAGCTGTGGCAGCCCGGTCTGGATCTGCCTGCATTTGCGCGCCAGCAGTTCATGGGACGCGATCCCCTTGAGCAGCACCAGAAATTCATCGCCGCCAAACCGCCCGACGATATCGCTGCGCCGGAAGGTCTTGCGCAGCAGTTCGCCTGTGACCTGCAGCACGATATCCCCGGTGTAGTGGCCTTTTGTATCGTTGACAGCCTTGAAATCATCGAGATCGAGGATCAGCAGGGAACAGACCGAGTCCCTGCCGATGGTCTGCAGATATTCCTTGCAGACCTGCAGGCAGGTCTGTTTGTTGAGAATATCGGAAAGATAGTCCATCGTGCTCAGGACTTTGTATTTCATCTGCATCTC
This sequence comes from Candidatus Gemmiger stercoripullorum, assembly GCA_019119365.1. Taxonomy (GTDB): domain Bacteria; phylum Bacillota; class Clostridia; order Oscillospirales; family Ruminococcaceae; genus Gemmiger; species Gemmiger stercoripullorum. The sequence continues at coordinate 32,682 of DWXD01000048.1, read as the reverse complement.
GTGGTCGCTGATGCGCAGGGAAAGGATCAGATTGTTCAGCGCGACCGAAAAGGCGAGACCGACCAGCGAGATAAAAATGTCGTACTGTCCGATCTGCTGCGCTTTGAAGGTACAGACCGCGATGATGTAAATTGCCTCGAAAAACAGCACGACCGCATAGGCGATTATGTGCGGTACAACGAACAGGGCGGGCAGCGCAATGAACAGAAGCGGAACAAAGGCCGCAGGTCCTGCCGGCGTACCGGCCGTGTCAACCAGGATGATGAAACAGAAGATCGTGGCCTGATATAAAACGCACTGGATCAGCACAAGCAGCGGGCGCCCCACCCCAATGTGGTATTGTATCCCGGTGATCAGGCAGACCCAGCATGCGACCGGGATGAGCGCCAGATGGTAAAGCGTCGGCGTCCAGCCGCGAATCACATAGGGCGTCACCAGCAAAAAGACGGCCAGCAGCCCCAGCGTCATCACGCTGGCCGCAAACAGCATCCGAAGGTTGGCGGCGGCGATCTCCTCGCTGGCTTCCCGGAAATACGCCATGCGGCGCTTAAACGCCACCGCTGAAATTGCAACGTCCCGTTTCACCTGCCGCAGCACCTCCTTTGCAGCGCCTTTTCGGTTCTGAACAGAGAAAGGCAGAATACAGTATTAGATAATAATACCGAACTATATTTATTGCATTATACATAAAAACGCCGCTCTTGGCAAGGAAAAATATCACATCCGGTAAGAATGCCCATAAAATCCCGCAAATCTGCACGAATGGGCTTGACAAATACCCGGGTTATCTGCCATGATATAAACATGCAACAGGACAGGGTTTCCCGGGAAAACAGAGAATCAAGTGCGCACAGCGTTTTTTCCGTGCGATGCAGCGGATAAAACGAACGATTGACGCACATCAACAACACATCTGCGGGGTGTGCAGGCAAAACGGGGAACACGAATCTTTTGGGGAAAGAGGTCTGGTGTGAATGGAACTGCTTGAGCTGTTTCAGGGAGTATACCATATTGATAACCCGGCCGTGCTGCGGCGTCTTCGTGATACCGTGCAGGTCTGCCGCCTGAAAAAGGGAGAGGTTTACCTGCACGAGGGCGAGCGCCAGAGCCGGGTGATGCTGCTGTGGAGCGGCATCGTGCGCGGCTATTATACCGATGTGAACGGTTCGGAGCATACCGACTGCTTCTGCGCCCGCCGCGGCTCGCCCGCCATGCCGCCCTGCGGTCTTTATGACCCTTCGCCCATCAACCTAATGACGCTGACCGATTGTGAGTTTGCGGTCCTGCCGGTCGACGACGCGGTTAATTTTATCCATGAATCGCCCGACATCCTGCACCTGTACAGCAATTTGCTCGTCGCCTCCATGCAGCTGCACAACCGCATCAAAAACACGCTGTGCAATTATTCGGCCAAGCAAAAATACGACTGGTTCCTGCAGGCGTATCCCGGGCTGATCTTTGATGTCAACAACCGGTATATCGCCAGTTTCCTCAACATGACCCCGGAAACGCTGAGCCGCCTGCGCGCGGCCGACCGCAAAGCCGGCCCGACCGCCGGCGCGCCGGACGGCGAAAAGGCTTGACAAGAAAATATCTTATGTTAAAATAATTCTGGGCCCGGTCCTGCGGGCCGCAAAGCAAAATAGTTTGGCCGGGCGTTTTTGCCGCCTAAAGCTCATCGGACAGGGCTGGCCGCTGCCGCGTGTGATGGTAAGCATCACAACTTTATTGATCGGGGATCGCCCCGGAACTTTTATAAGTTGGTCACTTTGATAACCGTGCGGATGCACACCACTTGTGAAACGTCAATAAGAGTTGCAGCGCGGCACAGCGCCAAACAGTTTGCGGAAAACTCTGCAGAAAACTCTAAAGTACGGATCGGACAAACCGGGTTTACAGCGCCCCATTTTTCACGCAGGGGCCATACCTCTTTGTTTATCACAGGTAGTGTGCAAATATCGGCACACTGCCTTTTTTGTGTCTGTGTGCAGGAAAGAGGAAACACCTTGGATCTGGAACGTCAAAAGAAAGCGCCGATCTATGAGGCGCTGGAAAAATTCCGCCGTCAGCGCGTGGTCCCGTTCGATGTGCCGGGCCACAAGCGCGGCCGCGGCAACCCGGAACTCGTGGAGCTTCTGGGCGAAAAATGCGTCAGCCTCGACGTCAACTCCATGAAACCGCTGGACAATCTCTGCCACCCGGTCTCGGTCATCAAAGACGCCGAAGACCTCGCCGCAGACGCTTTCGGCGCGGCGCAGGCGTTTTTGATGGTGGGCGGCACGACCAGCAGCGTGCAGAGCATGATCCTGACCGCGTGCAAACCGGGGGACAAGATCATTCTGCCGCGCAACGTCCACAAGAGCGCGATCAATGCGCTGGTGCTGTGCGGGGCCAAGCCGGTTTATATCGACCCGAAAGTAGACCGGGAGCTCGGCATCCCGCTCGGCATGGAAGCCGCCGATGTGCGCGCGGCCATTGAGGCAAACCCAGACGCGGTCGCCGTTTTCATCAACAACCCCACTTATTACGGCATCTGCTCCGACCTGCGCGCGCTGGTCGAACTGGCGCACAGCCACGGTATGCTGGCGCTGGTGGACGAGGCGCACGGCACCCACCTGTATTTCGGCAGCGGGCTGCCCTGCAGCGGCATGGCGGCCGGGGCCGATATGGCGGCGGTCTCGATGCACAAATCGGGCGGCAGCCTGACCCAGAGTTCGATCCTGCTGTGCGGGCCGGGCGTCAACGCCGGGTATGTGGGCAACATCATCAACCTGACCCAGACAACCAGCGGTTCCTATCTGCTGATGGCAAGCCTTGACATCAGCCGCCGCAACCTTGCCATGCGCGGCGAGAAGAGTTTTGCCCGTGTTGTGGACATGGCCGAGTACGCCCGCCGGGAGATCAACGCCATCGGCGGCTATTACGCCTATGGGTCCGAGCTGAAAAACGGCGGCAGCGTCTATGATTTTGACGTGACCAAGCTCGCCGTCAACACCCGCGGCCTCGGCCTGACCGGCATCGAAGTCTACGACCTGCTGCGCGACGAATATGACATCCAGGTCGAATTTGGCGATCTGTCCAACATGCTCGCCTATATCTCGATCGGCGACCGCATCCAGGATATCGAGCGCCTTGTCGGGGCGCTGGCCGATATCCGGCGCCTGTATTCCAGGCCGCGGAGCGACCAGTTCACGGCCGAATACATCACCCCGCAGGTCGTGGCCACGCCGCAGCAGGCGTTTTACTCGGAGAAGGAAATGCTGCCGCTGCGCGCCACCGCCGGGCGCATCTGCAGCGAATTTGTCATGTGTTACCCGCCGGGCATCCCCATCCTGGCCCCGGGCGAGGTCATCACGCAGGAGATCATCGACTACATCGAGTTCGCCAAAGCGAAGGGCTGCTCGATGCAGGGCCCGGAAAGCAGCGATATTTCGGAGCTCAACGTACTCAAGGAGGTGTGACCGATGCAGGAAATGGATTACTGGTTCGGCGAACTGCACACAGCCAACGTCAAGACCTGTATCCGTGTGGAACGGCAGCTTTACAGCGGCACCAGCGATTTCCAGCGCATCGACGTATTCGATTCGCCGGAATTCGGCCGTTTTCTGGCTTCCAACGGCAGCGTGATCTTTTCGGAAAAGGACGAATTCACCTATGACGAAATGATCGTGCATGTGCCGATGGCCGTCCACCCAGACGTCAAGCGGGTGCTGGTCATCGGCGGTGGAGACGGCGGCGTTGCGCGCGAGCTGTCCCACTATCAGGAGATCGAAGTCATCGACGTTGTGGAGCCGGACAAGATGTTTGTGGATGTCTGCCGCAAGTTTTTCCCGGATAACTCCTGCGGGCTCGATGACATCCGCGTGCGCATCTATTACGAGGACGGCCTGCGCTTTCTGCGCGGGCGCGAGGATGAGTACGACCTGATCATCAACGACTGTACCGACCCGCTGGGCCATGCGGCCGGGCTGTTCACCAAGGAATTCTACGGCAGCTGCTACAAGGCCCTGCACGAGGACGGCATCATGGTCTACCAGCACGGCAGCCCGTTCTTTGACGAGGACGAGGAAAGCTGCCGCGCCATGCACAAGCGCGCCTACCGTTCCTTCCCGATCAGCCGCGTCTATCAGGCGCATATCCCGACCTGCCCGGCCGGGTACTGGCTGTTCGGCTTTGCAAGCAAGAAGTATCACCCCCTCAAGGACTTTGACCCCAAGCGCTGGAACAAGCGCGGCATCAAGACCTGGTATTATACCACCCACCTGCACCGCGGCGCTTTCATGCTGCCGCGCTATGTCGAGGACCTCTTACAGGAAGAAGAGGAATAACGCGCACCCACCCGTACATGAACGCAAATTTTGAAAATTTGAAAGGAGCCCCCTCATGAGCAAACTGCTTGTCATTGGCTGCGGCGGCGTGGCGTCCGTCGCCATCCAGAAATGCTGCCAGAACCACGAAACCTTCCCCGAGCTGTGCATCGCCAGCCGTACCGTGTCCAAATGCGACGCGCTCAAGGCAAAGCTGGAAGCGGCCGGTACGCCGGTCAAGATCACGACCATGACGGTCAACGCCGATGATGTGGAGGACATCAAGCGCGTCATCACCGCCTACGGCCCCGACCTTGTTCTGAACGTGGCGCTGCCGTACCAGGACCTGACCATCATGGACGCCTGCCTGGCATGCGGCGTGCATTATGTCGATACCGCCAACTATGAGCCGGAAAATACCGACGACCCTGCCTGGCGCTCCATCTATGAAAAGCGCTGCAAGGAAGAAGGCTTCACCGCCTATTTCGATTACAGCTGGCAGTGGGCCTATGCCGAAAAGTTCAAGGCAGCCGGGCTCACCGCACTGCTCGGTTCCGGGTTTGACCCGGGCGTGACCAGCGTGTTCACCGCCTATGCGCTCAAGCATTATTTTGACGAGATCCACACCATCGACATCCTTGACTGCAACGGCGGCGACCACGGTTATCCGTTTGCCACCAACTTCAACCCCGAGATCAACCTGCGCGAGGTTTCGGCCAACGGCAGCTACTGGGAAAACGGCCACTGGGTGGAGACCAAACCGATGGAGATCAAACGCGAGTATGATTTCCCCGAGGTCGGAAAAAAGGACATGTACCTTTTGCATCATGAGGAGATCGAGAGCCTGGCCAAAAACGTGCCCGGCGTGCAGCGTATCCGCTTCTTCATGACCTTCGGCCAGAGCTACCTCACCCACATGAAGTGCCTGGAAAATGTCGGGATGCTCTCGACCAGCCCGATCGAGTTTGAAGGCAGGGAGATCGTGCCGATCCAGTTTCTCAAGGCGCTGCTGCCGGACCCGGCTTCGCTCGGCCCGCGCACCGTCGGCAAAACCAACATCGGCTGCATCTATACCGGCGTCAAGGACGGCAAGGCGCGCACCATCTACATCTACAATGTCTGCGACCACCAGGCCTGCTACCGCGAACTGGGCAGCCAGGCCATCAGCTATACCACTGGCGTACCGGCCATGATCGGCACGGCGCTGGTGGCAAGCGGCGCCTGGCGCAAACCCGGCGTGTTCAACCTCGAAGAGATGGACCCTGACCCGTTCATGGACATGCTCAACCGTTACGGCCTGCCCTGGGTGGTCGATGAGGCCCCCGCCACGGTGGAATGATGGACCGCCTGTACAGTTCCGAACCGGCGCTGCAAACGCCGGTCTATGTGGTGGACGAACTGGCGCTGCGCCGCAATCTCGAAATCCTGTCCGGCGTGCAGCGGCGCACAGGCTGCCACATTTTGCTGGCACAGAAAGCGTTCTCGCTGTTTTACGCATACCCGCTCATTGGCCGCTATCTGGCCGGGACGACCGCCAGCGGCCTGTTTGAGGCGCGCCTTGCGCACGAGGAGATGCCCGGGCGCGAGAACCATGTTTACAGCCCGGCTTACACACCCGCCGAGATGGCCGAACTCGTGGCGATCTGCGACCATATCAGCTTCAATAGCCTCGCGCAGCTCGAAGCCCACCGCCCGCTGTGGCAGGGCAGCCGCGCCAGCGTGGGCCTGCGCGTCAACCCGGAACACTCCACACAGGAAGGGCACGCGATCTACGACCCCTGCGCGCCCGGCAGCCGCCTTGGCATCCGCCGCTGCGATATGCCCGCGCGGCTGCCAAACGGCGTCGAGGGGCTGCACTTCCATACATTGTGCGAGCAGGACGCCGCGCCGCTTGTGGAGACCTTTGCCGCGTTTGAGCAGGCGTTTGGGGAATATCTGCCGCAGCTGCGCTGGCTCAACCTTGGGGGCGGGCACCACATCACCCGGCAGGGGTACGACCTTGCCGCGCTCGAGGGCTTGATTTTGTCGATCCGGGAAAAATACGGCCTTGAAGTCTATCTCGAACCGGGGGAGGCCATCGCCCTGAATGCCGGAACGCTCATCACAACGGTGCTCGACATCGTGCCGGGCGAGACGCCGGTGCTGATCCTGGATGCCTCCGCCGCCTGCCATATGCCGGACGTTTTGGAAATGCCCTACCGCCCGCCGCTGCACGGTGCCGGGCTGCCCGGGGAAAAGCCGTATACCTGCCGCCCGGCCGCCCGCACCTGCCTGGCAGGGGATGTGATCGGGGATTACAGCTTTGATGCGCCGCCGCAGGTGGGCGACCGGCTCGTGTTCGGCGACATGGCCATCTACACCATGGTCAAAAACAACACCTTCAACGGCATGCCGCTGCCGGACATCGCCTGGCGGGATGCCGAAGGCGGTTGCCGTGTGATCCGCCGCTTCGGTTACGAAGATTTTAAGACCCGTCTTTCTTGAACGAAAGGGAAACCCGTCATGTATAAGCCGCCTTCCGGCCTGGCCGGGTATACGATGCCCGCCGAATATGCCCCCCACCGGGCCACGCTGATGATCTGGCCGTCCCGCCCCGGCAGCTGGGGCCGCGACCCGCGCGCGGCCCAGGCCGCCTTTGTGCGGGTGTTTGAGGCTGTCACGCAGAGCGAGGACCTCTACCTGCTGGCCGGTCCGGACCAGTTGCCCGCCGCACGGGCGGCCACCGCCCGCCTGCCGCGCGTCAAGCTGCTGTGTATCGACAGCGACGACGCCTGGGCGCGCGATGTCGGGCCGACGTTTGTGCGCCATCCGCAGAAAGGTCTGTGCGGCATCAGCTGGTCCTTCAATGCCTGGGGCGGTACGGTCGACGGCCTTTATGCCGACTGGCGCAAGGACGACGCCCTTGCCGCGGCCTTCTGCCGTGCGGTCGGGCTGCCCTGCGCCAGCGCTGCGCCGTTCGTGCTGGAAGGCGGCAGCGTCCACTCAGACGGTGAAGGCACGCTGCTCGTGACCGAAAGCTGCCTGCTTTCCCCCGGGCGCAACCCGCAGCTGTCCCGCCAGGAAATTGAAGAAACACTGTGCGCCTGGCTGGGCGCGCAGAAGGTATTGTGGCTGCCGCGCGGCATTTATAACGATGAGACCAACGAACACGTTGACAATGTCTGCGCTTTTGTTGCACCGGCCAATGTCGTGCTGGCCTGGACAGACAACACCGCCGACGAGCAATACGCGCTCTCGGCCGCCAGCCTTGCTTACCTGCAGCGCCAGACCGACGCCAAAGGCCGCCCGCTGACCGTGCACAGGCTGCCGGTCCCCGATCATCCGATCCTTTGCAGCGCCGGCGACTGCGCCGCCTATGATTTTGCCCCCGGCGAGGATGTTCGTACCCCCGGTGAACGCCTGGCGGCCAGCTATGTAAATTTTTACTTTACCAATGGTGCCGTGCTTGTGCCGCAGTTCGGCGGTGAAAACGCCGAAAGCGACGCGCGCGCCTGCCGCATTTTGCAGCAGCTCTGCCCGGACCGCCGCGTGACCGGCCTGCCCGCGCGGGAAATTCTGCAGGGCGGCGGCAACATCCACTGCATCACCCAGCAGATCCCGCTGTGATGCTCTTTTCGCTTTTCAAGAAAGGAAACGTTCTATGTCCAAGGTCACTGTGGCCGCCATCCAGATGTCCTGCGTTGCCGATGCGGCCGCCAACCTGGCCCGCGCCGAAGCCCTGACCCGGGAAGCCGCCGCCAAAGGCGCGCAGATCGTGCTGCTGCCCGAGCTGTTTGAGCGCCCGTATTTTTGCCAGGAACGCCGCTATGAATATTACGCGTATGCCAAACCGGTGGGGGAGAACCCTGCCGTCCAGCGCTTTCGCGAAGTTTGCCGTGAGCTCGAACTTGCAATGCCGGTCAGCTTTTATGAGGCGGACGGCACGCGGCTGTTCAACAGCGTCGCCATGATCGACGCGGACGGCGCCATTCTCGGCGTCTACCGCAAAACGCACATCCCGGACGACCACTATTATCAGGAAAAATTTTACTTTACGCCCGGCAACAGCGGTTTCCGTGTTTTTGAAACGCGTTACGCCCGCGTCGGTGTCGGCATCTGCTGGGATCAGTGGTTCCCCGAAACCGCCCGCTGCCTGGCCCTGGCCGGGGCCGACCTGATTCTGTACCCCACGGCGATCGGCAGCGAACCGATTTTGGAGTTGGACAGCGTCGGCCACTGGCAGCGCGCCATGCAGGGGCACGCCGCGGCCAACATCCTGCCTGTCGCGGCGGCCAACCGCTACGGCGTCGAGACGGTCGTGCCCTGCGCCGAAAACGGCGGGCAGCAGAGCGCGCTGCGCTTCTACGGTTCCAGCTTCCTGACCGACGAAACCGGCGCGCTGCTGACCCAGGCGGAAAAGAGCGGGGACGCTGTGCTGACAGCGGCCTATGACTTTGACGCAATCCGCCGCCTGCGCTTTGAGTGGGGCGTCTTCCGCGACCGCCGTCCCGGCTGTTACGGCGCGATCTGTGATTTGTAAACCAATACGAGGCAGAATAGATGCATAAATCTATTTTAAAACGGTTCGGGGCTGCTGTACTGGCGCTCTTTTTGACCGCATGCGGCGAAAGTGTACGGGCGCAGCCCGCCCCACAAACAAGCAGCCTACCGGCAGAAAGCCAGGCGCAGGAACCGGCCGAACCGGTCACGCTGACGGTTTACCTGGAAGCCCTTTACACACAAGAAGGCGTACATTACCCCATTTACGAAAAGCTGAAAGCCTACGACGAAGCGCACCCGGAGATCGAACTGGAATTTGTTTCCCCGGTAGGCGGCGCCAATGACCCGGCCAAACGGGAAAAAGAGATCCACCAGCTCAACACCGAGATCATTACCGGCGGCGGCCCAGACGTTTTCATCATGGGGACTTTCCGCTATACGGACAGCAATCTCTTCCCTGATGTGGCAAAAGCGATGGGCAACCATGCGTTCCTGCCGCTGAACACCTATGCGCAGGCCGCAGGCTTCCAGCGCGATGATTATATCCAGCCCGCATTGGAAGCAGGGCAGCTGGAGGGGGAACAGTATATCCTGCCGCTGAGCATCTCGGTGCCGCTGTTCGTCGGCGGTAAAGACGCGGTGGAGAAGTCCGGGTTTGATGCAGAGGCTGCGGCCGCGAACCAGACGGCGTTTTTTGATGAATTATCCCGCGCCTTGAACGAAAGCGGGGCGCAAGTCCTGTATACGCTGAGCCTGACCAATCTTCTGCAGCAGCCACTGATCGACTATGCAGCGGGGCAGGTATACCTGGATACCGAACCGGTCCGCCAGGCGCTGGAAACGGAAAAGGCCTTTGCCACGAGCCAGCTCAACTTTTTTGACAGTTATGACCCGGCGCAGATCGAGGCGATGGCGGCCGGGACCCCGCTGGGTACTGTTGAAATGTCGAACGGCGCGCTGAGCATCCTGCGGCCTTTTGCCGCACAGGGGGTGAAGGCTTTCGTCCAGGCTGTTCCCAATGAGGCAGGGGGCGTCACGGCGCAGATCAGCTCCTATGCGATGGCCAGCGCCAATACCGCCTGCCCGGAAGAGGCGGCGGCCCTGCTGTATTATCTGATGAGCGCGGAATGCCAGGATGCGGCGGCCTATCCTTCCGCCACAGAGCAACTCCCGGTGCGGGTGGCGAGCCTGGGAAACGCGCTGAAAAATTTCCATCAGTTTATCGTCTACGATGCATCCAAAGAGACGGTGAGCGAGGACGACATCGCGTTCCGCGAAAGCGCGTTTGGGGCCGATCTGAGCGAGGATATGGTCCTGGCATTGCAGGATATCTGCGAAAAGGTGAGCGCGGCGCATTTCCATTCGATTTGGGAGCACGCGCTCCAACTGGGGCAGAGCGAAACCGGGAGCGACCTGCTGACCGAAGCGCTGAACGAATATCTGTATGGCGGCAAACCGCTGGAGCAGTTGATCGAAGAATTGACGCCGCGGCTGCAGATGTACCTGGATGAATAAAGGGGTGGCCATGCACAAAACCCACAAACCGGCCGGCTCTCCCCGGCAAAACCGCCGTTTAGGCTGGCTGCTGCTGACGCCGGCGCTGCTGGCGTTTGGGGTCAGCTATCTGCTGCCGTTTGCCATGGCGTTGGTCCGCAGTTTCTTCCGTGGCATGGGCGGTGAATTCGCCGGGCTGGAAAACTACGCGGACCTGCTGCGCAACCAAACGTTCCTGCTGGCGCTGCGCAACCTGGTTTTGCTGTGGTGCTTCGTTTTGCCGCTGAACCTTCTGGCTGGCTTTGTGGCGGCGCTGCTCTGCCACCGGGCCCCCTGGCAAAAGCACCGGTTTCTGTTCTTCCTGCCGGCCGTGCTGCCGGCCGCCGCGACGGTCTCGATCGTATACGACTGGCTGGGCCGTTTTCCGGCGGAAGGGTGGCTCTCCGGCCGGGCAAACAGCCCGGTGGTCGGCTTTGTGTTTGCTCTGCTGGTCCTGTGGAAAGGGTTGGGGTATACCGTTCTGGTCCTCACCGCGGCGCTGTCCTCCATCCCGCTGGAGTATACGCAGGCCGCCCAGGTGGAAGGCGCTGCGTTCGGCGCCATTTTGCGCCATATCTACCTGCCGCTGTTGCGCCCCGCCTTTGCCCTGAGCGCCCTTTTGGGCGTATACAATGCGTTCCGCTGCTTCCGCGAAGCGCTGATGCTGGGCGGCGCGCACCCGGCCGAATCCCTTTACAGCTTACAGCACTTTTTGCAAAACAACTTCACCAACATGAATTTTGCCCGCCTGGAGGCCGCCTGTGTATTGTTGATCGCCGTGCCCGCGCTGGCCGGCGGGGTGCTGCTTGCCCGGGTGATGCGGCAGCGCCGCAGAAGGGGAGGGTGAGCGCCGTGCACCGGAATTCTTTGAAAAAAGCGCTGTTCTTTTTGCTTTTGGCCCTTTACCTGTTTCCCTGCCTTGCGCTGTTTTCCTTTCTTTGGGAAGCCGTGCCCGCGGCCGCAGAAGCGGATAGCGGCCCTTTGACGGCCGCATTTCTTCTGGCGTACCGCAACAGCTGCCTGCTGGCCGCCGCCAATCTGCTGTTGCAGTGGCTTGTAAACGTCCCGGCCGGGCTGGCGCTTGCCAAGCTGCTGCCGCCGCGCGCCGCCAACAGGGTTTTGGCGCTGTGCCTGCTGCTGATGCTGCTGCCGCAGCAGGCGCTGCTTTTGCCGCAGTACCTGGTGCTGGATGTGCTGCATCTGCTGGACCGCCTCGGCGGGCTGGTGCTCCTGTCTGCGTTCCAGCCGTTTCTTGTGCTGCTGTATTGGGCCGGTTTCCGGCAGATCGAGACCAGCCTGCTAGAAGCCGCCGCCTGTGAAGGCGCAAGCGGCCCGCAAATATTCCGGCATATCTGCCTGCCTTTGCTCACACCGTACCTGCTGGCCGGGAGTTTGCTGTCCGTTGCCGAAAGCTGGGCCATGCTCGAACAGCCCCTAACATTTTTGCAGGCGGATACGCAGCCGGTTTTGAGCACATATTTTTTGCAGGCAGCGAATCTCCGCCAGACGGCTCTGGCTGCGGTCCCCATGCTGCTTTTCTTTGTGGTTGTGGCCGGTGTGGTACAAAACGGCCTCGAAACAGAGAAGGACTTGAAGGAGGAAACGCGGAGGAGATTCCTGTGACGGAAATCCAGCGTGTTTCTTCGCTTTGGGACCCCATATAAAACGGCGGAGTTAGCCGCCGTTTTCGTTCCCCAAAAACATATGCTCAAACCCCAAAAGGCGCTTCCCCCCTGCAGGTTTTGCGGGGGAAGCGCCTTTTACAGGATATTTTTACAGCGTGAACATCCGCCCGGTGCTCAGCCGGTGCAGGCGGGGGCCCAGGCGCTGCTTGAAGTATTCATAGGCGGCCTGCCCGGTGCAGTGCCCGGTATAAAACACCGCATCCGAACGCTGCATGGCTGCGGCCATCCCGGCAAGCTCTTGCGCGCCGCTGCTTGCCGGGTCCAGCCCCGTACAGTGGAACCCGCCCACGAACACATCCGGCCGGAACCAGTCAAGCAGGTTGCGCACGCCTTTGTGCGAACAGCCGCTGAACAGCACCCGCCGCCCGTTTTCTTCCGCCAGCAGGTAGATCTCGTGGCGGAAATCCTCCGGCTGCAGCACGCCGTTTTCCATGACCTGCAGCCCGCCAGCACGCGCCGGGTAGCGCTGTTCGAGCCCTGCGGCCGGGACGAGCTTGAGCGAATCGCCGAGAGAGACGGCTGCATCCGCCACATAGACAAGCCGCCCGGCATGCCGCTGCAGCGCCGGGTCCAGCCCGATGTATTTTTCCGGCCCGTGGTAATGCGCCTCAAACGCATGGCGGCTCAGATACAGCGCCGCTGTCCGGTTCAGCGCCAAAAAACGTTCCAGCCCGCCGCCATGGTCGTAATGGCCGTGGGAGAGCACCGCCGTATCTACCGCAGCCAGGTCCACCCCCAGCGCCGCCGCGTTGGCGGCAAACGCGCCGGTCTGGCCGGTGTCCAGCAAAATGCGGCGGCGGCCGGTCTCGATATACAGGCTCAGGCCGTGTTCTGCGGTAAAAGCCTCCGCCTGGCGCGTGTTCTCCAATAACGTCCAGATCTTCACATCCGTCGCCCCCTGTATTTTTCTTTCATTGTAGCGCGGCGCGCGCGGGTGTGCAAGCGCCTTTTGCCTGTGGACGCAGTTTGTAGTATAATGGCAAAAAGCACCTTGGGAGGGTACTGTTATGATCTATACCGTCACACTGAACCCGGCGCTTGACAAAACCGTGGTGATCCCGCATTTCCGTACCGACACCGTCAACCGCGTTACCAACGTGCGCATGGACCCGGGCGGCAAGGGGATCAACGTCTCAAAGGTCCTGGCCGAACTGGGGGAAGCCAGCGTTGCGTTTGGCTTTGCGGGCGGCGCGGCGGGGCAGGCGCTGCGCCGGATGCTGGCGGAACGGGGGCTCGAAAGCGAATTGTATGAGGCGGACGGCGAGACCCGCACCAACCTGAAGATCATCGACCCCGCCAGCCATACGAACACCGACGTCAACGAACCCGGCCCGCAGGTTTCCGCCACGGCGCTGGAAGAATTGCTGCGCCGCCTTTTGGCGCGCATTGCCCCGGGCGATCTTGTCGTCCTTTCCGGCAGTTTGCCCGCCGGGGCCCCGGCCGATACCTACCGCCGCTGGACCGAGCGCTGCCGGCAGGCGGGCGCGCGCGTTTTCCTGGATGCGGACGGGGAGGCGCTCGCGCGCGGGCTGCAGGCCGGGCCGTATCTGATCAAGCCCAACCGGGATGAACTTTCCCGCCTGGTCGGGCGGCCGCTGTCCTCCTGCGCCGACATTGCGGAAGCGGCACAGGGGCTTTTTGCCTACGGCGTCCGCAAGATCGTCGTGTCTCTGGGGGGCGAAGGCGCTTTGTACCTGACGGAGGGCAAAATGTGGCAGGCGCAGGCTGTGCCGGTGCCGCTCGGCAGCACCGTGGGCGCAGGGGACAGCATGCTGGCCGCCCTGGCCCTGGCTGCACAGCGCCAGATGGACGTTGACCAGAGCATCCGCCTTTCGATGGCGACCGGTGCGGCGAATGTGATGACAAGCGGCACCCAGCCCGCCAACTATGCCGCCATCGCGCCGCTGCTGCAAAAAGTTTCGTATAAAGCGTATACCCTGTGACCCGGCATGACAGCGCGCGGCGTTTGTGGTATACTACTGTGGATGAATCATCAAACGGAGGTCCGCATGGAACTGGAACAGGCAAAACAGCGGGCGGAAGAACTGCGCCGCGTTATTGAGCGCAACAACCGCCTGTATTATATGGAGAACGCCCCCGAGCTGGAAGATTTTGAATACGACGCGCTGACGCGGGAGCTCAAGGCCATCGAGGCCGAGTATCCGCAGCTGGTCACGCCGTCTTCACCGACGCAGCACGTCAACGAAGCCGCCAGCAGCAAGTTCAGCAAGGTCGCGCATACCGTCAAGATGGAAAGCCTGCAGGACGCTTTCTCGTTTGAGGAGCTGCGTGAGTTTGACGCCCGCGTGCGGGAAGCAGGCGTCGAGCCGCAGTATGTTGTGGAAGAAAAGATCGACGGCCTTTCGGTCAGCCTTGAATATCAAGACGGACGCTTTGTGCGCGGTTCTACACGCGGCGACGGCCTGGTGGGGGAGGATGTGACCGAAAACCTCGCCACCATCCGCGCCATCCCCAAGACCCTGCCGCCCGGCGCGCCGGAATTTCTTGAGGTGCGCGGCGAAGTTTATATGCCGCACGACGCATTTTTTGCCCTGAAAGAAGAACAGGAGCTGCAGGACAAGGTCCCGTTCAAAAACCCGCGCAACGCGGCCGCCGGTTCGCTGCGGCAGAAAGATGCGAAGATCACGGCGGCGCGCGGGCTTTCGATTTTTGTGTTCAACCTGCAGCAGGTTCGCGGGCGCAGCTTTGCCCGCCACAGCGAGACGCTCGATTTTATCAAGCAGATGGGCTTTCCGGTCTCGCCGCGTTACCGCGTCTTTACGTCCATCGAGGACGCGCTCAAAGAGATCGAAGCCATCGGGCAGATGCGCGGCACGCTCGCCTATGATATTGACGGCGCGGTCATCAAGGTTGACGACCTGGCGGCACGCGAAGCGCTCGGCAGCACAAACAAGTTCCCACGTTGGGCCATCGCGTTCAAGTATCCGCCCGAAGTCAAGGAGACGGTCGTGCGCGAGGTCGAAGTCTCGGTCGGCCGCACCGGCGTACTGACCCCCACCGCCGTGTTTGACCCGGTCTTTTTGGCCGGGACCAGCGTTTCCCGCGCCAGTTTGCACAACGAGGACATCATCCGCAGCCTTGATCTGCGCATCGGCGATACCATCCGCGTGCGCAAGGCGGGCGATATCATTCCCGAAGTCATCGGCGTGTCCCGCCATGGCGATGGGACCGAACCGTACCGCATGCCGGATACCTGCCCGTCCTGCGGCGCGCCGGTCGTGCACCTGCAGGACGAAGCCGCCCTGCGCTGCGTAAATCCCGAATGTCCGGCCCAGAGCCTGCGCAACCTGATCCATTTTGCCTCCCGCAATGCAATGGCCATTGACGGGCTGGGCGAGGCGGTCGCCGTACAGCTGACGGAGCGCGGCTTTGTGCACACGGTCGCCGATCTGTACAACCTGACGAAAGAACAGCTGCTGCAGCTGGACAAATTCAAAGACAAGAGCGCGCAGAACCTGCTCGACGCGATCGAAGCCTCCAAGCAGAACAACCTCGACAAGCTCGTGTTTGGTCTCGGCATCCGCAACATTGGCGATAAGGCCGCCGCCCAGCTGGCTGAGCATTTCGGCGCCATGCAGGCGCTGGCTGCCGCCAGCGGGGAGGAGATCGCCGCCATCGACGGCATCGGCGCGGTCATGGCGCAGAGCGTGACCGAGTTTTTTGCCCGCAGCGGCACCGCCGACCTGCTGGCCCGCCTGCAGGCGGCCGGGGTCAATATGGAATGGCACGGTGAAAAGAAAGGCACCGCCCTGGCCGGGATGACGCTGGTCGTGACCGGCACGCTGCCGCACCTTTCACGCCAGGAGGCCGAGGCGCTGATCGTACAAAACGGCGGCAAGGCGAGCGGCTCTGTCTCCAAAAAGACCGCCTATGTCGTCGCCGGGGAAGCGGCCGGTTCCAAGCTGACCAAGGCCCAGACCCTCGGCATCCCCATCCTTGACGAAGCCGGTCTCTACCGCCTGATCGGGCAGCAGCCGCAGGAATAAAAATTGCCCCCCAAGGCAGCCACAGCATAGCGCTGTGGCTGCCTTTTTGTCTTTGCCGCCCGGTTCTAGGGCGGCTTGTCCCGGAATACAGTGGGGGTGTGAGGTGATGGGGGATGGACGAGTACTACCGCGTGGTCCGGGCGCTGGGGCCGCCGTTTGGCGAGCTGCTCGGCACGCTGCCGCCCGCCCAGGCGGCGGAGATACAGGAGATACGCCTGCGCGCCGGGCAGCCGCTGCAGTTTACAGTCGCCGGACGGCTCGTGCCCTGTGCGCAGCTGCTGCCTGTGCTGCGCTCTCCGGGGCCGCTGAGGCAGGAGGATATCCGCCGGACGTTCCTTGCCCTGTGCGGGCACAGCGTCTATGCGTATGAGCAGGAACTGCAGGACGGTTATTTCACACTGCCGGGCGGGCACCGCGTCGGCGTGGCCGGGCTGCGCGGCCCGGGCGGGTTTGCGGCGGTCACGGCGCTCTGCCTGCGCGTTGCCAGGTTTATCACCTGCCCGCTGCCGCAGGCGCTGCGGCAGGCTTTGGACCGGCTGGACGGCGGCATTCTGGTCATCGGTCCGCCCGGCAGCGGAAAGACAACGCTGCTGCGCAGCATCCTTTACTATCTGGCGGCGCAGGCGCGGATCGTCTGTGTTGCGGACGAGCGCGGCGAGCTGCTGGGCGAAGAGGGCGCGCCGCCGGACAAGCCTTGCGTCAACTGCGATGTCTTCACGCGGTGTCCGCGGGCGGCCGCCGTGCTCATGGCCCTGCGCTGCCTGAACCCGCAGGTCATCCTGTGCGATGAGATCGGCACGCGCGCTGACGCCGACGCTCTTGAGCAGGGCGTTGCCTCGGGGGTCGTATTTGTCGCTTCGGTCCATGGCGAAGCCACGGCGCAGCTGACCCAAAAGCCGCACCTGCGCCGCCTGCTGGCGACTGGTGCGTTCACGCAGGCCGCGCTGCTGGCCGGGTGCGCGCACCCCGGGCAGGTGCGCGCCATCGAGGCACTGCCATGACCCTGCCGCTTGTATTGAAACTGCTGGGCGCAGCCATGCTGGCGTGCGCCGGTTTTGGCGCCGGGGTGCTGAAATGCGCGCATTTGCGGAAGCAGGCGGAAAGCATCCGCTGTTTTGTCAGCCTGCTGCTTTACATGAGCGACGCGATCCGCTACCGCGCGCTGCCCGGGCCAACCGTGCTGGCGATGGCCGCGCGCAACCCGGCCTTTGCGCAATTTGCACTGCAGCGCTTCCGCCATTTTTCCGAACTTCCGGTCCCGCCCGCGCTCGGCGCCTGGCAGGGAGAACTGCGCGAAGGGCTGCGCGCGCTCGAAAGCGCCGGGCGGGAGAGCGCCTGCCGCACGCTTGCGCACCTGACAGCGATATGCCGCGCCGCCGAACAGCAGGCACGGCAAGCCGCCGCGCAGGCGCGGGCGCTCTATCCGCGGTTGGGGGCCTGCCTGGGGCTGCTGGGGGCGATCCTGCTTTTATAAACCTGCACAAAGGAGAAAAACCATGGACATCGACCTGGTTTTCAAAATCGCCGCCATCGGCATCATCGTGGCGGTGCTCAACCAACTGCTGATCCGCTCGGGGCGCGAAGACCAGGCCATGATGACGACGCTGGCCGGGCTGATCGTTGTACTTACGATGCTGGTGCGCCAGATCAGCGAGCTGTTCGTGCTGATCAAAGCGCTGTTTGACTTATGAGCTATGCTGGTTTTAAAGATTGCAGCGCTGGCGCTTGTGACGGGGCTGCTGGTGTTGACCCTGAAAAAAGACCAACCCGCCTTTGCCTTCCTCGTCTCGGCCGGCAGCGCGGGTGCGGTGCTGGCGCTGGCGGCGCAGCAGATGCAGCCGGTTCTCGATCTGGTCGAAACGCTTTCCCGGTATGCAGGCGGGCAGAGCGCCGGCTGTATCCTGCGTGTGCTCGGCATTGCGCTGATCGCCCAGTTTGCCGCCGACCTTTGCCGCGAATCCGGGCTTGCAGCCGCCGCCAACGCCGCGGAGCTGGGCGGGCGCGCGCTTGCGCTTTTGCAGGCCCTGCCGCTCTTCCAGAGCCTGGTCGACTCATTGCTGCATTTTTTGCAGTAAGCCTGTTCTTTTGGTTCCCCAGCGCCGCACAGGCTGCCGAACTGCCGCACGCCGCGCAGGAGATCCTGGGGGATAGCGCCGCCACAGACGCTGCCGCCTGGACGCTGGCGGAACTGTTCTGTGCCCTGTGGCAGGCAGCCGGGCAAACATGGCGCGCGCCGCTGCAGTTTGCGGGGCAGGCGGCGGTGGTTCTGCTGCTGGGCTGCGCCGTTTCGCTCATCGCCGGGCCGGGGGCGTGGCAGCGCTGTCTTGGGGCTGTGTGCGTGCTGGCGTTCGGCGCCGTTTGTCTGGACGCGGTACAGGACCTGCTCGATGCCGCCGCGCGCACGGCGGAATCCTGCCAGAACTACCTGCTCACGTTTATCCCGGTATACAGCGGGGCCGCCGCCGCAGGCGGCCAGACCGGCGGCGCGGCCGTGTACGGCACGATGTTTCTGGCCATGTCCAACTTTCTGGCCTGGGCCATCCGCCGGGTGCTGCTGCCGCTGCTGCAGGTCTATTTCTGCCTTTCCGTTTCTTCCGCCGTTTGGAACAATGCGGGGCTTGCGGAGGCCGCAAACCTGTTTTCCCGCAGCCTGTCCTTCTGCCTGAAATGCTGCGGCGCGCTGTTCAGCTTTGTGCTGGGGCTGCAGAACATTCTGGCCGCCACGGCCGACAGCGCTGCGCTGCGCATGGGGCGCAGCGTGCTCAGCGGCGCGATCCCGGTCGTGGGCGATGCAGCCGCCGCGGCGCTGAGCGGGGCGGTCAGCGCGGTACAGCTGCTCAAAGGGTCGCTGGCGCTGGCCGCCGTGGCCGCCCTGGGGGCGATGTTCCTGCCGGTGTTTGTGCGCTGCGCGCTGTTCTGCCTTGCGTTCGATTTGGCAGGCGTCCTGGCGCTGGGCAGCGGGCAGGAGGCGTGCGGGCAGGTCTGCAAGACCTTTTCAGCGGGGGCCCGCCTGTGCGGCTCCATGCTGGTTCTTTATTTCTTTATGGTGTTTTTATCCACAGCCTTGCTGCTGTTGAGCGGGGGAGGGATCGGATGATGCAGACAATACGCCACCTGGCGCTCGGGGGCTGCATTTTGTGCGCCGGGGCCGGGATGATCCGCCTGTTCTGGCCGGAAAATGCGTTCAAACCGGTTATAAATCTTGTGCTGCTGCTGTATATTATAACATCGGTCGTCCGCGTGGGCGCGGCAGCCGACTGGCCGGCGTTCGCGGCCGAACTGCGCGCGTTTTCGGCGCAGGGCAGCGCACAGCAGCCTTCCGCCTTTGAAAGCTACCGGCAGGATATCGCCCTGCTGGCCTCGGCACAGGCCCTGCAGGCGTTGCTGGAGCAAAACGGCATCGGGTGCTCCTTCGTTTTACAGGACGGCGTATGCCGCATCACGCTGGCTGACCCTGCCCGGCAAAGCGAAGCCAGCGAACTGTTGGAAAAAAACAGCGGCACGCTGCCGTGGGAGCTCACGGCGGAAGGGGGTGAGACCCCATGAAACAGGCGCAAACCCTGCTGCACAGCCTGTCCGAAAAATTGCGGGCCGCCTGCCGCGACGAAAAGCGGCGGGTCAACCTGCTGCTGGCGGCCGGTCTTGGCGGTATGCTGCTGCTCCTGGTTTCCGAATGCTTCCCGGAAGAAGCCGCCGTGCCGCAAACAGACGCCACCCCCGCCGCCACGGCTGCGCCGGACAGCTACGCCGAAACGCTGGAGGAGCAGCTGACCGAAATGATCTGCCGCATGGAAGGGACCGGGCAGACCCGCGTCATGGTCACGCTGGCCGGCAGCCAGCTGACCCGCTATGCCGCCGACACGGAGCGCAGCGCCGATACCGAGCGCCGGGAGCATGTTCTGCTGGGCGACGCCGCGCTTGTCGAACAGGTGGAAGCCCCGCAGATCCTGGGCGTAGCGGTCGTCTGCGAGGGCGGCGGCGACCCCGGCGTGCAGTATGCCGTGACCGAGCTCGTCACCGCCCTGACCGGCATCGGGGCCAACCACATCACGGTTACAAAGATGGCCGGTACATCCTAACTGTTTCAAATCTTGATTTTTTTCAAAGGAGGCATGATCCGATGAAGCTGCGCCCGAACACACGCGCGGTCACACTGGCGACGCTGGTCATGGCGTTGGGGGCCGCGGTGTATATGAACTGGTCCCTGGCCGGGCAGACGCCGCAGGCGTCCGTCCCGGCCGATACCGCCGCGGACGGGCAGGCGGTCGCCGTGTTCGACCCGCTGGAAACCGGGACGGCGGCCGAAACGGCAGACGCTGCGGCAGAGCAGGCCAAAAACTACGGCGAAGCCCAGCTTGTCAGCGCCAGCCAGGACTCCTCAGTCGAATTTTTTGAGCAGGCCCGCTTAACGCGCACCAAAGCGCGGGACGAAGCGCTGGATTCGATCAAAAAGGCGCTGAAAAACGCGGAGCTCGACAAAGCGGAAAAAGAACAGCTGACCGCAGACCTGCAGGCACAGGTCAGCAGCATCACGGCGGAATCCGAGCTTGAAAGCAAGATCAAGGCCAAGGGCTTTGCCGACTGCGTTGTCACCTTGCGCGACGGCCGTGCGGACATCACCGTTATGACCGAGAACGACGCCTTGACCCAGGAGGAAGTGACCCGCATCCGCGATGTCGTCCTCAACAGCTGCGAGGATATTTCCGCCCAGGACATCACGATCACAGAAGTAAAGTAGAACTGCCTTACACCCATGCGCCGCGCCTGAAAGAAAGCGCGGCGCGTTTTGTGTGAAGGGGCCTGCACGATATTTACAAAAAAGGCAAACTATGCTATAGTATATTTACTTAAAAGTGAAACGTCCGGGCCGCCTGCAGCGGTCCGGCATACAGGAGGGCAGACCCATGGATGTGCGCAATACAGTGGCTGGCAGCCTGCAGATCTCCACAGACGTAGTGGCCAAGATCGCAGCTTTGGCCGCCAAAGAAGTCGATGGCGTTGATTCAGTGGCATCCGGCAGCATGCAGAGCGTGCGCGGCCTTTTGAACAAAGCCAGCCTGCACAAACCGGTGACTGTCGTGATCGAGGACGGCGTGGCGACCGTAACGCTGTACATTGTCAGCAATTACGGCTGCAAGATCGTCTCCGTGTGCGAGAAAGTGCAGGAGAATGTCAAACAGACGATCCAAAACATGACCGGCATCACCGTGAAGCGGGTCGATGTGATCGTGACCGGCCTGGCGGAAGACGCCGGCGACTGACCCCTGCCAAAACGAAGCGGTGCGCAACGGCTGGTCCGCCGTAAATTTATGCGGTCCGCTACGCCCGCCCACAAGCCCAAGAACTAGAAAGAAAGAGACAGATGAGCGAAACGACACTGCGCCGCAGCGAGGCGCGCGAGCATGCCTTTCTGGCCGCCTTTTCGGCCACCTTCCAGCCCGATGACCCGCAGGAAGCCCTCAGCGCCCACACCGAAAACAGCGAAGCTGTGCTGGACGCCTTTTCCCGGCGCCTGCTGGACGATCTGCTTGCCCACCGCGAGGAGATCGACGCCATCATTACCGCCCACCTGAAAGGGTGGACGCTGGCCCGCCTGCCGCGCGTCAGCCTGACCGCCATGCGCATTGCGCTGGCCGAAATGCTGTACGGCGAGGAGAAAAAGCCCGGCGTTGCGATCAACGAAGCGGTGGAGCTGGTCAAGAAATACGGCGCCGACAACGACCACCAGTTCGTCAACGGCCTGCTGGGCAGCGTTGCGCGTGAACAGGAAGCGGACCCCGCCGCGGAGAACGCGCCATGCTGACGCTGGGTATTGATACAAGCAACTATGCAACCTCTCTGGCTGTCTTTGACGCAAACGCCGGAGAGGTTGTTTGTGACTGCAAACAGTTTTTGCCGGTGCGTGCCGGGCAGCTGGGCCTGCGCCAGAGCGATGCGCTGTTCCACCACACCGCCGCGCTGCCGGAGCTGCTTGAAAAGATCGGCGCCGGGGCCGACCTTACACGAGTCGGCGCTGTCGGCGTTTCGGCGCGCCCGCGCCCGGTCGAAGGTTCCTACATGCCATGCTTTCTGGCCGGGCTCAGCGCCGCGGCGGCGTTCAGCGCGGCGCGCGGCGTGCCGCTTGTGCGCACGACCCACCAGCAGGGGCACATTGCGGCCGCGCTGTATGCCGCCGCAGGGGCGGACCTTTTCGGCCGGGAGGTGCTCGTTTTTCATGTTTCGGGCGGCACGACCGACCTTTTGCACTGCGATGCGGCCGGGAACATCCTTTGCCTTGGCACTTCACAGGACCTCTACGCCGGGCAGGCCGTCGACCGTTTGGGCGTGCGGCTCGGGTTTGCGTTCCCGGCCGGGGCCAAAGTCAGCGAACTGGCGGCCGCCTGCCCGGAGGACATCAAACCGCGTGTCAGCGTCAAGGGGATGAACTGCAGCCTTTCGGGGCTGCAGAACCAGTATGAACAGCTTTTACAGCAGGGCTGCGCGCCGGAATATGTATGCAAATACTGCCTTTTGTGCGTGGCCGAAACGCTGCGCCGGATGGCCGCCGCGGCGCTCGGGCTCCATCCGGGCCTGCCGGTCGTCTTTGCGGGCGGCGTTATGAGCAGCGGCCTCATACGGGACTACATCACGCGGCGGATGCCCGGCGCGCAGTTTGTACCCGGTAAATTTGCCAGCGACAACGCGATCGGCGTTTCGCTGCTGGCCGCCAGGGAGGTGGGCGCATGGCCGAATACATCCGCATCAGCACGCTGAACGCACTGGCGCGCCAGGTGCTTGAACAGTGCGAACCGCTGAGCAACCTGATCCTGCTGGGCGAGATCTCCAACTTTACGCGCCATTATAAAAGCGGGCACCTCTATTTTACGCTCAAGGACGAGACCGCCTCGGTCAAAGCGGTCATGTTCCGCGACAAAGCCCGCCTGCTTGGCTTCCCGCCGCAGAACGGCATGCTGGTGCTGGCTTACGGCCGCGCCACATTGTACGAGCGGGACGGCGCTTTCCAGGTCTATGTGGAGTTTATGCGCCCGTTCGGCGCCGGGGCCGCGCAGATGGCTTTTGACGCGCTCAAGAAAAAGCTGGAGGAAGAGGGCCTGTTTGCCGCCGAACACAAGCGCCCCCTGCCGCCGGTGCCGCGCTGCATCGGCATCGTCACCTCCAAGACGGGGGCGGCGCTGCAGGACGTCTGCAACGTGATCTCCCGCCGCTGGCCGCTGACAAAGCTGCTGCTGGCCCCGGTCAGCGTGCAGGGCATAGAAGCCGAGCAGAGCATCGTGCAGGGAATCCGCGCGCTGGACCGGGACGACCGGGCGGATCTGATCCTTGTCACGCGCGGCGGCGGCAGCAAAGAAGATCTCTGGGTCTTCAACAGCGAGCGCATTGCGCGGGCCGCCTACGCCTGCCGCAAGCCGGTCGTTTCCGCGGTCGGGCATGAGATCGACTACACAATCCTTGACTATGTGGCGGACGTCCGCGCGCCTACGCCCTCGGCCGCCGCCGAGCTGTGCGTGCCGGACAAGCGCCAGTTTCTGCAGGAAATATACAATTTAGAACAAAATATTCAGAAAAATATACAGTCCCGGCTGCAGATGTGTTATAATAGAGTGAACGCCCTGGGGGCCGGTGCGGCCCTGCAGGCATTTCACGGCAGCCTGGAAGCCCGCGCGCAGCAGGTGGACCGCTATGCCGCCGCGGCAAGCGGTGCGGCAGCGGCCGCTGCCGCCGCCCGGGAACAGGCATTGCGCAGCGCCGCCGCGCTGGCTGCCTCGCTGGACCCTTACGCCGTTTTGGCGCGCGGTTATGCGATGGTGCGCGACGACGCCGGGAACTGCCGCACAGTGGATACGCTGCGCCCCGGGCAGAACATCACCCTTTGCGGCGCGGCGGCGCAGGCTGTGTGCACCGTGCAGAACGTGACCATGACGCAGGGAGACAACACCAATGAAAACGCCGAAAACCTTTGAGGAGGGCCTGCAGCGCCTGCAGGACGTGCTGGCCCAGATGCAGGATGAAGCCACCAGCCTGGACAAGGCCGTCAAACTGTATGCCGAAGCGGCGCAGCTGATCGCCTACTGCAACACAACGCTGCAGCAGGCCAAGCTGCAGATCGAAGAGATAGACGCCGCTTTGCAAAACGAGATGAAACAGACACAGGAGTGAGCAAGATGGACCGTGCAGCCTATCAGGCGCAGTATGCGCAGTACGCCGCCATGACCGAACGGCGGCTGGAAGAACTCTGTGACCAGTACCTGCCCGCGCAGGCCCGCATTTCCGCGGCCGCGCGTTACAGCCTCCTGGGGGGCGGCAAGCGGGTGCGCGCGGTGCTGGCACTGGCCGGGTGCGCGCTGTGCGGCCGGCCAGCGGCGCAGGCTCTCGATTTTGCGTGCGCAGTGGAAATGCTGCACTGCTATTCGCTGATCCAGGACGACCTGCCCTGCATGGACAACGACGATTTCCGCCGCGGCCGCCCGAGCTGCCACAAGCAGTTTGATGAATGTACGGCCCTTTTGGCCTCGGACGCGCTACTGACCGCCGCCTTTGAGGTGATCGCCGCGGCCGGGCTCCCGGCTGAAAACCGGGCGCGGGCAGCTGCTGCGCTGGCCGCGGGCGGCGGTGCGCGCGGCATGATCCTCGGGCAGGAGCTTGATATGCGCTACGAGACCGAAAAGGCCGACGAGGCAGCGCTGTACACCCTGCACGCCCACAAGACCGGCGCGCTGATCCGCGCGGCCGCCGCGCTGGGCTGCGCCGCGGCCGGCGCCGGCGAGGCGCTTGCCCAAGCGCTCGATACCTATGCCGCCGAGCTGGGCCTTGTGTTCCAGATCGTGGACGACATACTGGATGTGACCGCCACGACCGAACAGCTGGGCAAACCGGCCGGGAGCGACGAGACCAACGACAAAACAACCTTTATCACGCTGTACGGCCTTGACGGGGCCGAAAAGCTTGCGCAGCAGCACAACGACGCCGCGCTGGATGCGCTGGCGCCGCTGGGGCCGCAGGCGGATTTCCTGCGCGAGATGGCGCGCGAGCTTTTGCAGCGCAAGAATTAAAAACGGCGGTGGCCCCGCCGAAGGAGTGGTACCGCAATGAACTTGCTGATGCAGGCGCTCAGCTGGAACTATGTTCTGGTCACAGCTTTGATCGGCTCATTTTCGGCGCAGCTGATCAAGGTGATCCTCAACCTGATCCTGGTGGGCAAATTTATCCCGGAGCGCATGTGGGGCGCGGGCGGCATGCCCAGCGCCCATTCGGCCACGGTCTGCGCGATGGTGGTCGCCACCGGGCGGTACTGCGGCACCCATTCCACGCTGTTTGCCATCGCCTTGATCGTCTCGATCATCGTGATGTACGACGCCATGGGCGTGCGCCGCGAAACAGGGGAGCAGGCCAAGGTGCTCAACCGCCTGCTCAACGAATGGATGGACCAGGAATCCGAATTTCTGCCTTTCCTGGGCGATAAAAAGCTGAAGGAAATGGTCGGGCATACCCCCATACAGGTTTGGACCGGGGCCGCTTTCGGGGCGGCCATCGGCTTTGCAATGCCCATGGTCTGAGCCGCCGGATGTTATGAGGAATGAGGTGCAAAAAGTATGGCGTATCCTTTGCTGGACCAGATCAAACAGACAGGGGATATCAAAAAGCTCCCGCTGCAGCAGCTGCCGCCGCTGTGCGCTGAGATCCGCAGCTTTCTGATCGACAGCGTATCGGCGACCGGCGGGCACCTTTCGTCCAACCTGGGCGTGGTCGAACTGACCGTAGCGCTGCACCGCGCGCTGAAACTGCCGCAGGACAAGATCCTGTTTGACGTCGGCCACCAGTGCTATACCCACAAGCTGCTCACCGGCCGCCGCGCCGGTTTTGCCGAGCTGCGCCGCAACGGGGGCATTTCCGGCTTCCCCAGCCCCAAAGAGAGCATCTGTGATACCTTTATTTCCGGCCACGGCAGCACGGCGCTGTCCACGGCTATCGGTGTCGCGCACGCCAAAAAGCTCAAAGGCGAACCGGGCAAGGTCGTTGCGATCATCGGCGACGGCGCTTTTACCGGCGGCATGGTGTATGAGGGCATGAACAACGTCGGCACCCTCAACAACCTGATCGTCGTGCTCAACGACAACAAAATGTCCATCTCCAAAAACGTGGGGGAGATGGCCAACTACCTGACCAAGCTGCGCACCGACCCCAAATATTTCCACGCCAAAGCGCATATGGAAACGATGCTTGACCGCATCCCGGTCGTGGGCAGCGGCGTTGTAAAAGCGCTGCAGCAGGGCAAACAGCTGATCCGCCGCGGCATCTATCATTCAACGATGTTTGAGGAGATGGGGTTTCAGTACATCGGCCCGGTAGACGGGCACAACGTGCTGGAGCTGACCCGCCTGTTCAACAACCTGCAGGAACAGTTCGCGCCGGTGTTTTTGCACATCGTCACCCAGAAGGGCAAGGGCTTAAAACCGGCCGAAGAAAACCCCGGCGAGTTCCACAGCGTATCTGCGTTCGATCTCAACCACCTGACAAACCCGGAAATGTCGCCCAACGATTCCTTCTCGACCTGTTTCGGCACCACGCTCGCACAGCTGGGCGAAAAGGAAAAGCGCCTGTGCGCGATCTCCGCGGCCATGAAATACGGCACCGGCCTCAACTTCTTCAAGAAATCCCACCCGGACCGTTTCTTTGACGTTGGCATGGCGGAAGAGCACGCCGTCACCTTTGCGGGCGGCCTGGCCAGCCAGGGGCTTTTGCCGGTCGTGGCCATCTATTCCACCTTCTTCCAGCGTGCCTACGACCAGATGATCCATGACGTCTGGCTCATGCAGCTCAACGTACTGTTTGCCGTCGACCGGGCCGGGCTCGTGCCCAATGACGGCGAGACCCACCAGGGGATCTACGACCCCGGCTATTTCAGCCAGATCGGGATACGGACTTATTCGCCCGTCAACTATGCGGAGCTTGCGTACTGGCTCGAAAAGCTCACCACTACCATCCAGGGACCGCGGGCCATCCGCTATCCGCGCGGCGGCGAGGTGCCCGCCCTGGCTGCGCTGGGCTGCAGCGGGCAGCCGTTCGACTGCATCGCCCGCCAGCCCGGGGCGCAGGTCGCCCTTGTCAGTTACGGCGCCGAGAGCGAGGAGATCCTGGCCGCGGCCGACCTGCTGGCGCAGAAAGGCGTTGCGGCCGACTGCTACAAGCTCGTGCAGATCTACCCGCTGCCGCAGGGGCTTTGCGAAGCGCTACAGCCCTACGGTACGATCCTGTTCGCGGAGGAAGCCGTGCGCACCGGCGGCATCGGCGAGCAGCTGGCGTTCTCCTTGCAGCAAAACGGCTGGCAGGGCCGGTACCGGCTGCATGCGGTGGACAACACCCACCTGCTGCACGCCAACGTTCCGCAGCTGCGCCGCGACCAGGCGCTGGATGCGGCGGCGCTGGCGCAGGACATCCTCAAAAACCGAAAGGCGGTAAACGCATGAAGATCCGCTTGGATCAATACCTCTGTCAAAATGGATATGCCCAAAGCCGGGAGCGGGCCAAAGCGCTGATCATGTCCGGCATTGTCTTTGTCGACGAACAGAAAGTCGACAAAGCCGGGGAGATGATCCGCGAAGACGCGCGTGTCGAAGTGCGCGGGCATGATATCGGCTATGTCAGCCGCGGCGGGCTCAAGCTGGAAAAAGCCATGCAGGTCTTCCCGATGCACCCGAACGGCAAAATCTGCATGGACATCGGCGCTTCGACCGGCGGTTTTACCGACTGCATGCTGCAAAACGGCGCCGCCAAGGTCTATGCGGTGGATGTCGGCTACGGGCAGCTGGCCTGGAGCCTGCGCACCGATGCGCGGGTCGTGAATATGGAGCGCACCAACATCCGCAACGTTACGCCGCAGGACCTGGGCGAACCGATCGAATTTTTCAGCGTGGATGTCTCGTTCATCTCGCTCAAGCATATCTTCCCGGTCGCCGACGTCATCTGTACCCCGGATGCCTGCGGCGTCTGCCTGGTCAAACCGCAGTTTGAGGCCGGGCGCGAAAAGGTCGGCAAAAAAGGCGTTGTGCGCGAGCCCGCCACCCACTGTGAAGTCCTGCGCGCGGCCGTAGAATACGCCAACGCCAACCACTTCAGCGCAGAAGGGCTTGACTATTCGCCGATCAAAGGCCCGGAAGGCAACATCGAATTTCTTCTGTTTGTCCGGCACGACCCGGCTCCCGCGGCGCTGGCGGAGGAACTGATCGAAAAAACGGTGCGCGCCGCCCACGAAGCGCTGGACAAAGCGCCCAACCTGCATTGACCTTTTTTGAGGACCTGCCATGTCTGTTTTGCTGTATCCCAACCCGACAAAAGACGCCGGCCTGACCGTGACCCGGCAGGCCGCAGCGCTGCTGCGCCGCGCCGGTGTACCGCTGCTCGCCCTGCAGGGGGAAGCGCAGGCGCTTTCCGGCCTTGACGTGACCTTCCTGCCGCAGGCGGAGGCTTTCCGCACTGCCGACCTGATTTTGACGGTCGGCGGCGACGGGACCCTGCTGCGCGCCGCACCAAACTGCGTACAGGCGGGCAAGCCGGTGCTGGGTGTCAACCTGGGCCGCACCGGCTTTCTGGCCACCTGCGAGGTGGAGGAAATGCCCGAAAAGCTGGCCCGCCTGGCAGCCGGGGATTTCGCACTGGCCCCGCGCAGCCTGCTCTGCGCCGCGGCCCCGGAGCATGGCTGGCAGGGGCTTGCGCTCAACGATGTGGCGGTTTTCGGCGTTTCGCGCCTGCACCCGATGGATTACGCCGTTTTTTGCGACGGCATCCCGGTCAGCCGTTTCCGCAGCGACGGCCTCATCGTCGCCACGCCGACCGGTTCGACAGCCTACTCTTTTTCGGCCGGCGGGCCGATTTTGGATGCGGCCGCGCAGGCGATGGTCTTAACGCCGGTCTGCCCCCACGGCGGCCGCAAAGCGCCGCTCGTTCTGGCGGCGCAGCGCAGGCTGACCATTTTGGCCGAGAGCGAAAACCGCACCGATGTGACAGCCTGCACCGACAGCCAGAACCCCTGCCGCCTGCCGCCCGGCGCGCGCATTGAGGTGACCGTGGCCCCGCAAAAGCTGCAGCTGGTCAGCTTTGGCAGCGCCGACCAGTTCCGCGCCATCGAAAACAAACTGATGAGGAGATGAATGTTCCGCCATGAAAAGCGCACGTCACCAGGCGATCTTGCGCCTGATCGAGCAATACCCCATCGACCGGCAGGAGGACCTTCTGGCCCATCTGCGCCGGGAAGGCTTTGATGTGACCCAGGCCACCGTATCCCGCGACATCCGCGAACTGCGGCTGATCAAAACGTCCACGGGGGACGGCGGCTACCGCTACATGGCGGCGACCGGCAGCGGAAAGGTCGCCCATTCGCCCAGCCGGTTCGAGACCATCTTCCGCGAATCGGTCATCGGGGTGGATTACGCCGGTCATATGGTTCTGGTCAAGTGTTTTTCCGGCATGGCGAACGCCGCCTGCGAAGTGTTTGACGCCAAGCCCTGGGGCAATGTCGTCGGTACGCTGTCCGGCGACGATACTTTCTTTATCCTCATGCGCTCGGAGGAAGCGGCGGCCGATATCTGCCGCCAGCTGCAGCAGTATACCGCGCGCCGCGGCTGATATCCGGCGCAAACGCAAGGGGAGGACCTTATGCTCGCAGAACTCAAAATCGAAAATGTGGCTGTGATCGAGAAGGCCGGGGTGCGTTTTACCCCCGGCCTCAATGTGCTGACCGGCGAGACCGGCGCGGGCAAATCCATCCTTATTGATTCGATCAACGCGATTTTGGGCAACCGCACTTCGCGCGAGCTTGTGCGCAGCGGCGCGCACAAAGCCTGCATCTGGGCCACGTTTGAGGATGTCCCCGCCGCCGTGCGCGCCCAGCTTGAAGCCTGCGGGTACGAGGCGAGCGACGACCTTTTGCTCTACCGCGAGATCAGCGCAGACGGCAAGGGCGCCTGCCGTGTGAACGGCATGCCCGCCACGGCCGCCGTCGTGCGCGATATTTCAGCCGGGCTGCTGAGCATCCACGGCCAGCACGACAGCCAGAGCCTGACCAACCCATCCAATCACCTGGGCATCCTGGACCAGTACGCCCGCAATGCGGCGCAATACCGTGCCTATTACAAGCTGTACCGCGAACTTGTGGACTGCAAACGCCGCCTGGAAGCGCTGACGGCCGGGGAAGCCAACAAGCAGCGGCGTGTGGAGGAGCTGACCGAGGAGATCGAGCGCATCGACGCCGTCAACCTGCAGCCGGGTGAGGAAGCCCATCTGGAGGAGCGCCGCACCATCATCACCCATGCCCAGGGCATTCTGGACGGCATCACGGCCGCGCATGCGGCGCTGTCTGGTGATGAGGAAGGGGAGACGGCCGGGGCGGCTGATCTGCTTGGAGCCGCCGCAGGCGGCCTGCAGGAGAGCGCCCGGCTGGACGAAAGCCTGGCGCCTCTGGCGGAGCGGCTGAATGAACTGTACTACGGCGCGCGAGAGCTCGCAACCGACCTGGCCGACCGTCTCGACGCCTACGGCTTTGACCCGGGCGAGCTCAACCAGATCGAAAGCCGCCTGGATGCGATCTACCGCCTGAAAAAGCGCTTTGGCCTGGAGGCGGAGGAGCTGCTGGCCCGCCGCGAGCAGGACGCCGCCGAGCTGGAAACGATCCAGTCCTCCGGCGAGACCATCGCCAAGCTGCGCGCCGAAATGCAGGAGCTCTACCAGAAAGCGCGCGCAGCGGCTGAAACGCTGACCGAAAGCCGCCTCAAAGCCTTCACCGCCATGAACAAACAGATGAAGGCCGCGCTTGAATTTCTCAATATGCCGGGCATCCGCTTTGCCCTGCGCCATGCGCGCGGCGCGCTTTCCTCCCACGGGCAGGACAATGTTGAGTTCCTGATCTCCACCAACCCCGGCGAGGAACCCAAGCCGCTGGCCAAAATCGCCTCCGGCGGCGAGCTTTCCCGCATTATGCTGGCGTTCAAGAGCGCCCTTGCCGACCGCGACGAGCTGCCGACCGTCATCTATGACGAGATCGACACCGGCGTTTCCGGCCTGGCGGCCGGGCGCATCGGCCAGCTGCTGCACGAGACCGCCGCGGGCCATCAGGTGCTTTGCATCACCCACACGCCGCAGGTGGCGGCTTTTGCGGACAACCAGCTGCTGATCCAGAAAAATGTCCGCGACGGCCGCACCTTTACCGAGATCCATCCCCTTGACCTGGAAGGCCGCATCAAAGTGCTGGCCAATATGATCTCGGGGGATAAGGTCACGGAACTCAGCCTTGCAAACGCAAGAGAGCTGATTGAAAAATCGCAGGATATCCCTGCCGGGAAAGAGGGGGTTGCCTGTGACCGCAAATGAATACCAGCGGGAAGCGATGCGCACGCTGAACCCCGCGCTGGACCGGGATGCCGTTTTGCTCAACGGCGTGATGGGCCTTTGCGGCGAAGCCGGAGAGGCCATCAACATTGTCAAAAAGCATCTGGCGCAGGGCCACCCGCTGGACCGTGAAGCCTTGGTTCGGGAACTGGGCGATGTGGCATGGTACCTGGCCGAGACGGCCGCCGCGCTGGATCTGGACCTGGAGACCGTGCTCCGCGTAAATCTTGCCAAGCTGCGCGCGCGTTATCCCGAAGGCTTCTGCGCGGAGCAGTCGATGCACCGGGACAAGGCTCCAGCGCTTGACAAATGAACCCCAACAAGCTACAATAAGGGCTATGAAATGCAGGGAAGGGGACAAGTACCCGCCCGGTTTTGTGCGAGAGAGAGGCTCCGGTTGGTGAAAGGGGCCGGCACAGCTGGCGGCGAATACACCCCGGAGCAGCCGGCCGAACCCGCGCTTTGGCGGCAGTAGGCTGGGCCGTGTGCGCACGTTACAGCGTCTGGGTATCGGATCGGTCGCATCTGCCGCCTGTACCCGCGAAGGCCCGCCGCCGCGAGGCGCGGGCGAACAGAGGTGGTACCGCGTATTTTTCGCCCTCTGCCAAATTTCACATTTGGCAGGGGGCGTTTTGTATCCCTTGCCGCCAAGTTCAAGGAGGAAGTTCTCATGCAGATTTACGAAGAGCTCAAAGCCCGCGGCCTGATCGCCCAGGTCACAGACGAAGACGAGATCCGCGAGGTCATCAACAACGGCAAGGCCACGTTCTACATCGGCTTTGATTGCACGGCGGACAGCCTGACCGCCGGTCATTTTATGGCCCTGACGCTGATGAAGCGCCTGCAGATGGCAGGAAACAAACCGATCGCCCTGATCGGCGGCGGGACAACGATGATCGGCGACCCTTCCGGCCGTACCGATATGCGCAAAATGCTGACCAAAGAGGATATCGCCCATAACGCCGAATGCTTCAAGCGCCAGATGGAGCGCTTCATCGAATTCGGCGAAGGCAAGGCCATGATGCTAAACAACGCCGACTGGCTGCTGGACCTCAACTATGTCGAACTGCTGCGCGAAGTCGGCGCCTGCTTCAGCGTCAACAACATGCTGCGCGCCGAGTGCTACAAGCAGCGCATGGAAAAGGGGCTGTCCTTCCTTGAATTCAACTACATGATCATGCAGAGCTACGACTTCTACTACATGTTCCAGCACTACGGCTGCAACATGCAGTTCGGCGGCGACGATCAGTGGTCCAACATGCTCGGCGGCACCGAGCTGATCCGCCGCAAGCT
>DWXD01000008.1 GCA_019119365.1 Candidatus Gemmiger stercoripullorum | reverse complement strand
CCATCCTGGCGGCGCTGGCTTACACGGCGTTCCCCGTCTGGTTCTTCATCACGGATGGCGGCATCACCTACATTCTCCTCGGCATCGCGCTGTATCTGCTGCGCGGCCGCCGGGGGATGCAGGCCGCGGCCTATGTGGCGCTGACGATGCTGTTCTACTTCGTACTGCCCTGCGGGCAGCTTTCCGCCCTGCCGGACTTCCAGCTTTCGCAAATGTTCACGCAGTATTACGAATGGTACGGCGCATTTGCAGTCGTCCCCATGCTGTTGTATAATGGTCAGCGCGGGCGCGGGCTGAAACAGCTGTTTTACGTATTCTACCCGGCCCATGTATATCTGCTGTACGCCCTGTCCTGGGCCGTGATGCTCTGGATGGGTTGAGCAAGGAGGGGTTCCCTATGGCCAATCTGCTGGTCGTTGACGACGACGCCGACCTGTGCGCGCTGCTGCGCACGGCCCTGGAGCGCGACGGCCACACCGTTGCCACCCTGCCGCGGGGCGCGCTGGTAACCGAACGGCACTGTGCCTGGGCGGACTGCATCCTGCTGGACGTGATGATGCCCGGGGAGGACGGCTTTGCCACCTGCCGCCGGGTGCGGACACTGGCGGACTGCCCCATCCTGTTTTTGACGGCCCGCACCGAGGAAGCCGACGTGCTGCGCGGCCTGGGCCTGGGCGGCGACGACTATCTGGCCAAGCCTTTCCGGCTGGCTGAACTGCGGGCCCGCGTCCAGGCGCATCTGCGGCGGCAGAGCCGGGTGCCGAGCCACCGCATCCGCCGCGGCGGCGTGACTTTTGACCTACAGGCGGGGGAAGCCTGCTGCGGCGAGAACCCGCTGCACCTGACCCGGGGCGAGTACGCCCTCTGCGAGTACCTGGCGCTGCATGCCGGACGCACTTTTTCCAAAGAGCAGCTCTACGAAGCGGCCTTCGGCTTTGACGGCACCGCCGACACATCCGCCGTGACCGAGCACATCAAGAACATCCGCGCCAAGTTGCGCGCCTGCGGCCTGCAGCCGATCGAGACAGTCTGGGGGATCGGATACCGATGGAAAAACGAGTGAAACGCAGCAGCACCCTGCACGGGCTGCTGCTGGGCTACCTGCTGCGCACCGGGCTGGCCTGCGCTGCCGCGGCGGTGCTCTGGTTCGGGGCGATCCTGGCCGTGATCGAGACCGGGTTCGTGCTGCCCGCCTACAGCGGCTCCGACGCAGCGCTGCGGGCCATGGAGATCCTGCCCGAGATGTCGGCGGAGCATTTTGACGCAAGCGCGTTGCCGGAGCTCTGCCGCTGGGTGGTGCTGGACACCTCCGTTGCCCCCGGCGGGGACGCCGCCCCCGAAAACGTGCTGGCCACCAACATGGACAGCCGCAGCCTGGAACTGGCGCTGGGGCTGGACACGCCGCCGCTTTACACCCAGTTTTACCGGGACGTGCCGCTGATCGACGGCACGCTCTGCCGTTTGCAGTACGATTTCGCCCTCCCCTACGCCGACCCGGCGCTGCGCGGCGTCTTGCCGGATTTTCAAAGCTGCATGACCGTGATACTGTTCCTGCTGCTGGCAGGGGTGGTGTTCACCATGACCAGACGCACGGCCCGACGGCTGCGGACCACCGCCGGGCAGCTGGCCGAAGCCTGCCGCCTGCTGGCCGGCGGCGACCTGGCCGCCCCCATGCCCGGCCCCACCCGGGTGCGGGAGTTCGACGAAGCCCTGCAGACGATGGACCGGCTGCGCGGGGAACTGGCACAGTCGCTGAAAACCCAGTGGGCCATGGAGCAGCAGCGCGCCGAGCGTATGGCCGCCCTGACCCACGATCTGAAAACGCCGCTGGCCATCGTGCAGGGCAACGCCGAACTGTTGGCGGAGGAGGAACTTTCCGCCGGGCAGCGGCCGCTGGTGGAAGCGATCCTGCGCGGCGCCGGGCGGGCGGGGCAGTACCTGGCCGCGCTGCGGGACGTATGCACGCCGCAGCCCGCCCCGGCCGCCAGCGAGGAATTCCCGCTGCGGCCCTTCTGCGAAAAATTGGCCGCCACCGGCGAAGCCCTCTGCACGCCCCGCGGGGTGCGGTTCGCCTGGGAGGACCACTTGCCCGGGGCATGCACACTGCAGGCCCGGCAGCAGGACCTGGCCCGCGGTGTGGAGAACCTGCTGGCCAACGCCGCCCGCTTTGCGCCCCGGGACGGGCTGGTCACGCTGGCCTGCCGCGAGGAGGGCGGGCAGATCCTTTTTACCGTGGAGGATGACGGGCCGGGTTTCCCGCAGGAGGTCTTGCGCGGCTGCGGCCGGACGTTCGCCACCGGGGACGCCGCCCGCAGCGACGGCCACCAGGGCCTGGGGCTTTACGGGGCCCGCACGGTGGCCGAGGCCCACGGCGGCCGGCTGACGCTGGAGAACACCGGCCACGGGGCCCGCGCCACGCTGGCGGTGCAAGCCGCCTGCGCAGGCCACGCCTGACCGCATCGCCCGCAATAACAAAAGCGCCGCCGCGCTCCGAAAGGAGTGCGGCGGCGTTTTTTGCGGGAAGATTTGGATTACAGCTCAGCGAAGTACTTAATGGTGCGGACCATCTGGCTGGTGTAGCTGTTCTCGTTGTCGTACCAGGACACGACCTGGACCTGATAGGTGTCGTCGTCGATCTTGGTGACCATGGTCTGGGTAGCGTCGAACAGGCTGCCGTAACGCATGCCGATGACGTCGGAGGAGACGATCTGCTCGTCATTGTAGCCGAAGCTCTCGGAAGCGGCGGCCTTCATGGCGGCGTTGATGCTCTCCTTGGTCACGTCGGTGCCCTTGACAACGGCGACCAGGATGGTGGTGGAGCCGGTGGGAACGGGCACGCGCTGAGCAGAGCCGATCAGCTTGCCGTTCAGCTCGGGGATGACCAGGCCGATGGCCTTGGCAGCGCCGGTGGAGTTGGGCACGATGTTCTGCGCGCCGGCACGAGCGCGGCGCAGGTCGCCCTTGCGCTGCGGGCCGTCCAGGATCATCTGGTCGCCGGTGTAAGCATGAACGGTGGTCATGATGCCGGAAACGACCGGATAGGTCTTGTTCAGGGTGTCGGCCATCGGGGCCAGGCAGTTGGTGGTGCAGGAAGCGGCGGAGATGATCTGATCCTCGGGGGTCAGGGTCTTCTCGTTGACGCTGTAGACGATGGTCTTCAGGTCATTGCCGGCGGGGGCGGAGATGACGACCTTCTTGGCGCCAGCCTCGATGTGGGCCATGCTCTTGGCCTTGCTGGTGTAGAAGCCGGTGCACTCCAGCACGACGTCGATGCCCAGCTCGCCCCACGGGCAATCCTTGGCGTCCTTGATGGCGTAGATGGTGATCTTCTTGCCGTCGACCTCGATGTAGTCCTCACCGGCGGAAACGGTGTGCTTGTTCTCGCCGATCTTGCCCAGGAAAGAACCCTGCGCGGTGTCGTACTTCAGCAGGTGCGCCAGCATAGCGGGGCTGGTCAGGTCGTTGATGGCGACGACTTCGTAGCCGTCCGCCTCGAACATCTGACGGAAAGCCAGACGGCCGATACGGCCAAAACCATTGATAGCAACTTTTACAGCCATAGTAAAATCCTCCCAAGATTTTGTATATTGAGGCGTTTGCCGCCCCACCATTAGGCGGCCTGCGCCGCTTAATCGGTCTGTACCTATTGTACTCGATTCAAACGCAAACTGCAAGAGTATTGTTATTGTTTTAACATCGAAAATCAAAAAAATATGACATCTGGCCATATTCGGCGGCTTTTTGGGGCGTTTTTTGGGCGTTGCGCCGGGGGCGGGCGGCCCTGGCTACGGCAGCGCGGCCCATTCGCCCAAAAACTGGTACAGCAGCGAATACCGGTCGCACAGCGCCTCGCGCGCTTCGGGCGCGGCGGCCGGAACGCCCCCGCACAGCGGCAGCCGGGCGGCCGCCGTGAACACATGCCCTGTGCCGAACACGGCCGCGCCGCCGCATTCCTGCGCCAGCCGCCGCCATAAAGCGGCGGTGCAGGCGCGCGGCGCGCCGCCCTGGAAACACAGCCACACCGCGCCGTCCTGTTCGGCGCAGCGCAGCACGCCCTGGCCGCCCTGCGCCAGCACCCCGCGCAGCGCGGCCAGCAGCGCCGCCTGGACCAGCGCCCCGTGGGCGCGCACCGGCCACACGGCGTTTGGCGGCAGCATGGCGTACAGCCACCCGGGCCGCCGCCGCGCCGCCGCCTGTGCGGCCGCGCACACGGCATGCGCCGCCCCGGCCAGGTCCTGCGGGCGGCGCGGCGGCGGGGCGGGGGCCAGCAGCAGCCGCAGGTTCAGCCGCCGCAGCCCGGCCAGCACGGGCGCGCTGTCCTGCCCGGCTGCGGCACGGCGGGCCGCGGTCTCGGCCAGGCGGCGGCGGACGGGGTCTTCACACGGTATGCGCACGGCGCTCCCTCCCTTGCGTTGGCTGCGGTCTTTGCGGAACCGGACGCTTTCCGGACGCTTTCCGGACGCTTTGTAGTGTGCCCGCCGCCGCGCCGCTTTGCGCCCGGTAATTTTTTCCGCCGGGGCAAAAGGCGGTGCCCCAAAGGCAACACAAACGCCCCGGCCATACAGCCGGGGCGAAAAACAGGATATACAAAAACAGGGGAGGGCGCAGTTTTGGGCGCGCGCCCGCGCCGGTCAATCCGCCTTGTGCGCGGTTTGCGCCCCGCCGTGTTCCTCGCGCGGCAGTGCGGCGGCGGGTCCGCTGGCATAAAAGGCGCACACCAGCCCGGCCGCGCCCAGCAGGCCGAACACAAGCGCCGCGGCCAGCCCGCTCAAGGGCAGCGCCCCCCACGCCCATTCAAACGAAGCCTGCGGCAGTTCGTGGCAGGTGCAGAACAAAAAGGCGTTGAACCCGGCGGCATACAGCTTTTTGCCCACCGGCAGCCCCGGGGTCAAAAACACACGGAACAGCGAAAGCAGGAACACCAGCGCCATCACCGCGCTCAACACCCGCAGCGTGCAGCCAAGCCGCTGCACCGAAGCCGCCTCCACCGTGAAACGCAGCACCAGCGCGCACAGGAAAAACGCCGCCCCGGCCAGCGTGTTCAGCGTGCCGGGCAGCGGGGCGGTCGGGTCGGCCAGCGGGGCGAACGCCCGCACGCCGAACCGCAGGAACCACACGGCCGAAAGCGCGCCGCACGCGCAGAACAGCACCACCAGCACAACGCCGTAGCGCCGCGCGGCCAGCGGGTCGCCCCAGTACAGGAAGGCCGCCGCCCCCAGCGCCACGCCGGTGGCCAGCAGGCAGTAGCCCAGCGGCGGGCAGGCGCCCAGCAGGGTGGCCGGGCGCGGCGCAGCTTTGCGCGCAAGCAGCCAGTTGACCAGCGCGGCGGCCAGCGGCGCGGCCAGGCGCAGCGCGAACCCGCTGTCCCGCACAAAGCCGGTGGCGGGGTCGGTGCACAGCGCCAGGTCGGCCACGCGCAGCAAAAGCAGCGCCAGGCACAGCGCCAGAGACAGGAAAAACCGCCGCCGCTCGGTCTGCGGCGCGGCGGGGTCAGTAACAGGATGTGCGGCCATAAGGCGACCTTTCCCGGCAGGCATAACCGGCGCTGCCGACGAATAGAATAACACTGCACGGGGGACAGGCCCTTGCGGCAGGTATTCCTATTGTATCTTGTCATGCCGCAAAATGCAAGCCGCCTGTGCGGAGGTTGGCTGTGAAACGCACGTCGCTTTGCACGGCGCTGCTGCTGGCACTGGCCGCGGCGGCCCCG
This sequence comes from Candidatus Gemmiger stercoripullorum, assembly GCA_019119365.1. Lineage (GTDB taxonomy): Bacteria > Bacillota > Clostridia > Oscillospirales > Ruminococcaceae > Gemmiger > Gemmiger stercoripullorum. Next base: position 38,969 of record DWXD01000008.1, on the reverse strand, counting down.
TTTGTATGCCTTTTGTTCCCGGCGGCCCCGGCCGCGGCGCAAAACGGGTCCGCGCCGCTGCCGTCCCCGGCGGCTGTGGAAAGCGCCCCGGTCCCGTCGCCCGCGCCGGAAAAAACGCCGGACCCCGCCGCGGCGCTGGCGGCGCTGCCGGTCGAACTGTACGACGAAGCCGTTGGCGAAGTGCGCACGGTCAGCGTGCAGGACTATCTCATCGGCGCGGCGGCCTGCGAGTTGCCGCCGGACTGGCCGGACGACGCCTTCCGCGCGCAGATGGTCGCCAGCCACAGCTATGCGCTGTACTGCCGCGGCCAGGCGGGCGGGGCGGGGCAGGGCTGGCTGACCGTCAACAGCGCGCTGGGCAGCGGCTGGACCGATACCGCCGCCCTGCAGGCCCGCTGGGGCGATGCGTTTGAAGAAAACCACGCCCGCCTGGCCGCCCTGGCCGGTGAGGTTGCCGGGGCGCTGCTGCTCTACGGCGGGCAGCCCGCCATGGCCTGCTACCACGCCGTCAGCAGCGGCCACACCGAGGCCAGCCAGAACGTCTGGACCGAAGCGCTGCCCTACCTGCAGGGCGTCGACTCCGCCTGGGACCGCCAGAGCGAGGAGTTTGAGGTGACGATCGAATATACCTCAACCCAGCTTGCCGAAGCCCTGCGCAGCCTGGGTGTGGAAGCCGAAGGCGACCCCGCGGCCTGGGTGGGGGACAGCCGCTGGGACAAGGCGGGCTATGTCCGGAGCATCACTCTCTGCGGCCAAAACCTGCCCGGCACGGCCGTGCGCACGGCGCTTGCGCTGCGCAGCGCCTGCTTTGCCATCGCCTGGCGCGGCGGGCAGTTTGTCATCACCACGCGCGGCTACGGTCACGGCGTGGGCCTGAGCCAGCACGGCGCGCGCGCCATGGCCGCCGGCGGCGCCTCCTGGCGCGAGATTCTGGAATACTATTTCCCCGGCTGCGAAGTGCAGGTAACGGGGTGAGGACCGCAAAAGCCCGGCTCCGCAATAAAATCCTCGTGAAAGCGGTCGTATTTCAAAGCGAAAAAATCAACATCCCTCCGCCATTCTACCGCCGGTCGGTTGCCAGGCGGCCGCCCTTTGTGCTACGCTGAAAGCAGACAAAACGCCCAGGGGAGGGGAAGATCATGGCAATCGACCAACAGCGCTTTGGCCAGTTCGTGGCTGCCTTGCGCAAGGAAAAAGGATGGACGCAGAAACAGCTCGCCGCGCGCATTGGCGTCAGCGATAAAGCCGTCAGCAAATGGGAACGGGCGCTGAGCCTGCCCGACATCAGCCTGCTGGAGCCGCTGGCCGCGGCGCTCGGCGTCACGGTGGCCGAACTGCTGCATGGCGAGCGCCTGGCCGCGCCGCTGGAACCGCAGCAGGTGGAGGCGCTTGTCACCGGCGCGGTGCAGCTCGGGCAGCGCGGCTTTCACAGCGATCCGCTCCGGCGGCTGCGCTGGCTGGGCGTGCTGGCGGCGGGGGTGCTCGTGCTGCTAGCCGAATGGGCGGCGGGCGCGGCGCTGTCCGGCCGGACGTTCGCGCAGCTGTTCGCAGACCCCGCGGCCGCCCCTGCCGTCGGGATGCCGCTGCTGGCGGCGGGCATGGGGGTGCTGCTCTGCTTTTTGCCGGACACGCTGCCCGCCTACTACGACCAGTACGAGGTGGACGGCCTATCCTACGGCCCCGTCCGCCTGCACCTGCCCGGCGTGCGGTTCACAAACCGCAACTGGCCCTATGTCAAGCGGGCTGGCCTGCGGGCCATGCTCGCGCTGCTCGTCGGCCTCTACCCGCTTGAACTGGCGCTGCGGGCGCTGCTGCCGTCGCTGCCTGCGTTGGCCTACCCGATGGTGTCGCTGCTGGCGCTGTTGGGCGGGCTGTTCGGCGCGATGACCGCGGCCGCCGTGCGCCATGCCGATCCGCCCGCTTCGGCCAAAGCGCCGGTCCTGTACGCCGTCGCGCTGGTCGTTGCGCTCGCGGCTGTTCTGGCGCTGGGCGGCACGGGCGGTTATGGCGTGTGGACCGGCGCGGTGCAGCAAAAACTGCCCGGTTCCTGGCGGGCGCAGTACGCATTTTTTGAAGGCACGCGCAGCGGCAGCCTTTGGGGCCAAGGCGATTTGGAGCTGACCGTGCAGACGCAGTCCGGCACGCTGGCTGTCACTGTCACCGGCGCCGGCGGCAGCATACTGCTGGAAGAGACAACGTCCGCCGACGCCGCGTGGCGGCTGGACGACCCCGGCCCGGTCACGCTGACCCTGCAGGCCGACGGCCACAGCGGCGGCTTTTCCGCCAGCTATGCTGGCCCGGGCTAAGCGTCCGCCTTTACAAACCGGCGCGGCCTGTAATATGATAGGAATACATTAAAGAATGAGGAGGCACCGCAATGGCATCTATCTGCGGCACAGACTGCTGCGAAAACTGCGCGCAGCGAAAGACCTGCGGCGGCTGCGAACAGACGAACGGCCGTCCGTTCGGCGGCAGCTGCACGGCGGCCGAGGCGGTCCGGCGCGCCGGGCCGGAAGAACTTTTGCGCCAGAAACAGGCGCTGATCGCGGAGTTCAACGCGTTGGCACTGCCCGGCCTGCAGGTGAACGACCTGAACCTGCTCAACGGCAGCTATGTCAACCTGGCCTACCCGCTGCCCGGCGGGCAGGCGGCCCGATTCCTGCAAGACAACCGCGTCTACTGGGGCAACCAGATCGAAGTCCCCGGCAGCGAGCGCTGCTACGGCGTCGTGGCAGACGAGACGTTCCTGCTTGTCTGCCGCTACGGCTGCGAAGGCCGGGACCCGGAACTGGTGCTGTACAAAAAGAGATAAAGCAGGACCCTGCCATACATTGGGGAGCGGCGGCGCAGTTTGCGCCGCCGCTCCGTGTTTGTCTCCTCGCAGGTGTCCTTCTCTTCTCCGTCCCGCCGGGGACATGCGTTGTCTTCTGTTCCGGGGGCGGCGGAACATGCTTTCTGCGCGTCCGCTTGTGAAAAGGAAGAGACGCCGGTTTTCTTTTTCCTGGGGTGTATCTGAAAAATTCCCGGCACTTTCAATGTATCAGATACGCCTTAGTCGCCCGGTTTGGCTGCTTTGACCAGCAGCATCATGGGGCGGCGCATTTCGTCCGCCATGCCCGGCTCGTCCAGCATTTCCTGCGGGGGTTGGGCTTCTTCCACGGCCTGCAGCACAAACCCCTGGCGCAAAAGGCCCATCAGGATCTGTGTCAGTGTGTGGTGCTGCTTTGTTACCTCGCACCCCAAAAAGTGCGTGCGCCGCGCGCCGGGATAATAGTAATCGTCCACCGGCCAGCAGATAGGGCGGCCGTTTTCATCATACAGCCAATCCTGCCCTACGCCTGCGGTGTATACAGGGTGCTCAATGTTGAACAGGAACACCCCGCCCGGCGTCAGTGTGCGGAACACGTTGGCGTATACGCTGTCCAGGTCGGCCAGGTAGTGCAGCGCCAGGTTGGAAATCACACAGTCCCACTGCCGGGCCGGGTATTCATATTCTTCTATGCCGCATACGCGGTAGCTGATGCATTCGCCCGGGTTGCAGGCCCGGGCCTGCGCGATCATCCGGCGGCTTGCATCCAGCCCCAGCACCTTGGCGGCGCCCTGCTGGGCGGCATAGCGGCAATGCCAGCCATAACCGCACCCCAGGTCCAGTACCCGTTTGCCGGTCAGCGGCGGCAGCAACGGCCGCAGCTGGTGCCACTCACCGGCGGCGGCCAGCCCGCCGCGGCTGCGCGGCATGGCTGCATAGGCGGCAAAAAAGGTCTCGTCATCGTATAGGCTTGGCATCATGTATCCTCCTCGCGTTGATATTCCCCAGCATAGCACACTTTGACCGGCAACGAAAGAGAAAAAATCCGCGGCCCCCCTTGACAACAACCAGCTGAACGCCTATACTGTACTTGTACGATAAGCACACAAAATACACACGACGCAACGGAGGCGATGCAGTTGGAGATCATCCTCAGCGCCGGTTCGCCCAAACCGATCTACGAACAGATCGAAGCCCAGTTCAAAGCCCAGATCCTGAGCGGCGCGCTGGAACCCGGCCAGGCCATCCCGTCCATGCGCGCGCTTGCGCGTTCGCTGCACATCAGCGTCATCACGGTGCAGAAAGCCTATGAAGACTTGCAGCGGGACGGGTTCATCGTCACAACGGTGGGGCGGGGAAGTTATGTGGCCGCCCCCAACAAAGAATTTTACCGCGAGGAGCAGCAGCGCCAGGCCGAAGAACACCTGCAGGCGGCCGCCGATATCGGCCGCGCCGCGGGCATCCCGGCGGAAAAGCTCTGCGAGCTGCTGCAGCTGTTTTACAGGGAGGATTGAACGATGTCCAAAATGAACCCACACCCCCCGGCGCTCGAGGTCCGCGGGCTGACCAAGCGCTACCCGGGCTTTACGCTTAGCGATGTATCCTTCACCGTTCCGGCCGGTTCCATCGTCGGCCTGGTCGGCGAAAACGGCGCCGGTAAAAGCACCACCCTGAACGCCGTGCTCGGCGTCATCCACCCAGACGCGGGCGACATCCGCCTTTACGGCCGCCGCCAGCAGAGCTGGACCGGGGCCGACCGCGCCGGCCTTGGCGCGGTGCTGGACAGCGGGGGCTACCCGGACGCCCTCACGCCGGACGCGCTCGGCCGTGTGCTCGGCGATTTGTACCCCGGCTGGCGGCCCGACCGCTACGCCGCGCTTTTGGAGCGCCTCGGCCTGCCGGGCGGCAAAAAGCTCAAGAGCTTTTCCAAAGGCATGCGGGCCAAGCTGGCGCTGGCCGCAGCCATGAGCCGCGAAGCCCGCCTGCTTGTGATGGACGAGCCGACCAGCGGCCTTGACCCGGTCGTGCGCGACGACATTCTCGACGCGTTGCTCGAATTCGTGCAGGACGAACAGCACGCCGTGCTCATCTCCTCCCACATCACGAGCGACCTTGAGAAGGTGGCCGATTCCATCGTTTTCCTGCATGAAGGCCGCGTGCGCTTCCACAAACCGATCGACGAACTGCGCGACGGCTACGGCCTGCTGCAGTGCGGCGAAACGCAGTTCCAGGCGCTCAACAAAAAAGACATCCTCGCCTGGCGCAGGCTGGACTACGCCTGGCAGGTGCTGGTGCCCGACCGCGCGGCCGCTGCGCAAAAGTACAAAGACGCCGCCGTCGGTCCGGCGTCCATCGACGATATCCTGCTGATGTATGTGAAGGGGGAAACGCCATGAAAGGTCTGCTGCGCAAAGATTTTTACCTGATCCGCGCCACGCTGCCGCTGGCCTGCCTTGCGATGCTGGTGGCCGGTGGCTGCCTGAGCGTTCTCGTCTCGGCCAATGTGTTTTTGGCCATTGCGCCGGTCGTGCTGGGCCTGGTGGCGCTCACCACCGTCAACATCGACCGCCATGACGGCTGGAACCGTCTGGCCGCCACGCTGCCCTGCGGCCCGGCGCGGGCCATCGGCGGCAAATACCTGCTCTATCTGCTGCTCTCGCTGGGCGGGGTGCTGCTCGGCCTGCTGCTGGCGGTGGCGGGCTCGGCGCTGCTGCGGGGCTGGGGCGGCGAGACGTTCGGCATCTTTTTCGCCATCGGCCTGGCGCTTCCGCTGCTTTCCGGCGCGGTGGGGCTGCCCGCCGCCTTCCTGCTGGGCGAGGATAAAAACATGCTCGTGATGATGTTTTCCTACCCGCTGGCCAGCGCGCTGTTAGTGGCGCTTGTGCTCGCCATCGACGCAGTGCTGCCCGCCGCGCTCGTCCTCATCGGCTGCAGCGCCGCCGCCTACGCCGCCTCTTGGCTCCTGGCCGCCCGCCTTCTGCCCCGGCGCGACCTGCGGTAAAACACAAAAGATAAGAAAGGCCCGGGCCGCAGCTTTCCCTGCTGCGGCCCGGGCCTTTTGGGTATCTCAATCCCGGCTGTACAAATCGCGCGTATACACTTTCTCTTTCACGTCTTCCAGTTCCGGCGTGCGGCGGTTTGCCAAAATCACATCGCAGTCTCGCTTGAAGGCGTCCAGATCCCGCTCCACGCGGCTGCCGTAAAAGCTGTCCTCGCGCAGCGTCGGCTCATAGACGACCAGCGGGACCCCTTCGGCGCGGATGCGCTTCATCACGCCCTGAATGCTCGACTGGCGGAAGTTGTCGCTGCCGGCCTTCATGGTCAGCCGGTACACGCCCACCACCCGCGGGCGGCGGGCCAGCACCTGCTCGGCGATAAACTCCTTGCGCGTGCGGTTGCTCTCCACAATGGCGCCGATCAGATTCTGCGGTACCCTGTCATAGTTGGCCAGCAGCTGTTTGGTGTCTTTGGGCAGGCAGTAGCCGCCGTAGCCGAAGCTGGGGTTGTTGTAATGGTCGCCGATGCGCGGGTCCAAGCAGACGCCGTCGATGATGGCGCGTGTGTCCAGCCCCCGCAGCGCCGCATAGGTGTCCAGCTCATTGAAGTAAGCCACCCGCAGCGCCAGGTAGGTGTTGGCAAACAGTTTGACGGCCTCGGCTTCGGTCAGGCCGGGGAACAGCGTGGGGATGTCCTGCTTGCAGGCGCCCTGCTGCAGCAGCGCGGCAAATTCGCGCGCTTTGGCGGCCATGCGTTCGTCGCCCTGCGGCGCGCCCACCACGATGCGGCTGGGGTAGAGGTTGTCATACAGCGCATGGCCTTCGCGCAAAAACTCCGGGCTGAACAGCAGGTTCGGGTTGCCAAAACGCTCGCGCGCCGCCGCCGTGTAGCCCACCGGCACCGTCGATTTGATCACGACCGTCGCCTGCGGCGCATACCGCCCAACCAGCGCAAGCACGTCCTCCACGCTGGAAGTGTCGAAATAGTTTTTGTTCTCGTCATAGTTGGTCGGCGTCGAAATGATGACCCAATCCGCCCCGGTATACGCGGCGGCCGCGTCGGTCGTGGCCCGCAGGTCAAGCGGGCGGTTCGCCATATAGTTGGCCAGTTCTTTGTCTGCCAGCGGGCAGCGGCGGGCGTTGATGTCCGCCACGCGCTGCGCCACCACATCCACGGCCCAGACCTCGTTGTGCTGGGCCAGCAGCACCCCGTTGGAAAGCCCTACATAGCCCATCCCGGCCACGGCGATCTTCATACACGGCACCCCTCTGCAACAAGTATTTGCCCTATTATAGCACATCTGCGCGCGGCGGGCCAGCGCCCGCCTGCGCTCGTTCACACAAAATTTACGGGTCGGTTATTTGACAGCCTGTACAACAAAGTGTATAATAGAACCAAGCATTTTACACTGCCAGCTGTGCCCTTTTGTGCGTTTTCAACAAAGAAACGCCGAAGAAACGCCGAAAGGGCCTTTTTGTATCTTTTTGTATTCGGAAAATCGGGTCGCGCCCGCGGTATGCGGCGCGATACTTACAGAACGGAGGTCTAAGCCATGAGCGAGTACGGAGCCATTGAAAAGGAAGCCAGGATCTATACCGAACTGTGCGAGCAGCGCGACCGCATCGACCCTGCGCTGTTTGATCAGCTGGGCGTCAAGCGCGGCCTGCGCGACAAGGACGGCAAGGGCGTTCTGACCGGTATCACCAACATTTCCCGCATCGACGCCTTTGAGGAGCGCGACGGCAAAAAGGTCCCCTGCGAAGGCAAGCTGTGGTACCGCGGCTACAATGTCTATGATCTCATCCGCGGCCTGCGCGGCAAGCGCTATGGCTTTGAGGAAGCCGCCTACCTGCTGCTGATGGGCGATCTGCCCACCGCCGCCCAGCTGGCCGATTTCACCGGCGTGCTGACCAAATGCCGCGACCTGCCCACCAACTTCATCCGCGACGTTATCATGAAAGCCCCCAGCAAGGACCTGATGAACAGCCTGACCCGCAGCGTGCTGACGCTGGCCTCCTACGACGATACCGTCGGCGACGGCAGCCTGCAGACCCAGCTGGAGCAGTGCATCAAGCTCATCAGCGTTTTCCCGATGCTGGCGGTGTACGGCTACCATGCCTACAACTATTATGTCAACGGCGACAGCATGTACATCCACCGCCCGCAGCCGGAGCTTTCCACAGCGGAAAACCTTTTGCAGATGCTGCGCCCCGACCGCAGCTACACCCCGCTGGAAGCCCATGTGCTGGACACCGCTCTGCTGCTGCACATGGAGCACGGCGGCGGCAACAACTCGACCTTCACCACCCGCGTCGTTACTTCGTCCGGGTCGGATACCTACTCGGTCATGTCGGCGGCGCTGTGCTCGCTCAAGGGCCCCAAACACGGCGGCGCCAACATCAAGGTTGTCGAGATGGTCAACCACATCCGCGGCGCGGTGCACGACGAGACCGACGAGGACGAAGTCAAGGATTACCTCAGCAAGATCCTCGACAAGCAGGCGTTCGACCACAAGGGCCTCATCTACGGCATGGGCCATGCGGTCTACTCTCTGTCCGACCCGCGCGCCGTCGTCTTCAAGAGCTACGTCCAGCAGCTGGCCGAAGCCAAGGACCGCAAGGCGGATTTCGATTTCTACAACATGATCGAGCGCCTGGCCCCGCAGGTCATTGCCGAAAAACGCCACATCTACAAGGGCGTTTCCACCAACGTCGACTTCTATTCCGGCTTTGTCTACAACATGCTGGACATCCCTCTCGAGCTTTACACCCCGATCTTCGCCATCGCGCGCATCGTCGGCTGGAGCGCCCACCGGCTGGAGGAGCTTGTCAATGTGGACAAGATCATCCGCCCGGCCTATGCAAGCGTCATGGAACCGCGCGAATATATCCCGCTTGAACAGCGTGGCTGACCGCAAAAGGGGACGGCAGGATGGAATTTTTGTGTGAGAAGGACGCCCCGCGCGTAAGCACGACCGGCGGCGCGGTGCGCGGGTACCGGCATAACGGGCTCGATATCTTCAAAGGCATCCCTTACGCCAAAGCGCGGCGTTTCCATGCGCCGGAACCGGCGCGGTGGGAAGGCACGTTCGACGCCACCAGCTACGGCTGCGTCTGCCCGCTGCTGCGCATGAGCCGGCCGGCCGGGGAGCTGCTGGTCCCGCACCGCTACTGGGTGCAGGACGAAGACTGCCAGAACCTGAACATCTGGACGCCCGCCTGCGACGCAGCGGCCCGCCCGGTGCTGGTCTGGCTGCACGGCGGCGGCTACACCGACGGCTCTTCCATTGAACAGCTCGCCTACGAGGGCGGCGCGCTGGCCCGCGCTGGCGGCTGCGTCGTCGTCTCGCTCAACCACCGCCTCAATGTGCTCGGCTACCTGGATCTGTCCGATTTCGGCCCCGCGTATGAAAACTCCGGCAATGCGGGCGGGGAGGACATCATCGCCGCGCTGCGCTGGGTGCGGGACAACATCGCCGCGTTCGGCGGCGACCCCGGCAACGTCACGGTGTTCGGCCAGTCGGGCGGCGGCGGTAAAGTCACAACGCTGCTGCAGACCCCGGCCGCAGACGGCTTGTACCACAAGGTCATGATCCAGAGCGGCATCCTGCCCGCCCTGCTGCCCGACGCACAGGGCAGCGGCCGCCCCTGCGCCGAAGCGCTGCTCAAAGAGCTCGGCCTGTCCGGCATCGGGGCGCTTGAGACCGTGCCGTATGCGCAGCTGGCCGCCGCGTACAACAAAGTAGCCCCGGCGCTGGCGGCCAAAGGCGTCAATGTCGGCGGCTGCCCGCAGCGCGGCAGGCACTATCTCGGGGACCCGCTCGAAGTCGGCTTCCGCCCCGAAACGCTGCCTGTGCCGCTGGTGGCCGGTTCCGTTTTCGGCGAATTCGTCGCGTTTACCGGCCTTGGGCTTGACCGCGCCCACATGACACAGGCGCAGGGCGCGGCTTTTGTGGAGCAGATGTTCGGCCCCGAAGCGGCCGCGCGGCTGATCCCGCTGTTTGCCGCCGCCTACCCGGGGCGCAACCCGGCGGACCTTGTCTTTGCCGATACGGTCTGCCGCCTGCCGACGCTGGACTACCTGCGCCGCCGCGCGGCGGCGGGCGGGCGCGTTTACGGCTACCTGTTTGCGCTCGATTTCCCGCTCGAGGGCGGCCGCGTCGCCTGGCACTGCGCCGATATCCCGTTTTTCTTCCACAACACAGACCTTGTGCCCAGCGCGCAGATCCCCGGCGTTACCCAGCGCCTGCAGGAAGAAATGTCCGGCGCGCTGCTGGCGTTCGCCCGCACGGGCAGCCCCAACGGCGTGGGCCTGCCGCGCTGGCCCGCCACCACGGCCGAGACCGATGTGACCATGCTGTACGGCGAACGCTCCCGCGCGGCCGAAAACTTTGACCGCACCTTTGTCCAGGCGCTGGCCCCCTGTGCGGCCGAACTCGGCCGTCGCATCCGCGAGGGCGGCGTGCAGATGCAGCATTAAGCGTGAAATCTCAAAGCGCAGCATCTGCCTTTGTGCCGCCCGGCGCTTGCAATCGGGCAAAACACCTGTTACAATAATACATATCTATATTATAACGAACAGGAACACTGAAGGCGGCACAGTCCCAAACGAACCACCAACCGCGGCGCATGCGCCAAGACCCGGGCGGGCCTTCGGCATATGCGCCGCGGTGTTTTGTGCCGCCTTGTCAGGGGGAAACGTCATGACATCTGAACAGGCTGCGGCCTTGCCGGTCTACAGCGGGCAGGACCTGGGCGCGGTATACGCCAAACGCCACACGGCGTTTGCGCTGTGGGCGCCCACGGCGGCCGCGGCGGCGGTGCACCGGTACGCCACCGGCACCGACGCCGAACCCGGCGCGGCCGACCTTGGCCTTGCGCCGATGCAGCTGACCGAAGGCGGCGTCTGGCGCGCGACCATCGGCGGCGATCTGGCCGGGCAGTATTATGTTTATGAACTGTCCTTTCCGGACGGCCATACCGCGGTGCTGGTCGACCCTTACGCCCGCGCGGCCGGGGCCAACGGCGAGCGCGGCATGGTGCTGGACCTGGACGCCGCCGCGCCGGAAAACTGGGCCGCCGACCGCCGCCCCGCCGCGGCGCGGGACCCCGGCGCCGCCAGCGTGTGGGAGGTCCATGTCGCCGATTTCTCGGCCGATGAACACAGCGGCGTGCGGCCGGAATGGCGCGGCAAGTTCCTCGCCTTCACGCAGGACGCCACCACGCTTGACCTTGCGGGCGAGCACCCGACCTGCCTGAACTATCTGAAACGTCTCGGCGTCAGCCATGTGCAGCTGCAGCCGGTCTTTGACTTCGCCACCGTCGACGAGACCCGCCCCGGCGGCTACAACTGGGGCTACGACCCGCTCAACTACAATGTGCCGGAAGGTTCCTATTCCACCGACCCCTGGCACGGCGAAGTCCGCGTGCGCGAATGCCGGGCAATGGTCGCGGCGCTGCACCGCGCCGGGCTCGGCGTCGTGATGGACGTCGTCTACAACCATACCTATTATACCGATAACTGGATGGAGCGCGCCGTGCCCGGCTACTGGCTGCGCCGCTGGCCGGACGGCAGCCTGACCAACGGCTCCGGCTGCGGCTGCGACCTGGCCAGCGAGCGCGCGATGGTGCGCAAATACATGGTGGATTCGGTCGTCTACTGGGCCACGGCCTACCACATCGACGGCTTCCGCTTCGACCTTATGGCCCTGCACGACGTCGAGACGATGAACGTCATCCGCGCCGCGCTGGACGCGCTGCCCGGCGGGCGCGAGATCCTCATGTACGGCGAGCCGTGGCAGGGCGGCGGCACCCGCATGGACCTCGGCGCGCGCCCGGCCGATAAAAGCGCGCTGCCGCTGCTGGATGAGCGCATCGGCATTTTCTGCGACAACACGCGCGATGCGGTCAAGGGCGGCGTGTTCGACGCCAAAGCCCCCGGCTTTGTCAACGGCGCGCCGGGCGCGGCCTACACGCTGCTGCATGCGGTGGGCGCTTTCCGTGACGGCGCCGACGGCGTGCACCCCAAAGCGGCCGGGCAGATCGTGCAGTATGTCTCCGCCCACGACAACTTCACGCTGTGGGACAAGCTCAAATGCGTGGCCGGCCGGCGGAACTTTGCCGCGCCCGACGCCGACCTTTTGGCCCAGAACCGCCTGTGCGCGGCCATCTGCCTGACCTGCCAGGGCCTGCCGTTTCTGCAGGCGGGGGAGGAGTTCGCCCGCACCAAAAACGGCGACCCCAATACCTACCGCGGTCCGCTGGCCCTCAACCGGCTGGACTGGACCCGCGCCGCGCAGCTCGAACTGCTCGTGCAGTTCTACCGCGGCCTGTTCGGCATCCGCCGTGCCTGGCCGGAGCTGTCCGCCCTGGCCGACCCGGCCCAGCCCCAGCCGATGCTGCTGGCGCTGCCGGGCTGGCTTGTCGGCTTTGTGCCCGAGCGCACCGACGAAAGCGGCCCCGGCCGCCTGGCCGTGTATTACAACCCCGAAAACGTGCCCCACACCGTGGCGCTCCCGGCCGGGAACTGGCGCACCGTCTGCGACGGCGTCACCGCCAGCCCGCAGCCGTTCGGCCCGGTGCGTTCGGGGCAGATCGAACTGCCGCCGGTCAGCGCCGTCATCCTGGCCGCGCAGGCCGCGCCCGGCGGCTGATCCCTGGGCAAAAACCAGCCAGAACCCAGCGCCGCAGCCCCCCTGCCGGGGGCCTGCGGCGCTTTTTGCTGCCGTTGGGCTCTGTGTGCCGCAAAGAGCGCAGCTGCGTTCCTTACAGCAAAAATCCATGCCTTGATTGCACAAATATCTCTTGCAATCTTTGGGCAAAGTGCTATAATGAGGTCGTGAGCAGGGGGGAGCGCAGTCTCCCCCTGCCGCGCTTTCCCGGCGGGCGGTGCGCCGCGCGGCCGGGATGCCCCTGGCAGATCGAGGTGTTACAATGAAAGATTTGAATGATTTGATGCAGGCGATCCTGGACATGGACGCCACCCAGCGCAAAGCCGCCGCCGAGGCCGCGGCCGAACGCGAGGAGCGCCTGGGCCGCCTGGATGAAGAAAAGCGGGCCATCGCGCAGGAATGCGCCGACCGTGCCGCCGCCAGCGCCCGGGCGGCGGCGTCCGCCGCCGAGGCCGCCAACCGCGAAGCGCTGGACGAGCTGGCCAGCCGCCGCGCCGCAGCCGCGCAGGCGCTGGAGCGCGCCGTGGCCGAGCATGGCGGCGAATGGGCCGAAACGCTGTACCGGCGCACGCTGGACCGGCCCGCAGCCGGGGGTGAGGCGTGATGGAACTGCCGCTGCGTTCCAAGGCCAGCAACGCTGCGCTGGCCAAGGCCCGCGCCATGTACGGCGAGCGCCTGCGGGCGGCGGACTACCGCCGCCTGGCCGCCTGCCGCACCATGCCGCAGCTGGCCGCCGAGCTCAAGGCGCTGCCCATGTACGCGCCCACGCTCGCCGCGCTCAACCCGCCCTTTGCGCGCCGCGCGCAGCTGGAATCGCTGCTGCGCCAGGCCGTGTATGACCGCTGCGACAGCCTGTTCCGCTACGAGCTGTCCTCCGGCCAGCAGGTTTACGGCTACTTCACGGTCAGCTGCGAGGTCGATGAGATCATCACCTGCCTGCGCTGCCTGGACGCGGGCCGCCCGGGCGACTACCTCTATAAGCTGCCCGATTTCCTCAAGCAGCGCTGCACGGTGGACCTGTACGCGCTGGCCCGCGTGACCGACGCGCGCAGCCTGCTGGCGGCGCTGGAAGGCACGCCCTACCGCAAGCTGCTGGCCCCGCTGGCCGATGTGCCCGCCGGGTACAAGCTGCTTGTCTATGCGGAGCCGCACCTGGAAGCCTACCGCCACCAGGCGCTTGTCGCCCTTGCGCCGGAGCCCCGCAAAGGCGGCGCGGGCAAGGCGCCCGGTTTGCGGGACCTCATCGAGATGGAGTGCGACAACGCCGCCATCTCCAACGCAGGCCGCCTGATCCGCATGCACGCCGACCCCAAGTGGTTCGACCTGCTGGTGCGGCGGGACTGCACGGCGCTCAAGCCCGCCGAATGGCAGGCGCTGCTGGCCGCCCGGGATTTCGATGCGTTCCGGCAGGCGCTGGCCGCCACCGCCTACGGCCGCATGCTGGCCCGCCAGCAGTACACCTTCCTCAAGGAAGGCCTGCAGAAATGCCGCTACGACTGGTGCCGCAAGTGGCTGCGCTTTTCCACCGACCCCGCGCTGGTCATGATGTGCTATCTCTACCTGATCCAGTGCGAGGTGAAAAACCTTGAACATATCATAGAGGGCGTCCATTATGGGATGCCCGCCGACCAGCTCATGAACCTGCTGATCGGCTGCGAAGATGCGGATACGCAACAAGGGAGGGAACATTGATTGGTTGAAAAGATGAAACTGGTCCATGTGCAGGGCACGCTGCCAAGCCTGGACGATTTCCTCGGCGCCTGCTGCCTGGACGGCCGCTTCGGCCTGGAGCCCGCCAGCCAGTATATGTCGGCGTCGCTGGGGTACGCCCCCCTCAACGAGGAAGACCCCTACACCCCGCTCGTGGAGCGGATCGAATCGCTGGCCGCCCAGATCGGCGCCCAGCTGCCGGAGCTTGAGCCCGGCCGGCCGCAGGGCCTGCGCCAGGACCGCCAATTTCTGGACGAACTGGCGCAGAAGTTCGCCGCTCTGCGCGCCGAGCGCGACAGCCTGCAGGACCAGCAGCGCCTGTGCGAGGACGCCATCGCCCAGTACAGCCACTTTTTGAGCCTCAAGGCCAACGTCGACGAGATCACCGGCTGCGACCACGTCAAGGTCCGCTTCGGCTTTTTGCCGCAGGCCGGGTACAACAAGCTCATGAGCTCCTACGCGGACGACCCTTACATCCTGTTTGTGCCCTGCAGCCAGACCCCGGAAGGCTACTGGGGCATCTACCTGACCCCGCGCAGCCGCTCGCAGGAGACGGACGGCATCTTCTCGATGCTCTACTTTGAACCGCTGCGCGTGCCCGGCGCGGCCGGCAGCCCGGCCGAGATCGTCGAGCACTTCCGCGAAAACCTCGAAGTCGTGCAGAAAAGCCTGGACGACATCGACGCCCGCGTGCGCGAACTGTGGGAAAACCACGAAGAAAAGATCGGCCAGCTGTATGCGGCCGCGCGCTACCAGGCGGCGGTGTTCAGCCTGCGCCATTTTGCGGCCGTCAAGGGCCAGCACTTCTTCTGCGTGGGCTGGGTGCCCGAGCGCGAAGTGGACGACATCGTGAAAAAAGCGCGCGAGACCGCCGATCTGCGCGTGACCGTCGACGACCCGGACAAAGCCGGACGCTATACACCGCCCACCAAGCTGCGCAACGCCTGGTTCGTGCGCCCTTTTGAGTTTTTTGTCGAGATGTACGGCCTGCCCAATTATGATGAGACAGACGCCACCCCGTTCGTGGCGCTGACCTTCACCGTGCTCTTCGGCATCATGTTCGGCGATGTGGGGCAGGGCATCGTGCTGACGCTGTTCAGCCTCTTCATGTGGAAGGTCAAGAAAAACGCGCTCTTCCACCTGCTGATCCCCTGCGGCATCGCCAGCACCTGCGCGGGCTTTGTCTACGGTTCCTTCTTCGGTTACGAAGAGCTGCTCGACCCGCTCTACCACGCCCTTGGCATGGCGTCCAAGCCGGTCTCGGTCATGGATTCCATCACCGGCATCCTGCTGTTCGCCGTTTACATCGGCGTCGTGCTCGTGCTGGCCGCCATGGGCATGAACATCTATACCCAGTGGCGGCAGGGCCGCCTGGGCAGCGTGCTGTTCGGCACCAACAGCGTCACCGGCGTCATCACCTACCTCGCCGGCGTCGACCTGGTCAGCGCCTTCATGGGCGCGTGGGTGTTCATGCCGGTGCCGCTGGCCGCCGTCCTTGTCGGCCTGGGGCTGGCCTCGCTGCTCTTTGCCGAAGTCCTGGCTCCGCTCGTCAACGGCGAGCCGGACTGGCGCCCCGCCGAAGGCTGGGGCGGCTACCTGATGCAGAACGTGTTCGAGCTGCTCGAAAGCGTTCTGAGCTACCTGTCCAACACCATCTCGTTTTTGCGCGTGGGCGCGTTCGTCATTGTCCACGCCAGCATGATGATGGTTGTGTTTACCCTGGCCGGGGAGCCTGCCAACCTGATCGTGGTCGTGCTGGGCAACGGGGTGGTCATTGCGCTCGAAGCGCTTTTGTCCGCCATCCAGGGTATCCGTTTGGAGTTCTATGAAATGTTCAGCCGCTTTTACACGGGCGGCGGCCGCAAGTTCGAGGCCATGAATTATGGCAGCGAACAGGCAGCCGGTTAAAGACACAAAACACAGGAGGGTCCTATTATGAAAACCAACGTTCGTAAACTGATCGCCACCGTTCTTGTCATGCTGGCCGTCGCCTGCTTCGGCACGCTCGGCGCTTTTGCCGCCGGCGAGGATGACACCGCCGCCGTCGCCGAGACCACCGCCGTCACCGAGACCGACGAGACCAGCGCGCACAACGCCAGCCTCAGCATCGGCCTGATCGCCGCGGCCCTTGCCACGGGCCTTGCGGGCATCGGCGGCGGCATCGCCGTCGCCGCGGGCGCCCCGGCCGCCATCGCCGCCAACAGCGAAAACCCCAAGACCTTCGGCAAGAGCTTGATCTTCGTCGCTCTGGGCGAATCCATCGCCCTGTACGGCCTGGTCATCTCCATCATGATCCTGTCGAGGCTGGTGTAAATCCATGCGCTTTTATCTGATCAGCGATAATTCCGACGCCATGAACGGCCTGCGCCTGGCCGGCATCGAGGGCACCGTCGCCCGCAGCGAAGCCGACCTGCGCGCCGCGCTGGCCGCCGTGGCGCAGCAGCCGGACATCGGCATGGTCCTCGTCACCGAGAAGATCGCCGACGCCTACACCGCTGCGCTCGACCCCGTGCGCGCGGACCAGAACGGCCCGCTGCTGGTCACGGTGCCGTCCACCGGCGGTTCGGCCGCCGGCAAGGACCGCATCACGCGCTACATCCGTGAAGCGGTCGGTATACGAATTTAAAGGCAAGGGGGAAAACCGAATGATCGAACTCAAGACCCGTGCCGAGCAGTTCCTCAAGTCGATCCAGGCAGAAGGCGAGCGCCAGTGCGCCGCCATCCGCCGCAAGACGGACACCGAGGTGACGCAGAGCCTGGCCGCCGCCCGCGAAGAAGAGCAGGCCCGCGCCGCGCGCACCATCGCGTTTGAGACCGCCCGCGCCAAAACGCAGGCCAACCGCGCCCTTTCGGCCGCCCGCGCCGAAGCCCGCGCCGCGCTCACGGCCCGCCGCCAGGCGCTGACCGACGGCGTTTTTGCCGACGCGGAAGCCCGGCTTGCCGCGTTCACCGCCACGGCGGACTATGCCGCCTGGCTGCAGGCGAGCGCGGCCGATCTGGCCGCCCGCCTGGGGCAGGGGACCGTGCTGTACGCCCGCCCGGCCGACTGCGCGCTGCTCACGGCGCTGCCCGCGGGCTGCACGCTGCAGCCGGACGATTCCATCCGCCTGGGCGGCCTGCGCGCCGAAAACCGCGCCGCCCACATGGCGGCGGACGATACGCTTTCCACCCGCCTGGCGGCCCAGCGCAGCTGGTTTTTGGAAAATGCGGGCCTCTCGATCGAGCTGTAAGGGGGAAAGTATATGCAAACCTATCAACTGTACAGCATCAACGGCCCGGTCGTCACCGTGCGCGGCCGCACCGCCCTTTCGCTGATGGAGATGGTCTACGTCGGCCGCCAGCGTCTGGTCGGTGAGGTTATCCGCCTGGACGATACCCAGGCCACCATCCAGGTCTACGAGGAGACCAGCGGCCTGAAAGCAGGCGAGCCGGTGGAACCCACCGGCGGCCCGCTGTCGGTCACGCTGGGCCCCGGCATCCTGCGCAACATCTACGACGGCATCCAGCGCCCGCTGCCTGCCATCGAAGCCGATATGGGCAGCTTTATCCAGCGCGGCGCGCATGACCCCCCGCTGGACGAGACAAAACGCTGGGACGTGACGCTGGCCGTCAAGCCCGGCGATACGCTCGCGCCCGGCGGCGTCTACGCCACCTGCCCCGAGACCCCGGCCGTCACCCACCGCTGCCTGCTCAGCCCGCTGCTGGGCGAATGCACCGTGACCTGGACGGCCGAAAACGGGGCGTACACCGTCAACGACGCCGTCGCCAAAGTCACCGACGCCAAAGGCGCCGAGCACACCCTCACGCTGTGCCAGCGCTGGCCCATCCGCACGCCGCGCCCGTCCGCCGCGCGCATGACCTCGCCGCGGCCGCTCATCACCGGTCAGCGCGTCATCGACACGATGTTCCCGCTCGCCAAGGGCGGCGCGGCGGCCATCCCCGGCGGTTTCGGCACCGGTAAGACCATGACCCAGCACCAGCTGGCCAAATGGTGCGACGCCGACATCATCATCTACGTCGGCTGCGGCGAGCGCGGCAACGAGATGACCCAGGCGCTGCAGGAGTTCAGCGAACTGACCGACCCGCGCACCGGCAAGAGCCTGATGGACCGCACCGTGCTCATCGCCAACACCTCCAACATGCCGGTCGCCGCGCGTGAAGCGTCCATCTACACCGGCATCACGCTGGCCGAATATTACCGCGACATGGGCTACCATGCCGCCATGATGGCCGACTCGACCTCCCGCTGGGCCGAAGCCCTGCGCGAGATCTCCGGCCGCCTGGAAGAGATGCCCGCCGACGAAGGCTTCCCGGCCTATCTGCCCAGCCGCCTGGCTGAGTTTTACGAGCGCGCCGGGTATGTCAAAACGCTGTCCGGGCAGGAGGGCTCGGTCTCGGTCATCGGCGCGGTCAGCCCGCAGGGCAACGATTTCTCGGAGCCCGTCACCCAGAACACCAAGCGCTTCACCCGCTGCTTCTGGGCGCTGGACAAGAGCCTGGCCTACGCCCGCCACTACCCGGCCATCAACTGGAACGATTCCTACAGCGAGTATCTCGGCGATCTGTCCGAATGGTACTACGACCATGTCGGCTCCGGCTTTATGACCTGCTGCGGCCGCCTGGCCGACCTGCTCCTGCAGGAAAACAGCCTCATGCAGATCGTCAAGCTCATCGGTTCCGACGTGCTGCCCGACGACCAGAAGCTGACCATCGAGATCGCCCGCGTCATCCGCGTCGGTTTCCTGCAGCAGAACGCCTTCCATGCCGTGGATACCTTTGTCCCGCTGGAAAAGCAGCTCAAGATGATGGAGATCATCCTCTATCTCTATGACAAATGCAGCGCGCTCGTCGCCAAACAGGTCCCGGTCAGCCGCCTGCTGGACACCGGCCTGTTCGACCAGCTTGTCCGCATGAAGTACGATATCCCCAACGACGACCTCAGCGGTTTTGACCGCCTGCGCGCCGAGATTGACCAGAAGCTGGCTGCGGCCGGTACAGAGGAAGGAGGCACGGCGCAATGATCCTTGAACATATCGGTCTTTCCCAGATCAACGGCTCGCTGGTCGTGCTCGAAGGCGTGCCCGGCGTGCAGTACGACGAAATGGTCGAGCTGCACCTCGACAACGGCTCCACCCGCCTGGGCCGCACCGTCATGGTCGAGGATGACCGCTGCGTCATCCAGGTCTTTGAGGGCGCGAACGGCCTGAGCTTGCAGAACACCCGCACCGTGCTGACCGGCCACCCGATGATGGTCGACCTCAGCCCGGAGCTGCTCGGCCGCGTTCTGGACGGTCTCGGCCGCCCGATCGACGGCCTCGGCGATATCTACCCGGCCGCCCGCCGCGATGTCAACGGCGCGCCCATCAACCCGGTCAGCCGCGTCTACCCGCGCAACTACATCCACACCGGCATCTCGGCCATCGACTGCCTGACCACGCTGATCCGCGGCCAGAAGCTGCCGATCTTCTCCGGCTCCGGCATGAAGCACAACGAGCTCGCCGTGCAGATTGTGCGCCAGGCCAGCGTTTCGGATGGTTCGGACTTCGCCATCGTCTTTGCCGCCATGGGCGTCAAGAACGACGTGGCCGAGTATTTCCGCGATTCCTTTGTCAGCGCCGACGCCATGGACCGCGTCGTCATGCTGCTCAACCTCGCCAACGACCCGATCATCGAGCGTATCATCACGCCGCGCGCCGCGCTGACCGTGGCCGAGTATCTGGCGTTCGACCTCAACAAAAATGTGCTGGTCATCCTGACCGATATGACCAGCTACTGCGAAGCCGTGCGCGAGTTCTCCTCCTCCAAGGGCGAGATCCCGGCCCGCAAAGGCTTCCCCGGCTACCTGTATTCCGACCTTGCAAGCCTCTACGAGCGTGCGGGCATCATCAAGGGCAGCCAGGGCTCCGTCACCCAGATCCCGATTTTGACCATGCCCAACGACGACATCACCCACCCGATCCCCGACCTGACCGGCTACATCACCGAAGGTCAGATCGTGCTGGACCGCGGCATGGACGCCACCGGCATCTACCCGCCCATCTCGGTGCTGCCGAGTCTGTCCCGCTTAATGAAGGACGGCATCGGCGAAGGCTACACCCGCGCCGACCATGTCACGCTGTCCAACCAGCTGTTCGCCTGCTACGCCAAAGTGCAGGACGCCAAAGCGCTGGCCAGCGTCATCGGCGAGGAGGAACTCTCCGCCGACGACAAGCGCCTGATGCAGTTCGGCCGCGCGTTCGAGCAGAAGTTCATCGGCCAGGGCAACACCGACCGCACGATGGAAGAAACGCTCGACCTCGGCTGGGAGCTGCTGGCGGCGCTGCCGCGCACCGCGCTTGACCGCTGTGACGACGCCACGCTGGACAAATACTATGAACCGGCCAAAGCGCGCCTGCAGGCCAAAAAGTAAACTGTGGGGGCGGATATCCCGTCCGCCCGTATCCTTTCCCAAGGGGGTGGCAACATGGCCCAGCAAGTCTTTCCCACAAAATCCAACCTGATGGCGACCCGGCGCAGTCTGGCGCTGGCCAGCCAGGGCTACGAACTGATGGACCGCAAGCGCAACATCCTCGTGCGCGAGATGATGCGCCTGATCGACCGTGCCGCCGCGATCCAGGACAAGATCAGCGCCGCCTACGCCGAAGCCTACGCCGCCTTGCAGCGCGCCAACATCACGCTGGGCTCGGTCGGCGAGTTCACGGCCAGCGTTCCGGTCGAACACGGCCTGCAGGTCGCCCGGCGCAGCGTCATGGGCGTTGAGCTGCCCACCGTCACGCTCAAGCCCAGCGCCCCGCTCGGGCTGTACTACGGGCTGGAATCCACCAACGGCACGCTGGACACGGCCTACCTGAAGTTCAACGAGGTCAAGGCCCTGACCGTTGAGCTGGCCGAAGTCGAAACCAGCGTCGTGCGCCTGGCCGAAGCCATCCGCAAGACCCAGAAGCGCGCCAACGCGCTCGGCAACGTGCAGATCCCGCAGATGCAGGCCACGATCAAGATGATCGACGAAGCGCTGAGCGAAAAAGAGCGCGAGGAGTTCGGCCGCCTCAAGGTCATCAAAAACCAGAAGCAGAAATAAGCGCCCGGTCCACGCCCCGCAGGCTTTGCCTGCGGGGCGCTTTTTCGACCATGTCCGCACAAAAAGCGGCGTATACTGGCATCGAACTTCTACAACAACCGGAAAGGACGATGCCCTTATGTGCAAGCTCCCCCTACGGGAACGGAACGCAAAACGCTCTTTCGCCCGCGCCGCGGCGCGCGCCCTCGCCTGCGTGCTGGCGGCGGCGCTGTTCGCGGCCCCGCTGCCGGCCCGGGCGGCCGCCGCGCCCGAAGGCGTGCGCGTGGCCGACCCCGACACCCGCGACGGCTACCAGGCCAGCCTCGGCGCGGCCGATTCCACCCTGCAGGACGGCCGTGTCTGGGTGGACAAGACCGTCTCCACCACCGGCATGACGTTTGCGGGCGACGTCGGGACCATTGAGATCGACAACGATTCCGATTTCCTCATCGCCTACTCGGCGCTGGCGACCTCCACCCAGCTCATCTCGGCCACCCGCGCCCCGGTCGACGTCGTCTTTGTGCTCGATTTCTCGGCCAGCATGGCCTGGGGGCAGTACGAAAACGGCCAGGGGACCGTCACCGACCAGGCCGGTTCCCGCGTGCAGGCCATGGTCGACGCTGTCAACCAGGCCATTGACACGCTTGCCAACGCCAGCGCGGAAAACCGCGTCGGCATCGTCGTGTTCAACCGCGGCGCGCAGGATATGCTCGATTTGCAATCTGTCGCCCCGCGCGCGGACAAGCAGTATCTTGTCATCTCACACTGGGCGGCCACGCCGGGTGCGGACGACGGCAACAACGGCAACGTGCAGGTCACCTGCCAGGTCGGGCTTGACCGCACGATCCCGCTCGATTCCTACACAAACATCCACGCCGGGCTGTACGGCGGGTTCGAGATGCTGGCGGCGACCGCCTCGACGACGGTCGAGCTCGAAGGCCAGACCTTTACCCGCATCCCCAACCTGATCCTGATGTCGGACGGCGCGCCCACGACCTTCTCGGCCGCGGCTTCCGGCGGCGAATGGTGGAACGGCCTGACCAACACCCCCATCGGCAGCGGCGACAACAACACGCCGCACAGCGGCAACGGCTTTATGCCGCTCGTCACAGCCGCCTACATGAAAAACCGGGTCAGCGCCCACTATTATCCAGATGGCAGCGGCGCGGCCAGGGCCTACACCATCGGTTTCATGACCGCTGACCAGAACGAGGGTATGCGCACGATGGCCGACCTGGTTCTGGAACCCGGCGCCTACTGGGACCGCCAGAACCAGTTTGCGCCGACCTCGATCCCCGCCGTCGACGCCGTCAACGCGGCCTGGCAGCAGTACCGCACCGGCACGCCGCCCGCCGTCCAGTACACGCGCTCCGGCCGGGTGGAGGATTATACCGTCGACATCGCCCCGCCGCCGTATGCCCCGGCCAGCCTCAACTACCCCGACGCCTACTACCCGGCCGATAACGCCGACGACCTCTGGGACGCTTTCCAGCAGATTATCAGCACCATCACCAACACGGCCCAGGGCCCCACCAAGGTCGAGGACGACGACCCTGTGCACAGCGGGTACCTGACCTACACCGACCCCATCGGCGATTATATGCAGGTGGAGCGGGTCAAGAGCATCCTGTGGGCGGGCACACAGTTTGACCTGGAAGCGGACTTTGTCCCGGCCGCCGTGCCGCAGCCGGGCGGCGGCACGCTGCAGACCTATACCGGCCACTTTGCCACGGCCGGCGGCGGCAAAACGTTTGACAGCCCGGTCTACGGCCGCGGCAACATCGACGACATTCTCGTAACGGTCAGCGCCGACGCCAGCGGCCGCCAGACGCTGCAGGTCGCCGTGCCCGCGGCGGCCATCCCGATCCGCGTCAACACGGTCACACTGGATGTGGACGGCGTCCCCACCGACAACACGACCAACAACGCCTACCCGCTGCGCGTGCTGTACACCGTCGGGCTGCAGGACGGCGTGCTGCGCGCCGACGGCACCCTCAACACCGACCCGGCGCAGGGCGGCGTCAGCGCCGAATACCTCGCCGCCCACACCGAAAACGGACAGGTCTATTTTTACTCCAACCTCTATGAGGACGACCGGGAGGGGACCGTCACGGTCGGCAGCAGCAACGCGGCTTTCACCTCGGCGGATACCAACCCCTTCTATTTTCTGCAGCAGGACCTGCCGGTCTACCTTGACCGCGCCTGTACCCGGCGCGCCGACGCCGCCGTGTTCGACCCCGGCCGCAGCTACTACATCCAGCAGAGCTACTACGCGGGCGCGGGCAGCGCCGTCACCGCCCGCACCTATGTCTATGAGCGCAGCGGCGAAAGCATGGCCCCCTATGTCACGCGCACGGCGGAAGGCTGGTCCATCCGCCGCGGCGCGCCGCGCCTGGGCAACCTCAGCGATTTGATCCGCCTCAAGACCGCCGACCCCACGGCCACGGCCGCCGCCGCGTACTATCCGACCTTTCGGGGCCAGGATGTCTACGACGGCCGCTTTGTCAGCTATCTCGGCAACAACGGGCGCCTGGCGCTGCGCGCGCCCGCCGCGCTGACCATCGCCAAGCAGGTCGAAGCCGCGCCCGGCTTCACGGCGCCGCAGCAGGCCGAATTCGCGTTCACCCTCTCCATCCCGGCCAAAGCCGGGCAGACCGTCCCGGTCCAGCGCCGCGCGGCGGACGGCGCCACGGCGTAGGAAAGCCTGACCTTTTCGCCTGCGGGCGAAGCGGCCTTCACGCTGCGCGCGGGCGAAGCGCTGACCGTGCCCGACGTGCAGGGGCTCGCCTACAGTGTGACCGAACCCGCCGCCGCGCTTCCGCTCGGCTTTACGCTGACCGGGGCCGCCGCCGAACCGGCGGGCGGCACGTTCACGGCGGCGGACGCGCGCTTTTCGGGCGCGATGGGCTCCGATCCCGTCACCGTCACCTTCACAAACACCTATACGGCCGCTTTTGACCCGGCGGGCGCGCGCATCGAGCTGCCGGTCGCGAAAGAGCTGACCGGCGACCGCACCGGCTGGGCGGAAGGGGAGAGCTATACCTTCCGCATCGCCCCGGCCCCCGGCACAAACCCCAACGCCGCCCGGCTGCCGGTGCAGGACACGCTGACGCTTTCGGCCGCCCGGCCTGCCGGGGCGTTCACGCTCGATCTGTCCCGCCTGCTGGATACGGCGCGCGCACAGGCGGCTTCACACGCCGCCACGCCCGAAAGCGCGCAGCCGGAGCCGCAGGCGCAGCAGCCCGGCGGCAGCGCCGGGGCCGCCGCCCCGGCCACGCCTGAATCCGCCACCGCCGAGACTGCCCGTGCCCGCCGCCAGCCGCAGCCCGCCGCAACCGGTGCGATCACCGGCGTTTATACCTACCGCATCACCGAGCAAAGCGGGACCGGCGCGCCTGCGGGCGATACGGTCACGCTCGACGCCACGGTCTATGAGGCGCAGATCACCGTCACCGACGACGGCGCGGGCGGCCTTGCAGCGGAGCTGACCGCCTTTACCCGCCTGAGGGATGCGCAGGGCAACACGCTGACGCCCCCGCAGGACGCCGTGCAGGCGCTGTTCGTCAACACCGTCGCCAGCGCCCCGGCCCCAACGCCGTCGCCCCGGCCGACGGCCACGCCGCAGCCGACGGCTGCGCCCGCCCCGAGCGCTGCGCCTGTGCCGACGGCCACGGCCGCCCCAACGGCCGCGCCCACCCCGGCCCGGCCCGCTACCCCCGCCCCGACCGCCAACCCCGTCGCAGGGGTTGATGCGGGCGGCGCGCCCACGGCCGCCCCGGCGGCATCGCCTGCGCCCACGCCCGCCCCGGCCGTGCCGCAGACAGCCGACGCCTTCCCGCTCACGCTGCTCGGCGCGGGCGCGGCGCTCGGCGCGCTGGGCCTTGCGCTGCTGCGCAAACATCGCCGCTAAACGCCCCGCAGCCCTTGCCAAAACGCTTTTGACGCGGTATAATGATGGTTCAGAAGTCAAATGATTTTTGCGGCCTGCCGCCGCATGAAAAGGGGCATGAAAGTATGGAAACGATGGGCAGCCTGCGCCGCACCGATTACTGCGGCGAGCTGAGCCTGGCCGACGCCGGGCGCGAGATGACCGTCTGCGGTTCGATCGCCCGCGCGCGTGACAAGGGCGGCATCATCTTTGCCGACCTGCGGGACACCACCGGCATTTTGCAGCTGGTGTTCGACGAGGACACCCCCCGGGATGTCTTTGCCAAAGCCGAAAGCCTGAAGAGCGAGTATGTCGTCATTGCGCGCGGCGTCCTGCGCGAGCGCGCCGCCAAGACCGATAAGATCGCCACCGGCGATATCGAGCTGTATGTGTCCGAGCTGCGCATCTTGAGCGAGGCGCAGACCCCGCCGTTCGAGGTGCGCGACGACGTCAAGGTGGGCGACGACCTGCGCCTGCGCTACCGCTATCTCGACCTGCGCCGCCCGGCCATGCACGAGACCATCGTCAAGCGCTCGCAGATCTGCCAGATCGTGCGCAGCTATTTCTGCGAAAACCACTTCTGCGAGATCGAGACCCCGACCCTGATCAAATCGACGCCCGAAGGCGCGCGCGATTACCTGGTCCCCAGCCGCGTGCAGCCCGGCCATTTCTACGCGCTGCCGCAGAGCCCGCAGCTGTACAAGCAGCTGCTGATGCTTTCCGGCTTCGACCGCTATTTCCAGATCGCCCGCTGCTACCGCGACGAGGACCTGCGCGCCGACCGCCAGCCGGAGTTCACCCAGATCGACGAAGAACTGTCCTTTGTGGATGAAAACGACGTCATGACCGTCAACGAGGGCCTGCTCAAGCGGCTGTGGAAGGAGATGCTCGGCATCGACATCGCCACGCCGTTCCCGCGCCTGCCCTGGGACCAGGCCATGGCCCGCTTCGGCTCCGACAAGCCGGACACCCGCTTCGGCCTTGAGATCCAGGACGTTACCGCCGTGTTCGCGGCCACCGGCTTCAAGCCGTTTGCGGACGCCATCGCCGCGGGCGGCACCATCCGCGCCCTCAACGCCAAGGGCCTGGCGGATTCCCTCACGCGCAAAAACATCGACAAGCTCGGCGACGTTGCCAAAACTTACGGCGCCAAGGGCCTTGCCTTCAGCCGCCTGACGGCCGAAGCGACCTCCTCCAGCTTTGAAAAGTTCCTTTCGGAGCAGGAAAAAGCCGCCCTCTACGCGGCGCTCGGCGCCGAAACCGGCGACGTGCTGCTGCTTGTCAGCGATACCGACTGGACCCGCGCCTGCACGGCGCTCGGCCAGGTGCGCCTGGAGATCGGCCGCAAATACGGCCTCATCGACCCCGACAAGTTCAACTTCCTCTGGGTCGTCGACTTCCCGCTGTTTGAGTACAGCGAGCAGGAGGGCCGCTGGATGGCGATGCACCACCCGTTCACGATGCCCCACCCCGAAGACCTCGACAAGATCGAAACCGACCCCGGGGCCTGCCGTGCGCTCGCCTACGACATCGTGCTCAACGGCGTCGAGATGGGCGGCGGTTCTATCCGCATCAACGACCCCGCCCTGCAGGACCGCATGTTCCGCGCCCTCGGCTTTACCGAGGAAAAAGCCCGCGCCAGCTTCGGCTTCCTGATGGACGCTTACAAGTACGGCGCGCCGCCGCACGGCGGCATGGCCTACGGGCTGGACCGCATGGTCATGCTCATGCTCAAAAAGGACGATATCCGCGACGTGCTGGCCTTCCCCAAGACCCAGAACGCCAGCGAGCCGATGTCCGGCGCGCCCGATGTCGTTGACCCCAAGCAGCTCGCCGACCTGCGCATCGCCATGATGCCGGAAGAATAAAATATACCCCGCCATCGCCGGATGGCGGCCGCTGCAAAGCGCCTGGCTCTGCCCTGTAGGCCATTGAAAGGGCAGAGCGGGCGCTTTTTGCAATCCGCAAGCGCAAGCAAGAAATCAAGAAAAAAGAGCAAAAAGGAGCCCGTTCATGAAACACCCGTCCCTGCCCGCCGAATTTGCCCGCTACGCTTCCCTCAGCGTGTTGGGCATGGCGGCCGTATCCTGCTACATCCTGGCCGATACCTTCTTTGTGGCCCGGGGCCTTGGGGCCACCGGCCTGGCGGCGCTCAACCTGGCCATCCCGGTCTACAACGTCATCCACGGCGCCGGGCTGCTGCTGGGCATGGGCGGGGCCACGCGGTTTGCCATCCTGCGCAGCCAGGGGGCCGCCCGCCGCGCCGATTCTGTCTTTACCCACACGCTGGCCATGGCCGCCGCGGCCGCCGCGGTTTTTGCGGCGCTGGGGGCTTTCGCGGCCCCGGCGCTGGCCGCACTGCTCGGCGCGGACGGCGCGACCGCCGCCATGACCGCCACCTACCTGCGCGTGCTGCTGCTGTTTTCCCCGGCGTTTCTGCTCAACGATGTGCTTGTCTGCTTTGTGCGCAACGACGGCGCGCCGCAGCTGGCCATGGCGGCCACGGTCAGCGGCAGCCTGGCCAACGTCGTCATGGATTATATCTTCATCTTCCCCTGCGGGCTCGGCATCTTCGGCGCGGTGCTTGCCACCGGGTTTTCGCCGGTCATCGGCGTGCTTGTGCAGGCCCCGCACTGGCTGGGCAGCCGCCGCGGCTTCCACCTTGCGCGGGTGCGGCCGCGGCTGCGCACGGCCGGGCAGGTGCTGGCGCTCGGCGTGCCGTCCTTTCTCGACCAGTTTTCCGGCGCGGTGGTCATGATCACCTTCAACACGCTGATCCTGGGGCTGGCGGGCAACACCGGCGTGGCGGCTTACGGCGTTGTGGCCAACCTTTCGCTTGTCGTGCTCTCGGTCTACACCGGCATTGCCCAGGGCGCGCAGCCGCTTGTCAGCCGCG
This sequence comes from Candidatus Gemmiger stercoripullorum, assembly GCA_019119365.1. Classification (GTDB taxonomy): domain Bacteria; phylum Bacillota; class Clostridia; order Oscillospirales; family Ruminococcaceae; genus Gemmiger; species Gemmiger stercoripullorum. The sequence goes on along the minus strand of DWXD01000008.1, from coordinate 10,902 downwards.
CGTGGGGGCGGCGGCAGCGCCCGCAGCTGCGCGCGCTGCTGCGGTATGCGCTGGCGGCGGCGCTGGCATTTTCCGCTGTGCTGTATGCGGTGGTTTTCTTTGGCGCCGGGCCCATCGCCGCCATTTTCAACAGCGAGAGCGACCCCGCTTTGCAGGCCATTGCCGTGCAGGGGCTGCGGCTTTATTTCCTGGCCGCGCCGTTCGCCGGGGCCAACATCATTCTGGCTGTCTATTTTGCCTCCGTCGAGCAGGCCGTGCCTGCGCAGGCGGTCTCGCTTTTGCGCGGGCTGGTCGTCATCGTGCCGCTGGCCGTCGCGCTCGCCGCCGCCTTCGGCATGCCGGGCGTGTGGCTGGCTTTCCCCGTGTGCGAAACCCTCGTCGCCGCCGTCGCCTTCCTTTTGCTGCGCCGGATGCGCAAAACCCTGCCATAAAACAAACGGCGCGCCGCCTTTATGCGTTTACTGCGCGCCTTTGCGCAGGGCGCCGCCGTCTGCGATCTCCTGCTCCGGCAGGGCGGACCAGTATTCGGTGCGCACGGCGGGGACGTAAAACGCGCCGTAGGTGTTCAGCCCCAGCGCCTGCTCGGCCTCGCTCCGGGGCGCTTCGTCGCACCGCACCCAGAAGCGGTAGAACGGCATCAGCAGCCCGCCGCTCTCGCGGTAGGTCAGCTCCACCGCTTCAATGCAGTCCTCGCCCGGCCAGTCCACCGGGACGTCGGTCGTGTAGTAACCGGCCGCCAGCAGTGCGCGGGCCTCCTCCGGCAGCAGCAGCGGGTATTCGCTCACCAACTCGGCCGCCGCCAGGCGGTCGTACCGCCGCAGCATCCACAGCCCGCCGGTCGAGCCGGGCAGCGCCTGTTCCTCGTCCAGGATAAACTCGGTCCGGCACAGCGCATACTGCACGATCTGCTCGCCCAGGTCCCCGCTGCCTTCATAGGCAAGATAGGTCCGGTCCCGCTCGCCGTAAATGTCATAATCGCCCGCATAGCTCACGGCCACCGGCTGTTCCATGCCCAGCAGCCCGGCGTACTGTTCGGCCAGCGCGGCCGTCAGCGCGCGGCCTTCTGCGTCCGTCGTGTCGGGCCCGGGCGCGGCAAAGCCCTCCGGCAGGGGCAGCGAATCCTCTGAACCGGCTTCCCCCTTAAAGCTCACGGTCAGCGTCCCGTCGCCGGATATCGAAAGGTGCCAGCCGTTTTTAGCGGCGGCCTCCACGCTGTACACGCTGTCCGGGCCGACGCCTTCGGGCAGGTCCAGGTGTTCCAGCCCGCTGCCGGTCTCTCCCAGCGTATGGGGCGTCGCTTCGGTCAGTTCCACGCCCAGCGCGGCGGCCGCCGCCTGCAGCGCTTCGGTCATGGCCTGCTCGCTCAGGCCCACGGCGGGCAGGCCGTAGGGCAGGGCGGAGGCATCCCGCCACACCGGCAGCGTTTCCACCCCGGGCGCGCCCGCGCCGGGGTTGCCGTCGGCCAGCTCATCCACTGTGTAAGCCAGCCGCGCCTCATATCCCATGCCTGCGCCCGCCGTGCCGCCGCCGGGCAGCAGCTGCTTGTCCTGCGCCGTGCCCAGCTCTCCCAGCAGCTCGTCCAGCGCCGCGCCGCTGGGGCGCTGGGCGTTGGAAAGCGCATCGTTTTCCGGGGCGGGGGTGGGCGCGGTTGTCGGGGCAGGGGAGGCCGCGGCCGCGGGCGGCGTCTGTGGGGCGGCTGCCGGCGGCGTGCCGCCGCCCAGCGCCTCGCGCCCCCAGAAAGCCAGCAGCAGGCAGGCCGCCAGCGCGCCCGCCGCGCCCCAGTATTTCACTTTACTGCGGCGCGGGCGGGGGCCGGTTTCGGGCAGCGTGTTTTTGGGCGCGGCGTCCAGCACCCAGTCGGGGCGGATGTCGCTCAGCGCCAGCAGCAGTTTTTCGGCGCGGGTCATATCGCCACCCCCTCCTGTTCCAAAAATGTACGCAGCGCCCGCCGCAGCCGGAACAGCGCCGCCGAGGCCGCGTTTTCCCGCATGCCCAGCTCGGCGGCCGCTTCCTTTACCGGGCGCAGGTACCAGTAGCGCAGCAAAAACAGCCGCCGCTGCCGTTCGTTCAGCCCGCCCAGGAAGCGCTCCAGCGCGCGGGCCAGTTCCCGCCGGTCAAATTCGCTTTCGGCCGTTTCCCGCGCGGGCAGGCAGTCGGACAGTTCTTCCAGCGCCAGCACGGCTTCGCCGCCGCGGCGCGCCGCCCGGCGGCGGCGCAGCCTGTCCAGCGAAAGGTTGCGCGTGATGCGCCCCAAAAAACCGCCCAGGAATTCCGGCCGTTTGGGCGGCATGCTGTGCCATGCGCGCAGCCAGGTGTCGTTCACGCACTCCTCGGCGTCCGGCTGGCTGTCCAAAATACCCAGCGCGATGGCGTGGCAGTAGCGGCCGTACTTGTCCGCCGTGTGCTGCAGGGCGGCCTCGCTGCGCTGCCAGTACAGCGCCACGATGCTTGCGTCGTCCATCATGGGGGAGCCCTCCTTTCTCTTTCACCGATCTACACGCAAAAACAGCAAAAATCTGACGAAAAAGCCCCCTCCCGCGCGGGGAAGGGGCATGAATGCAGGCTCAGTATTTGGGTTTGGGCGTATCTTCCGGCGCCGGGGGCTGCGGGGCGTCCTTCGCGCCGGGGGCGGCGGGCTTGGGCGGGGGCGCAGTGCGCTGCGCCAGGCGCGCTGCGCGCCGTGCCTGGCGGGCGGGGTGGGTGCGCACGACCACGATCACGACGATCACCACGATCAGCACCGCGGGCCACGCATAGATCAGCCCCAGCACAAGGCCCTTGATGAACAGGCTGAACGCTTCCCAGCCGTCCAGGAAAGCCCGGCCCGCTTCTTCGGCAAAACCGACCGGCGTCTCGGGCGTCAGCGTCTTGACCTCGCTGAGCCGGATATCCACGGTCGAATACTGCACCTGGTCGTCCATCCAGCTGCGCTGCCGGGTGTAGCTTTCCAGCTGGTACTGTACGTCCGAAAGCTGGCTCTCGATCTCCAACAGGTCGGCCGTCGTCTCGGCCGTGTCGGCCAGCTCGTTCAGGCGGCTGCGCTGGTTTTCCAGCGAGGCGATGCGCGCCTCCACGTCGATGTACTCGGAGGTGATGTCCTCGGCGCTCTCGCTCACGCTCAGCACGTTGGCCGCACCGCTCACGGCCTCCAGAAAGTTGCGGTAGCTGTCGGCCGGGATGCGCACGGTGTAATGGCTGTAGCGGTCCTGATCCTCGGCGCTGCCGGAAAGGTCGGAATACGAAATGTAGCCGCCGTGTGCCTCGACCGCGTCGGTCAGGGCCGTGCGGGCCGCGTCAAAGTCGGTCGATTCCAGCGAGAGGTCGGCGTTGTAAATGATCTTGCGCGCGCTCTCGCCGGTCGCCTGCGGCGTCAGCGTGGCGGCGCCCCCGCCGTCGGCGGCGGCCAGCGCGGCGTTGTCCATGCTGAAGCTCTCGGTCGCCGCCGTTTCTCCGGGGGCGGCGTCGCTCCCGCCGCCGGCCGACCCGCACCCGGCCAGCGCCGCCGTCAGGGCCAGCGCCGCGGCCAGGGCGGTCAATTTCTTCCATAAAGGCTGCCGTTTCATCCTTTGCACGCTCCTTTCCTAGGGGGTATCTGATCAATCAAAAGTGCCCAAAGCTGAAAAGGAATTCGCTAAGAAGTAGCGGATGCAAGGCACGGAACCGCAGGAATACTTGATGTATTCCAAGGTTTCGTAACGCAGCAGACGCTGCTTTTTAGTAGAATGAGACAGTGCTGGGGATTTTTCAGATACACCCTAATTCCAGTATACCACACCGCCGCCGCGCGCGCCATTACAAAACGGTGGCAAAACGGCAGGGGAGGGAAACACAAAAAGCCGGGGAGACGCTCCCCGGCAAAATTTTATCCTTTTTGCCCCAGCAGCTTGATGTCCTCGTTGTCCGCAAAGGCCACCGCGCCGAACCCGGCGGCTTCCAGCGCGCCGAACTGCTTGCCCAGCTTGCGGGCCTGCGGCAGCACGGTCACGTCGTACTTCCCGCGCAGGCGCTCGGCCTTGGCCAGCACTTCGGCAAAATCGGCTTCGGGCAGATAGAGCAGCGCCAGCTGCTTTTTGGCGCCGGGGATAGCGTACCCCTGCTCCAGCAAAATGCCGCACACGCGCTCGAACCCGATCGAGAAGCCGACGGCGGGCACCTTCTGGCCAATGAACTTGCCCACCATCTCGTCATAGCGGCCACCGCCCGCCACCGCGCCGGAAAACTGCGGGCAGGTCACCTCAAACACCATGCCGGTATAATACCCCTGCCCGCGCACCAGGCTCGGGCAGTAGGCCACCTGGAACCGCCCGGCGGCGAGCTTTTCGGCCTGAGTCAGCACATAGCGCAGGTCGGCCGCCAGCGCCGCGCCCTCCGGCCCGCAGGCCGCGGTCACGGCGTCCAGGCTGAAATCCCCGCCGGTCAAAAACGCATCCAGCGCCGCCACGGCCGCGGCCGGGCAGCCTTTTTCCTCCAGCTCGGCCCGCACGCCCGCCGCGCCGATCTTGTCCAGCTTGTCAAAGCTGACGCAGACAGAATCCAGCGTATCGGCCGCAAAGCCCATTTCGGACAGCATCGCGCGCAGGATGCGCCGGTCGTTGAGGTTGACCGTGAAACCGGTAAAGCCGATGCGCAGCAAAGCGCGCGCCGTCACGTCGATCAGCTCGACCTCGGCGTTGGGGCTCTCGTCGCCCAGGATGTCGATGTCGCACTGCACGAACTCGCGCAGGCGGCCCTTCTGCGGGCGCTCGGCGCGGTAGACGCGGTCGGTCTGGATGACCTTGAACGGGTGCGGCAGCACGGCGCGGTTGGCCGCATAATAGCGCGAAAGCGGCAGCGTCAGGTCATAGCGCAGGCCCATGTCGGCCAGCGCGCCCTCGTCGCCGCTGCGCAGCGCCGCGGCCAGCTTTTCGCCGCGCTTGAGAACCTTAAAGATCAGGTTCAGGTTGTCGCCGCCGTCGCTCTTGTCCAGGTTTTCCAGGTCTTCCAGGATCGGCGTCGAAATGCGCTGGAACCCGGCTGCGCGGTAGGTCGCCAGGATCTCGCCCTGGATATAATCGCGCAGGGCCTGCTCTTTCGGCAGCAGGTCGCGCATGCCCTTCAAGGGTTGTGTTTTCATGGCAAAGGGGTCTCCTTCCCGTCGTTTTTATGGTCCGCTCCTATGATAGCCCCCGCGCGGCGGTTTTGTCAACCAAAACGGGCCATACTATAGCGAAATGACAAAGCAAACCCGGGGTGTGGCTGAAAATTCCCCAGCGCTTGAAAAGCGGTGTCTGCTGCGTTACAAAACCTTGGAATTCACAAAGCATTCCTGCGGTTTCGTGCTCGCATTCGCTGTCTTTTAGCGAACTTTTCAGCACTTTTGATTGATCGGATACACCCTGAGCGGAAAGGAAGCCTGCCGTCCATGACAAAAAAGCAAAACCAACCGGGCCGCGCCCCCGGCATCCTCGCCGCCGGGGCGGCCGTCCAGCTGCTCACCGGCATCCCGGCCGCCTGGGGCGTGTTCCAGCGCCCGGTCATGCAGGAATACGGCTTTACCCGCGCGCAGGCGACCATGGCCTTTGCGCTGCTTGTGGCCGGGTACGGCGTCGGCTGCGCCATCGGCGGCTTGGTGCAGGACGCGCGCGGTCCGCGCTGTGCGGCCGGTGTTGGCACGGGGCTGCTGGGCGCGGCGTTTTTGCTGGCCGCGCTCGCCCCGGCGGGCAACGCGCCGCTGTTTCTGCTTGTCTACAGCGTCCCGGCCGGGGTGGGCAGCGCGTTCCTGGCCCCGGCCGTGCTGGCCTGCGTGCAGAAATGGTACGCCGGGCGCAAGGGGCTGGCCACCGGCGTCACCGGCGCGGCAATGGGGCTTTCGGGCGCGTTCCTCACGCTGTTTGTGCGCGGCGTCGGCGGGCGCTGGGGCATGCGCGTCTGCTTTGCGGCGCTGGGCGCGGTCGTGCTCGCCGTCTGCGGGGCCGGGGCCGCCGTTTTGCACAACCCGCCCGCCGCCCTGAGTGTGCCCGCCCCGGCGGGCGGCCTGCCGCCGCGCGCGATGCTGCGCACGCCGCAGTATAAGCTGTGCGCGGCGGGGGTGGCGTTGGCCGCGCCGCCTGTGCTGCTGTTCAGCCCGGACATCCTCACCCTGGCCGCCAACCGCGGCCTGCCGGAAGCCTTCGCCCCGCTCTGCGTCGTGCTGGGCTCTGCCTCCTCGGCGGCCGGGCGGCTGCTCTGCCCGGCCGCCAGCGACCGCCTGGGCCGCAAGCCGGTTTTGTACGGCGTCTACCTGGGGCTTGGGGCCGGTTCGCTGCTGTTTGCGTGGGCCGGGGGCTGGGCCTTTGCGGCGGCTTACGCGCTGCTGACCTTTTTCTATTCCGGCGGCGCGGCCGTGCAGCCCGCTTTCAACACCGACCTGTTCGGCCTGCGCCACGCCGGGGTCAACTACGGCTTTCTCGCGCTCGGCATGAGCGCGGGCAGCCTTTTGAGCTATGCAGGCAGCCAGCTGCTGCCGCTGCCCGCGCGCCATGCGGCGGCCGTCGCCTGCGCGGCCGGGGGCCTTGCCTGTTTCGCAGTTGTAAAACCTTTGTGTCAAAACGGTACACGGGTTGCAAAAGGCGGCGGCGGACGCTAAAATAATGTGGTGCCATCACAAATTGCAGGAGGTCCCTTTTTTGAATCCATCGCGTCAACAACAGGCCCTCGCCCGGTTCACCGCATCGGTGGCGACGGCCTTCCTCGTGGCGGTGTGCTGCGCGTTCCCGCTGTACATCGACCGTTTTTCCAACCTGGGGCTTGTCAAATTCAGCGGCGTGTTTGTGCTGCTGCTCGGCTTTTCGCTCATGCTGGGGGCCTGCGCGGCCATCGGCGCGCGCCCCGCGCCGGGGCGGCTGTCCAGCCGCAGCGGCGGGCTGCTCTCGCTGGCGGCGTTCGTGGTTGCCAGCACCGTCTCCACCTGTGTTTCGCTGCAGCCGCTGGCCTCTGTCTGGGGGCTTGGCAGCTATTACGGCGGGTGGATGCTCGTGCTGCTCACGGCGGTCGGGTATGTCGGCGCGCGGGCGTTCACAGCGCTCAAAGACCTTGACTTCGTCTTTTTCGGCATCGGCGTGACCTCGTCGGCCGCCGTCGTGCTCTATGTGCTCAACATCTTCAACATCGACCTCATCGGCGCCTATGCCAAGACCGCCGTCGTCGAGCGCGCGCAGTTTTTCTCCACGCTCGGGCAGAAAGACTTCTGCGGCGGCTTCTTCGCCCTTGCGCTGCCCATCGTCTTTTACGCCTACCTGCATGCCGAAGGCCCCCGCCGCACCGCCCTCTATGCCGTGCCGATGGTCTTCGGCGCGCTGGCCATGGCCGTCGTCGACGCCGAGGCGCTGACGCTGGGCATTGTTGCGGCGGCCATGATCCTTGTCTGCCACCGGGACTTCACCACCCGCACCGTGCGCCGCGGCGCGTGGATCGGCATCTCCTTTTTCCTCTGTGCGGGCTGGATGCACCTGATGCGCGCAAGCGTCTACACCCAGGGCGGCCGCTCGCTGCTGTCCCGCTTTGGGGACTGGGACCTCGCCGTGCCCGGCACGCTCTTCTGCCTGGCTGTGTGGGCGGGGCTGCGCTGGCGCGCCTGGCGCGGCAGGCCGGAAGTTTCGCTCTGCCGCCTTGGCCGCGTGCTGACCGCCGTGACGCTGGCCGCCGTCTCGGCGCTGTTTCTGGCGGCGACTTTCGTGCCGGGCTTCCCGAGCCTCGGCGCGCTGGACAACTTCTTCAAGTTCAACGACGACTGGGGCACCTACCGCGGCGTCGCCTGGAAGGCCGCCTTTGCCGCCTGGTGGGACGCGCCGCTGTGGCGCAAGCTGCTGGGCTACGGCCCCGGCACCTTCCATGAAGTCATCGCCGCCTGGGCGGGCGACGCCATGACGGCGCGCCTCAACACGTTCTACGCCGCCCACAGCGAGTACATCGAACAGCTGCTCTCCACCGGCCTGCTGGGCCTGGCGGCGTGGGGCGCGTTCCTGTTCTTCCACCTGCGGCGCGGTTTTGCCGGGTGGTACCGCCCGCATGCCGCGCCGGTGCTGCTGGCGCTGTGCAGCTATCTGGTGCAGGCGGCGGTTTCCATCCGCGTGTCCATGCTGTTCCCGCTCGTCATGCTGCTGTTCGGCGTGCTGGCCGCCGCCACGGCCCCGCAGCCGCCCGCCCGGCCCGAAACCCCGGCAGCGCAGCCCCGCAAAACCCCGGCGCCGCGCCCCGGGCTGCGCTACGCGCAGATCACGCTGGCCGCCGTCGTCGCCATGGCGCTGTGCGCCCCGCTCAGCCGCGCGCTGCTGTGGTTCCTGTTTTAAAAAAATATCTCCTCTAAGCCTCCCTTGCCAAAGGGAGGTGTCTGCGGCCCCGGGCCGCAGACGGAGGGATCGCGTAAAAAGCGCCTGCCGTTCCTCTAAGCCTCCCTTGGCCTCCCTTGCCAAAGGGAGGCCTTTTCCGTATAAACGCCCCGCCGCCGGTCCACAATGGAATCAAAAGGAGGGCGCTTATGCAAAAACTGACCATCCGTTCCGTTTCCGGCCGCGAGATCCTGGACTCCCGCGGCAACCCCACCGTCGAGGCCACGGTCGTGCTGGACTGCGGGGCCGTGGGGCGCGCCGCCGCGCCAAGCGGCGCTTCCACCGGCCGCTTTGAAGCGCACGAGCTGCGCGACGGCGACCCGGACCGCTACGGCGGCAAAGGGGTGCAGCGCGCGGTGCAAAACATGGGCGGCGCCCTGCGCGCGGCGCTCGCCGGCCGTGACGCCGCCGACCAGGCCGCCGTGGACGCCGCTCTGTGCGCGGCGGACGGCACGGCGGACAAATCAAATCTCGGGGCCAACGCCATCCTGGCCGTCTCGCTGGCCAGCGCGCGGGCGGCGGCTGCGGCGCTGGGGCTGCCGCTGTACCGCTTCCTTGGCGGTGCGGCGGCCCGCGTGCTGCCGGTGCCGATGATGAACATTTTAAACGGCGGCGCGCATGCGGCCAACACCGTCGACGTGCAGGAGTTCATGGTCATGCCGGCCGGCGCGCCGTCTTTCCGGGAAGGGCTGCGCTGGTGTGCCGAAGTCTACCACGCCCTGCACGCGCAGCTCAAAGCGCGCGGCCTGTCCACGGCGGTGGGGGACGAGGGCGGCTTTGCGCCCGACCTGGACGGCGACGGCCCGGCGCTGGAACTGCTGCTCAGCGCCATCGAAGCCGCGGGCTACGCCCCGGGGCGGGACTTTGTTCTTGCGCTCGACGCCGCCGCCAGCGAGTGGAAGACCGATACCCCCGGGCAGTACCGCCTGCCCAAGTGCGGCTGTGCGCTCACGTCCGCCGAACTGACGGCGCACTGGCGGGACCTGGCTGCAAGCTACCCGATCGCCTCGCTGGAGGACGGCCTGGACGAGGAGGACTGGGACGGCTGGCGGCAGCTGACCGCGGCGCTGGGCGGCCGCGTGCAGCTTGTCGGCGACGATCTCTTTGTCACCAACACCGCGCGCCTGGCGCAGGGCATCGCGCAGCGGTGCGCCAACTCGATCCTCATCAAGCCCAACCAGATCGGCACCGTCACCGAGACGGTCGCCGCCATCCGCCTGGCCCACCGCGCCGGGTACACGGCCATCGCGTCCCACCGCTCGGGTGAAACGGAGGACACCGCCATCGCGGACCTGGCCGTCGCGCTCGGCGCCGGGCAGATCAAGACCGGCGCGCCCTGCCGCGGCGAGCGCACGGCCAAGTACAACCGCCTGCTGTGCATCGAGGAGGAACTCGGCCCCGGCGCGGTCTATGCAGGGCCCGGCGCGCTGCGCGGCGGGGCGCAATAAAGATCGTGACCGCTGCTGTTAATGCCTGCTTTCGCGGCAGGCTCCACAAAATACAGCCTTGACAACACGGCCTGTATGCCCTATATTGTAATAAAAAACGGCCCGTGCCGGCCGGAAAAGGGGAGGGCAAACCATGGATCTCTGCAAGCAGGCGCAGCTCCTCTGGCACGACTATATCCTCCTGCGCACGCCGGAAGCGCTCGGCCGCGCCATGGCCCAGCTGGCGGACGACTGCGTCATCATCGGCACCGGTAAGCATGAATTTTATCTCTCCCGCGCGGGCATGGAGCAGGCGCTTGCCCGGGAGCTGACCACGACGGAGGCCAAAACGTTCACCATTGTGGACGAATGGTACCAGGCGCTGCCGCTGGACGCACAGACCGTGCTGGTCTACGGCGGGGTGTGGGTGCGGGATGCGGAGCTCGGCCGCCCGGCGCTCGTCGATATGGATTCACGCTTTTCGCTGCTCTACTGCCTGCAGGATGGGGCCTGGAAGGTCCGCCATGTCCACCAGTCGATGCCCTACCGCGAGCAAGCCCCCGGTGAGTATTACCCACGCACGCTGACCGAACAGGTGCGCATGGCCCGCCAGGAGGCCGACCGCATGACCCGCCTGGCCCGGACCGACCCCGTGACCGGCCTGTATAACCACCGCGCCTTTTTTGAGGAGGCGGAGCGCCTGCTGGCGCAGGGGCCTGTCTGCTTCATGGTGCTTGACCTTGACGATTTCAAGCAGATCAACGATACCTGCGGCCACATGAAAGGGGACGAGGTGCTGGCCTGCACCGGCAAGGTCCTGCGCGCCGCCACCCGCAGCGTCGACGTCGTCGGGCGCATCGGCGGCGACGAATTCGCCGTGCTCTGCCCGCGCGTCGAAAAAGAGGGGACCGCGCTGTCCATCGCCCGGCGCATCCTGCGCCAGGTCAACGCGCAGGCGGGCGCGCCGGCCGGCTGCACGGTGCGGCTGTCCATCGGCATTATAGTGGCTCAGTTGTCAAGACAAAAATCTAAGATTTTTATAATGAACTGATATGGTGGATAAGTTACAGGGAGCAGGATGGTGGAATCAATCCTCCCATCCCCATATATGCTAAGCTACATAGGGCAAC
>DWXD01000007.1 GCA_019119365.1 Candidatus Gemmiger stercoripullorum | reverse complement strand
GCGAGCATCGTCCCCTACAGAGGTTGCAATAACGCGGGGCGGCGGCAATCCCGTTTGGCCGGGCCGTGCTGCCGGTCGTAGGGGCGGATTCCATATCCGCCCGTGGGCGTCTGCGCCGCCGCAGGGTCCGGCGGGATGGGGGCATCCCGCCCTACGGTCGCCCGGGTGGCGGCGGCCATCCCGGTTGGTCCAAAACATAAAATATATTCGTAGGGGCGGGATTTACTGCGCCCGCAGGCGCGTTTCGGAGGCCAACCGCCGTGCAGCGGCGGCACTTAGGCCGGAGATCCCGCCCGGGGAGCCCCGCGCTGCCGCGGGGTTCCCGGGACGATGCGAGCATCGTCCCCTACAGAGGTTGCAATAACGCGGGACGGCGGCCATCCCGTTTGGTCCAAAACATAAAATATATTCGTAGGGGCGGGATTCATCCCGCCCGGGGACCCCCGCGCCGCCGCGAGGTTCCCGGGACGATGCAAGCATCGTCCCCTACAGGGGTTGCAACGCCGCAAGGTTGGCGGCCATCCCGGTTGGCCGGGCGTTTGCCGCGGTTTGTAGGGGAGGGCCATGGCCCGCCCGCGGGTGTTCGCGCCGCCGCGAGGTCCCCTACAGGGGGTACAATATCACGCGGGGCCGCGATTCCCTGCGCGGCATTGCGCCCCGCTTCAAAACTCCCGCGCGCCAAGGTGCATGCACAGGAAGGTCCCGCCGCCCAGGTCTTTGCCGAGCATGGCCCCGGTCCCGCCGCTCATCATCACGCCGCCGCGGGCGCTGTACAGGGCGCTGGCGGCCCAGTCGGTGGCTGCGGGCGCCACCCAGTCGCCCAGGCCGTCCAGGTCGTTGTACTCGATCCACGCGTACAGGCGGCTGAAGATATCCGGCTCCGGCAGCGGGTCCTCGCTGGTGATCCAGACCGTCACCGGCAGCGAGGTCTTGCTCTCGACCACGACGCTGAGCAGCGGTACATAGAGGTCGGTGCGGAAAACCGAAATGCGCGTGAAGCCGAGCGAATCGTTGCTGTAGTAGACCGTGTAGGCCCCTTTCCCGTAGCCGACTGCGCGCTGCGCGGCGTCGGCCCAGGTATCGTCCAGCACCTGCGCTTCGCGCAGCTGTTCGATCATCTCGGTGAGATACTCGGCCATCCCCCAGCTGTAGGTCATGTCCTCCATGCTCTCGGCGCTGCCGGTGTAAAGGTTCTCGATGCCGTCGCGGCCGAAGTCGAAGCCGTAGCTGGTGCGGATCGCCTCGCGCTGGGCGCGCAGCTGGCGGATGAGATAGAAATCGTCGCCGGTGGCCGTCAGCGAGGTATAGGGCCGGGTCATGGCCGCCGGCGCGCCCAGCAGCGCTGTGTCGCTGAACCAGAACCAGGCCAGCGGCGTCAGCGCCAGCAGCACGACCGCCGCGGCCACGGCCGCATACCGCCCCCACGGGCGGCGGACGGGGGTGTCCGGCTTGTTCAGTTCGGGCATGGCGGGTCCTCCTGTTCGGCGGGGGCGGGGGCTTCGCCCGGGGGTTGCGGCGCGGCGGGCGGGTCTGCGCGGCGCAGCGCCAGCGTTACGGTGGTGCCGCGCCCCGGCTCGCTTTCAAACTGCAGCCGGGCGCCGTGGGCTTCGGCAATGCGCGCGCACAGCGCCAGGCCCAGGCCGCTGCCGCCCTGCCTGCGGGCGCGGGATTTGTCCACCATATAAAACGGTTCGGTCACGCGGTCCAGGTGGTCGGCCGGGATGCCGCAGCCGTGGTCCTGCACGGCTAGCGTGACCGTGCCGTCTTCAGCCGCCGCGCGCACCTCGATGCGCCCGCCCGGCCCGGCCTTGGCGGCGTTGGTGAACAGGTTGAGCAGCAGGTCGCACAAAAGGTCGCCGTCGCCCACCACCCACAGCCCGCCCGGGGTCCAGCAGACTTCGGCCCCGCCGTTCTGGCGCAGGGCGGGCGCGGCGCTGCGCACGGCCCCGGCCACGGCGGCGTCCAGGCTTGTGGGGCCAAGCGTGAGGGCTTCCTCGTCCAGGTGCAGCAGCTTGAGCAGCTTGCCGGAAAGGTCCTCCAGGCGCTTGGCTTCGTGGAAGATGGCCCCGGCGGCCTCGCGCTGTTCCTCGGGGTCGGGCTGCATCGTGCGCAGCAGGTCCGCATAGCCCAGGATGCCGGTCATCGGGGTTTTGAGCTCATGGGTGAACGCGCCCATGAAATCCTCCCGCTGCTGCACCGAAAGCTCCAGCGCGGCGACCTTTTCCTGCACGGCGGCCGCCATGCGGTCAAAATCTTCGCTCAAAGCGCCGATCTCGTCGCCGGTGTGCACGCCGGTGCGCAGGGCATAGTCCCCGGCGGCAATGCGGCCGCTGGCGCGGCTGAGAAGGGCCAACGGCCGCGTCAGCCGGTGGGACAAAACCGCCGCCACGGCCGCGGCCGCGGCCAGCACGGCGGCTTCCAGCAGCAGGAAGCGCTGCAAACTGCGCGTGCGTGCGGTGAAAACTTCGGTCAGGTCAAAGGCGGAATACAGCGTCAGGCCGCTGATCAGGTCGCTGCGGTAGACGCGCCACACCCGCCCGGCCGCCCGCGTGATAACGGCCTGGTCCACGCCGGGCAGCGTGCCCGCCCAACCGGCCGGAAAGTTGGAGTAATACGCCTGTGTGAGCGCCGCCGGTTGGGCGGCGGACCCGCTGCGCGGCAGCAGCGCGCGCACCTGGCCCGGCGCGCCGCCCAGCCGGGCGCAGAATTCGTTCACGGTGGCGGCGTCCATCGCCTCGCCCTGGCGCAGCAGCGCCAGCACCTCGCTTTCCACGGCGGCGCAGGTCAGGCTGTGCTGGCCCTGCTCCTGTTCGCCCGCCGCGGCCAGCCGGTCGGCGAAATCGCCGTACAGCAGCGCGCTGCCGCCCAGCGCAAAAAACGCCACCACGACCAGCAGCATGCTGCACACAAGTTTTGCCGAAAAACGCATGGGGACCTCCGGGATGTTTGGGCGAATGAGGAATGAGGAAGGAGGAATTAGGAATGAGGGGGTGTGGCGGCGGAGGGGGACGGTCGGCCGCGGGGCTCACTATAAATCGTAGGGGCGGATTCCATATCCGCCCGGGGTGTTCGCGCTGCTGCAATTTTCCGGTTCGCCGCCGCGTTTTCCCCGGCTCCGTAGGGCGGGCGTTTACGCCCGCCGCACCTTGGCAATTTCAAAACCGGGGTGTCTGCGCCGCCGCAGGGTCCGGCGGGATGGGGGCATCCCGCCCTACGGCCGCCCGGGTGGCTGCGGCCATCCCGGTTGGCCCAAAACATAAAATTGATTCGTAGGGGCGGGATTTGCTGCGCCCGCAGGCGCGTTTCGGAGGCCAACCGCCGCGCAGCGGAGGCTCTTAGGCCGGAGATCCCGCCCGGGACGTTCGCGCCGCCGCGGGGTTCCCGGGACGATGCGAGCATCGTCCCCTACACGGGTTTGCAACGCCGCAGGGTTGTAGTTTCCCGTTTGGCCGGGGACCGTGCCATCGTCCGTAGGGGCGGGATTTATCCCGCCCGCGGGACCTTGCGCCGCCGCGAGGTTCCCGGGACGATGCAAGCATCGTCCCCTGCAGGAGTTGCAACGCCGCAAGGTTGGTGGCCATCCCGTTTGGCCGGGCGTTTGCCGCGGTTCGTAGGGGAGGGGCATGCCCCTCCCGCAAAACCCCGCGCCGCCGCAAGCCGGGCCGATATAGAATCGGCCCCTACAGGGGTCTGTTATAACAAAGGGGACGCGCTTTCCTGTTTGGCTGCGGGCCTTGCGCCGCCGCAAACCGGGCCAATCCCCCCTCACCCCCTACTTCTCCTTTTTCAGCCGGTAGCCGACACGGTAGACGGTCTCGATCTGCCCGTCCTGCCAGCCGAGCTTTTTGCGCAGCCGCTGGATGTGCAGGTCAAGCGTGCGGGTGTCGGCCAGCTCCGCGCCCCACACCCGTTCATACAGCACGTCGCGGTAAAGCGCGGCGCCGCGGTTGCGCATCAGCTGTTCCAGCAGCGCGAACTCCCGCGGGGTCAGCTCCACCGGGGTGCCGTCCTGCGTCACGCTGCGGCCGCTCACATCCAGCGTCACGCCGAACGCCGTCAGCAGCTGGCCGCCGCGCCCTGTGCGGCGCAGCACCGCGCCCACGCGGGCCAGCAGCTCCTCGACCTCGAACGGTTTGACCAGGTAATCGTCCGCGCCGCGGCTCAGCCCTTTGACGCGGTCCTTGGTCGTGCCTTTGGCTGTGATGAAAATGACCGGCGTGCCCAGCGGGCGCAGGTAGTCCAGCAGTTCGTAGCCGTCCAGCCCCGGCAGCATGATGTCGAGCAGCGCCAAATCAAAGTCCTGCTGTTCAATCTGGTCGGCGGCGGCCAGGCCGTCGTTCGCGACGGTGCACGCGTACCCGGCGCGGGTCAGGCTGACCTCGATCAGCCGCGATATCGTCGCTTCATCCTCGACGATCAGGATACGGTTCACGCAAAGTCCACTCCTTTCGGCAGCAGTATACCCCCGCATTGTATCGGCGTTGTATCCGCCGTGCAGAAATGCGGGCGGTTCACAGCCCTTCCAGCGCCAGCGCATAGCCCTCTTCAAAGCGCCGCAGCAGCCAGCCGGAAAAGTACTGCACGGTATCGGTCCGCGCGCCGGTGTTAAGGAGCATGCCGCCGCCTCCTTTCAGACGATCAAACAAAAAATTCCGTCATTTTTATTCTAGCAGCGCCGCCCGGCCTGTCAAGCCGCGCTTGCGGGTGGGGGAAGGGCGCAGTATAATAAATAAAAAGGAGGGGCCTGTCTATGAAGCGGATGCATTTGACCGCCGCGCTGCTGGCTGTGCTGCTGGCCGCCTGCCGCGCCGCCCCCGCCGCCCCGGCGCCAACCGCAGCCCCGGCGGCAACCGCGCCCCCGACAGCAACCGCCGCCCCGACGGCTGCGCCCACCGCGGCCC
This sequence comes from Candidatus Gemmiger stercoripullorum, assembly GCA_019119365.1. Taxonomy (GTDB): domain Bacteria; phylum Bacillota; class Clostridia; order Oscillospirales; family Ruminococcaceae; genus Gemmiger; species Gemmiger stercoripullorum. The sequence goes on along the minus strand of DWXD01000007.1, from coordinate 4,890 downwards.
CGACACCCGCGCCGACGCCGGACCCGGCCGCCGCGCTGACCTATGAGACGCTGCCGGTGCGGGTTGAACGCCAGCCGCTGGCGGGGTATGAAAGCGCAACGCGCACCTTCATGCCCGACGACGAGCAGGCCCGCCGCGCCGGGTATGAGCTCGCGGCCGGGCTGTACAACGCCGACGCCGGCCGCGTGCGCGCGGCGCTGTCCGCGCGGGTGACTGCGCAGGGGTCGGGGCTTGAGGACCTCGAAGGGCTGCAGGTCGTGGATGTCCAGCTCGAAGGCGGCCGCTATGAGGTCCCGTATTTGTACCTGACCGTCGCCGACCCCGGCTCCACGGCGCTGCTGCCGGGCGAACACGTCTACAACATCGAATTTGACGAGCAGGGCCGCGTCGACTGGCTCAGCCCGCTTGGCATGCGCCGCGGCGGCGATGTCTTGCTGCGGGACAATCTGGACTTTACCGAGCAGGACGGCGTGCGCACGGCGAGCGGCGTGCGGATCTCCGGGCAGCCCGCCGACCCGCTGGGGCTGACGCTGCAGGCTGTCACGGGCGAAACGCTGCGCTACCATTTCACGGTCGCACCGGACGGCACGGCGGGCGAGGACGTCATCGACGAACAGACCCCGCTCCCCGGGAACTGGCCGCTGGCCCTGTGCAGCGAAGAAGGGTACGAGACCCCGCCGGACGGCAACGAGGCGGAGCTGGAGCAAGCGGCGCTCGCGCAGGTGGCGGAAGAACTCAACGTGCTGTTCGCCGCGCTGCTGGACGGCAGCTATCAGGCCGCAGAGTTCAGCAGCGGCCCGGCGCTCGACGCCCTGCGCGCCTGGGACCCGGCGCGCCCGCTGCCGGTGGCTGTCACGCCCGGGGTGCTGCGCACCGATTGGCTTGCCTCCCCCAACCCGGACATCCGCCCCGTCGTGCGCGTCTGGGTCCCGCTGCCGCAGAGCTGCTGGGCCGTCTTTACGCTGGATGAGGACGGACACCTCATCGCGAAAGCCAACTATGCCCTCACCCCGCCGCCCGCGGCCCAGGGGAGCCTCTGAAAAACCGGCCTTGCGGCACAAAAGCGGCCCGCCGCAGGCAAACGCCCCGGCGGGCCGACAGCATATCAGGAAACCGTTCATTTCATCTTCGGCAGCCGCTTATGGTTGCCCTGTAGGGCGGGCGATTTCGCCCGCCGCACCTTTAGCCTCTTTTTTGAAAAATCAGCGGTGCGGCGGAAAACTCACCCCTGCCGCAAAATCTTTTCAAGCGGCCTGCCTTTGGCCAGTTCGTCCACGAGCTTGTCCAGGTAGCGGATTTCCCGCAGCAGCGGGTCGGCAATCGCCTCCACCCGCACGCCGCAGACACTGCCGGTGATCAGGCGGCGGTTTTCGTTGGGGTGGGGCGCGCGCTCAAAAAATTCACCGTACGTCAGTTCACTGGCAAGAAACTGCTCGAGCTCGGCGGGCGTGTACCCGGTCAGCCAGGCGGTTACGGCGTCCACCTCCGCCCGGGTGCGCCCCTTGCGCCCGGCCTTGGCGACCAGCAGCGGGTAGACCTTTGCAAATTTCATCGCAAACACAGCATCGTTTTTCATGGCGGAACCTCCCGGTCGTTTGATTTGTTCTGTCTGGAGTATACCACCCGCACGCCGCCGCAGCAAGGGGCGCGGCCGCGGCGCGCGCTGTGAAAAAAGGCGGAACTTTTGCCGCCAGGCGGCTTGTAGAAAACGGGCGGGTACGGTACAATTTGTATAAAACCCGCATTGGCACGGCGGCAAACAAACCAGAAGGCGAGGCGAGCGGACCATGGGCAAAAGGATCGACTCTCAAAAACTGAGACGCAGAGAACAGCGAAGAAACGAAAACGGCGGGTGGCGCACGCTGCTGGCCTGCGCGGCGGAAATTGCCTCCATGGACCCGTGGGAGCGGCTCGGCTCCGGCGACCCGATCGCCTATATCCCCCAAAGCGGCGACCGGATGATTTTTTTCAGTTGTGTGCTTGATATGGACGATTCGTTCGGCATCATGGTGTTCCCCTCACCGGCCGACTACCGGCGCACCAACGGGCAGAGCGCCAGCGCCCGGCAGGAAACCCGCGATTATATCGAGATGACTGCGTACAGCGTCAACTTCACGCGCAAAGAGGACGTCCCGCCCGAAAACCTGCAGCTGTATAAGCGGCTTTCGGTGGACTTCGGCGACGGCATGTGGCCCTGGGCCGCCTGCAAACCGTGCGGGTACACCGGCAGGATGCCGCGGGGCGAGGAAGTCTTTGATTTGCTCGACTGCCTGGGTAACTTCCATATGGCGCTGAAAGCGCTGGAAACCGGGCTTCGACAGCCGGATTTTGCCAACGGCGAGATGCTGCTGCGCTATTATTCGCCGGAGCGGAAACTGTGGCAAAACGTGATCACCCCGTTCGATCTGCCGCCGTTTGAGCGCAGCCCGCTCGAGATGCGGGCGGATTCGCCCAAACTGAAAGCCCTGCGGGCGCTGCCCACGGCGCAGGAGGTGCGCCGGGTGGAGCTTGATTTCGGCTGGCTGCCGGAACTGCACCAGGAAAACGCGCGGGACGAACCCTTTTACCCGCTCGTGGTTGCCCTGGCGGACCGCGAGACAGGCCGGGAACTTTCCTGCCACACCTGCCGCCCGGAAGAGATGATGGATTGTATCCTCACCGCCTGGGCCGTGGCCCTGCGGGAAAACGGCATCCCGCAGACGCTCTATGTCAGCCGCGACGAGACCGCCGCGCTGCTGGCCGATTTTGCGCAAAAGCTGGGCGTCAAACTCAAGCGGGTCAAGCGCCTGCCCGCCGCCGGGCGCGCCCTGCGGGATGCAGGCGCCGTGTAAAAAACTTCTGCCCCCGCCCCCCGTGTGCATATAGTGCCGCAGGGGGTGGCGGCTATGTTTGGTATATTCGGCGTGTTTGTGCAGGCGGCGTGCGCGCAGGTGCTGTACCTGGCGCTGCGGCTGGAAAGCGGCAGCTTCCCGCAGCCGCTGCGCCCGGCGGAGGAGCAGGCCGCCTTCGCCGCGCTGCAGGCGGGCGATGCGGCCGCGCGCGACCGGCTCATCAGCCACAACCTGCGCCTGGTCGCGCATGTGGTCAAGAAATACTATGCCGCCGCGGGCAGCACCGACGACCTTATCAGCATCGGCACGGTCGGGCTCATCAAGGCGGTCGACACCTTCCGGCCGGAGCGCCGGGTGCGCTTTGCGTCCTATGCCTCGCAGTGCATCGAAAACGAGATCCGCATGCACCTGCGCAAATTGCGGCGGGAGGGGACCGTGCTTTCGCTGCAGGAACCGCTCGAGGCGGGCGGGCCGGACGGCGCGCTGACGCTGGGGGATACCCTGCCCGACGAGGGGGTGATGGAGGAAGGCTGCGAGCGCAGCGACGAAGCCCGCCGCCTGCGCGCGCTGGTGGCGGCGCTGCCCGCGCGCGAGCGCGCGCTGCTGACGCTGCGCTACGGCCTGGACGGCCGCCCGCCGCAGACCCAGCTGCAAGCCGCCGCCCACTTCGGCATCAGCCGCAGCTACGTATAGCGACGCCGCTAATGTAAACGAAGCCCGGAAAGCCTGATGTAGACAGGTTTTCCGGGCTTCATGCTTGACTTGGGTAGCTTCACGCTTATTGTAAACGGCAAAAATTTAAGGAAGATAAGCGGCTGTTCATCAATCAATAGGATCTGGATAACATTCTAACTTTGGAATCTTGTTCTCCTTGCTATATTGGTTTGAAATCTTCGCTAACATAAACAGCGTTTGCCATTTGGAAATCGAAGGCTCTTTTTTGGGACGTCGAAGCCATTTAGTTTTTTTCCCTTTAGGGTCAAACAAAAGCACGCCAACATTCAGTGAAATAAACGTAGATAAGTTTTGCTGAAGAACTCTTTCTTTTTCATATGGTAAAACTACAGCTACATAGTTGGCAAAAGCCTTATATTGGAGCGCTTGAAACAATGCTCTTTTCCAATTTGACAACTTTAATTCAAAAGCCCAAATGTTATTTTTATTTGGGTCATCGTTTACTGCGAGAAAGTATAAACCATCCTTTTCAATTACTAATCCATTCATAAGTAATTCTCTAAGGGCACGATTGAGTGTTGCATCAGAAAGTGAAGTTTTTTCTTTGATATATCTCTTTTTTCGACCAGAGTTCCTCTTTAAAATCGACAGTATTACGCTGCAACTTTCTGTTGCTGTCAAATTAGCAAAACTGTAGTTCCTAATTAAGCTGTCTGATAGTAAGCCGATGAAATCAGGGATTCCTTGTTGGCAAGCCACTTCTCTATACAGCACGTCAAAGTTTGGTAGTCCTTTTACTAGGGATGCCGATAGCATACCTTCAAAAGCATTTGCCATTTCAAGTTCAGTAAACTCACTCATGTATCATATACCTGCTTGAGTGCGAAAATCGCTTATAGCAGCAAGCCATGCATTTAGATGGCTACCGCTGGACTTAGCATCTAGCTGGAATCCCCTTTCATTAATTAACCGATATATTTCGGAAGCTTGTACGATCTTGCCCGTAATGTAATCGAGTCTATTGGAACATGACCCTTGGCGTTCTATTTCTTTTAAAAGAGAATTGATAACATGCCAATTATGCAGACAGCTAATTTCATCGGTCCATGCGGCATCGTTTAGATTTGGACGGATAATATTATTGAATGGAGACTCAGATTCGACCTGAGACAAAAGATTCATCCTATTTAAAGTTGCAATTTCAGGCAGGAGCAATAGAGAACTCATTAGAGGCCCAGAAGTATATCTTTTCCGCGGGCGTCTACCTCCGGTTGATGGTCTAAAATTCATTTCACTAAAAGCTTTTAAATTGTTGTACCATCCACAAGCGAAATTTGCATTACTTACTGCTGCCATTGGAAGCGAGAGCATGTCGGAGAAGCCA
>DWXD01000047.1 GCA_019119365.1 Candidatus Gemmiger stercoripullorum | reverse complement strand
GGCCGTAGGGCGGGATGCCCTCATCCCGCCGCACCCCGCGCCGCCACGAACCCCCGCGGGCGGATATGGAATCCGCCCCTACAACCAATGGCGGGCACGGCGGCCAACCGGGAAACCGCAAACCCTGCGTTACATCAAACCCCTGTAGGGGACGATGCTCGCATCGTCCCGCAGACCTTGCGCCGCCGCAATGTCTGCGGGAGGGCCATGGCCCTCCCCTACAAACCACGGCAAACGCCCGGCCAACCGGAATGGCTCCGCCCACCCGGGCGGCCGTAGGGCGGGATGCCCTCATCCCGCCGCACCCCGCGCCGCCACGAACCCCCGTGGGCGGGATAAATCCCGCCCCTACGGACAAATTTTATGTTTTGAACCAACCGGAATGGCCCCGCCCACCCGGGCGCTCGTAGGGCGGGATGCCCTCATCCCGCCGCGCCGCCGCGAACGCCCGCGGGCGGATATGGAATCCGCCCCTACAACCAACGGCAGGCACGCGGCCAACCGGGAAACCGCTGTCCTTGCGTTATAATAAACCTCTGTAGGGGACGATGCTTGCATCGTCCCGGGGGACCTTACGCCGCGCGAACGCCTGCGGGCGGGATAAATCCCGCCCCTACAACCAACGGCGGGCGCGCGGCCTGCCGGGAAACCGCTGTCCTTGCGCTATAATAAACCTCTGTAGGGGACGATGCTTGCATCGTCCCGGGAGACTTTACGCCGCGCGAACGCCTGCGGGCGGGATAAATCCCGCCCCTACGGACAAATTTTATGTTTTGAACCAACCGGAATGGCCCCGCCCACCCGGGCGGCCGTAGGGCGGGATGCCCTCATCCCGCCGCACCCCGCGCCGCCGCGAACCCCCGCGGGCGGATATGGAATCCGCCCCTACACAACCAACGGCGGGCGCGGCGGCCAACCGGGAAACCGCAAACCCTGCGTTACATCAAACCCCTGTAGGGGACGATGCTTGCATCGTCCCGCAGACCTTGCCCCGCCGCATGGCTCCCTGCCAATACAGGCCAAATAACTGCGGCCTAAATGGATGCCCCCTTCGCGGGGGCCTTTTGTTTTGTGCGGAAGTATGCTATACTTTTGGACAGAAAAGAGGGAGAACTGCTTTGCAAACTGTGTCAACGCCTGCGGCGGCTGTGCGCCCGCCTCTGTTTTCCAACCGCGACCTCATCCGCCTGCTCTGGCCGCTCATCATCGAGCAGACGCTCGCCGTTCTCGTCGGCATGTCGGACACCGTCATGGTTTCCAGCGTCGGCGAAGCCGCCATCTCGGGCGTTTCGCTCGTTGATATGATCAACAACCTCATCATCAACGTCTTTGCGGCGCTCGCCACCGGCGGCGCGGTCGTCACCAGCCAGTTCCTCGGCGCGCGCCGCCCGCAGGAAGCCTCCCGCAGCGCGGGCCAGCTGGTCACGCTCAGCGCGCTGCTCGGCGTCGGCGTGGCGGCGTTCTGCCTTTTGCTGCGCGAACCGCTGCTGCGGCTGTTCTTCGGCACCATCACCGGCGACGTCATGCGCGAAGCGCTGATCTATTTCACGATCACCGGCCTGTCCTACCCGTTCCTGGCAACGTACAATGCGGGCGCGGCTATCTTCCGCTCGGCGGGCAACAGCGCCGTCTCGATGAAAGTCAGCCTGCTGATGAACGTCACCAACATTGCGGGCAACGCGCTGTGCGTCTTTGTGCTCAAGATGGGCACGGCCGGTGTGGCGGTGCCCACGCTGTTCTCCCGCGCGCTGGGCGCGGTCATCATCCTTTACCTGGCCGCTGTCCGCCATGACAACCCCGCCCGCATCACCTGGAACGGCGTGCGGCGGCTGGAGGCGGGCATGGTGCGCAACATCCTGTACATCGGCATCCCCTCGGCGCTCGAAAACAGCCTGTTCCAGCTCGGCCGCGTGCTGGTCGTCAGCATGATCAGCCTGTTCGGCACCGTGCACATTTCGGCCAACGCCGTCGCCAACAACCTCGACGGCATCGGCTGTATCGTCGGCCAGGCCATGGGCCTTGCCATGATCACGGTCGTCGGCCGCTGCGTCGGCGCGGGCGACCTGGACCAGGCCGCGCGCTACACGCGCAAGCTGCTTTTGTGGGACTATATCGTGCAGGGCGCCGGCAATGCGCTGATCTTTATCTTTGTGCCGCAGCTGCTCAGCCTTTACACCCTCTCGGCCGAGACGCGCGCGCTGGCCATGCTGCTGGTGCAGATCCATGTCGGCTGTGCGGTTTTGCTGTGGCCCGCGGGCTTTGTGCTGCCCAACGCCCTGCGCGCCGCCAACGACGTGCGCTTCACCATGTTGACCTCGGTGCTCTCGATGGCGTTCTGGCGGCTGGGCTTCTCCTACATCCTCTGCGTGCAGATGGGCATGGGCGCGGTCGGCGTCTGGATCGCCATGGTCGTGGACTGGGTCTGCCGCGTGACCTGCTTCGCCGCCCGCTTCCTGTGCGGCGCCTGGCGCAAAAAAGCGCTCTCTAAATGAGAGTTCAGAGTGAAGAGTTAAGAGTTGAGATGCGGAACGCGGCCGGACGGCCGCGATCAAAATACAGCCACAAAGTTTCTCTCGTTTTTTGAGCCGCCCGCAGGGCGGCGGTCCACCAAATCTAAACTCTAAACTCTTAACTCTGAACACTATAGTAAACTCTGAACTCTTAACCCTAAACTCTCAAAAATTCCCTCCCGCAAGAAAGGAAAAAACCATGATCAAGCTCGTCAGCTGGAATGTCAACGGCCTGCGCGCCTGCCTGAAAAAAGGGTTTGCCGAAACCTTCGCCGCCCTGGATGCCGACGCTGTCTGCATCCAGGAGACCAAAATGCAGCCCGGCCAGGCGGATTTCGCACCCGAAGGCTATACCGAATACATCAACAGCGCCGAGAAAAAAGGCTATTCCGGCACGCTGATCTACACCCGCCGCACGCCGCTGGCGGCCTGGAACGGCATCGGCGTGGAGGCGCACAGCCACGAGGGCCGCGCCATCACGCTGGAATACGAAAACTTCTACCTCGTCAACGTCTATGTGCCCAACGCCCAGAACGAGCTGGCCCGCATCGACTACCGCATGCAGTGGGAGGACGACCTGCGCGCCTACCTGCAGGGGCTGGACGCCAAAAAGCCGGTCATCCTCTGCGGCGATATGAACGTCGCGCACGAGGAGATCGACCTGAAAAACCCCGGCCCCAACCGCGGCGCGGCCGGTTTCTCCGACCAGGAACGCGGCAAGATGACCGAGCTGCTCGGCGCGGGCTTTGTCGATACCTTCCGCTGCCTGCACCCCGATGCGACCGGCATGTACAGCTGGTGGAGCATGCGCTTCCGCGCGCGTGAGCGCAACGCGGGCTGGCGCATCGACTACTTCATCGTCTCCGAACGCCTGCGGGACAAGATCGCCGCGGCCGATATCCTCATGGACATCCAGGGCAGCGACCACTGCCCCGTCACCCTCACGATCGACCTGTAAACGGCGCGCAGCCCACCCGCGCAAAGACAAAGAAAAAATTTAAAAAATCCCCCGGCCCGCTGCAAAATACGGCGGGCCGGGTTCGTAGTATGGGATAGAAGCGCTTTGAACGGCGAGAGAGGGGAGGTGCGGGGCCTTGTATGACCAACCAGGAATTTGCTGAGCTGATGCAGCAGTATCAGCGCCTGATCTACACGGTCTGCCTGCAGTTCGTCCATGACCCGCCCACGGCCGAAGACCTCACCCAGGACACCTTCCTCTCCGCTTTTACCAGCATCGACCGCTGCGACCCCGCCTACCGCAAACAGTGGCTTGTGCGCGTGGCGGCCAACAAGTGCAAGGACCACCTGAAAAGCGCCTGGGTGCGCCGGGTCGAAGCGCAGGACCACCAAAGCCTGCCCGAACCGCGCGGCGCGCCGCCCGCGGGCAGCGCGCTCACCGCGCCGGACCCCGACCCGCAGGACCTTTACCTGCGCCGGGCCGACGCCGCCGAGCTGGAACAGACCGTGCGCGCCCTGCGCGAACCCTACGGCCGCGTGGCCACCCTCTACTTACTGGAAGACAAACCGGTCGCCGAGATCGCCCGCCTGCTGGGGCGGCCGCCCGCGACCGTGCAGAACCAGCTTTTCCGCGCCAAAGTTTTGCTGCGCAAGCTGATCACAGAAAGGAGGCAGGAACCTCTGTGAGCGAACAACTGACCCCGCGCCCCGCCATGGACCTGTTTGACAACGAAGCCCTGTTCGACCAGGCCGGCTGCCTGACCGCCGGCGGCCTGCAGGCTTTGCAGGACGACCGCCTGGACGACCTTGGCCGCCTGGAGGCCGCCGAACACCTGACCTTCTGCGACCGGTGCCTCGCGCGCTACACCGCCCTGCTGGAAAGCATCCGCCTTTCGGCCCCGATGCGGGACCTGATCCCCCAGGTGCAGGCGCTGATGCACCTGCGGCGTTTCCGTGTGCTGACCAACCGCTATGTATCCACCGCCGCGGCCATTGCGCTGGCCTTTACGCTGTGGCGCTTCGGGGCGTTCGGCGGCTTTGCCGCCCCCGCGCGCCGGGCTGTCCCGGATATGCCGCAGCGCCCCGGCTTCAGCGAGCTGCTGGGCGATGCGCTGAACACCATGAGCGGCGGCCTGAACGACCTGCTGGGCAGCCTGCAGGCCACCATCCAAAGCGGCTGGGCCCAGATGGCCGACCCCGCTGAAAAACCGGCAAACCAACCGGCCCAAGCCGAATAACTGGAGCGTGAACCGAACATGAAAAAGAACAATTTCCTGACCTTTCTCTTCGCCTGCATCCCCGGCGCCGGGCAGATGTACTACGGCTATATGCGCCGCGGGCTTTCAATGATCCTGATCTTCTGCCTGACCTGCATGGTCGCCACCCTGCTGCCGCCGCTGTTCCTGCTTTCGCCGGTGGTGTGGATGTATTCCTTCTTTGACACCTACGACCTGATCCGCTATGTGGCCTCCGGTTCGCCCAAACCGGACGACTACCTCTGGGGCGACCGTTTTGACTGGAACATGCTTGTGCGCATGACCCCCTCGGCCAGCAAGCTGGTGGGCTGGGGGCTGATCCTGGTCGGCGCGTGGGTCATCTGCGCGCAGTGGATCGCCCCGCTGATCAGCGAGCTGTGCTATATGCTCGGCGTGGAATATGCGGCCGTCGGCTACTATCTGCGCCAGGTGCCCACGCTGCTGGTGGCTGTGGTGCTGATCTGGCTGGGCCTGCGCCTGCTGCACCGCAGCAAGGCCCCGCACGGCAGCGACCTGCCGCCCTACCCCGGCGAACACGACGAACACGACGGCCATGACCACCCGCACGGCGGGCAGTGACCCCTTCGGCGGTCCGGGGCAGGCGCTCTGCCTGCCCTTGGGGGCGTCTTGCCGGAAACAAAAATACGAGGTGTATTACCATGGATGAAAAATACAATATGAATGATACAGCCCCCGGCCCGCAGCCGGGCGCGGGCGAAAGCGCGACCCGGGCGCAGACCTGCGCCCCGCCGGACCCCATGCCGCCGCTGCGGGAAGAACCGCCCAAAAAGGTCCGCCGCGCCGGGACCTTCACGCTCGGTCTTGTGCTGGTGGCGGCGGGCGTGCTGCTGGTGCTCAGCAGCGTTCTGCCTTCGTTTGATATGCGCTGGGCGCTGCGCCTGGCCCCGGTGGTGTTCATCGGGCTGGGCATCGAGGTGCTCATCTACGCTGCGCGGCCCGACGTCAAGCTGAAATACGATGGCGTTTCGATCTTTTTGTGCATCGTTCTGGTGTGTGGCGCGGGCTGCGGGGCCATTGTGGGCCGTGCGCTCGAATACTATGACCCTGCCGTTAGCCAGGCCGAAGAGCAGCTGCGCGCCGACTGCGAGGCAAAGACCACCGAACTGCTGACGGCGCAGCCGGACCTGCAGCAGAAGATCGCGGACATCAGCGCCAACATCGAGCTGCATTACCGCAGCGGCGGCGCGCAGGACATCGAACCGCAGGCGGGCGATTATCTGAACCTGTATGTGACCATATGGCCGGAGGCCTGCGCCACGCGGGAGGATTTCGCCGCGCTGGCCCGCCAGATCATGGACGCCTGCGCCGGGGCCGGGCTGCCCTACACGACCTACCGCTTTGACACCCTGCAGCAGGGGATCACGGACGGCATGGTGACCTATGAGCTGTATGTGGGCGGCGACTGGCGGCGCGCGGCGGACGCCGGCGCGCTGGCCCGCAGCGTGCAGGAAACCTACTGGTACAACGGCGACAGCTTTACCAGCTACGGCGACATGCACAACTACCAGCAGGAAATGCTGCGCCAGAACCTTGTGGACGAATACTACGAAAAATTCGGCGAAAGCCCCAGCGCCGAATGGCTGGACGAACAGCTCGCCAAAACCGCCACCCCGGAAAGCGCAGCGCTTTGATGGAAAATTGCGGCATAACAGCCGCCGAAGGCGGTTGTAAACCGCGGCAAGCGCCGGACCCCGCGGCGGCGCAAACGCCTGCGGGCGGGATGAATCCCGCCCCTACGGACCGGGTAAACCCCGCGGCCAACCGCAAACCCTGCGCCACCGCAACCCATGTAGGGGACGATGCTCGCATCGTCCCGGGAACCCTGTGGCAACGCAAGACCCCGCGAGAGGATCATGACCCTCCCCTACAAACCCCGGCAAACGCACGGCCAAACGGGATGGCCCCGCGCACCCGGACGGCCGTAGGGCGGGATGCCCTCATCCCGCCGTACCCCGCGGCGGCGCAAACGCTTGCGGGCGGGATGAATCCCGCCCCTACGGACCGGGGAAACCCCGCGGCCAACCGCAAACCCCGCGTTGCCGCAACCCATGTAGGGGCGCACATTGTGCGCCCGGGCAACCCTGCGGCCAACCGCAACCCCCGCGTTGCCGCAACCCATGTAGGGGACGATGCTCGCATCGTCCCGGGAACCCCGCGGCAACGCAAGGCCCCGCGAGAGGATCATGACCCTCCCCTACAAACCCCGGCAAACACACGGTCAAACCGGAGGAACACGAGCCTCGGAGCGGCCGTAGGGCGGGATGCCCTCATCCCGCCGCACCCCGCGGCGGCGCAAACCCGTGTAGGGGCCGATTCCATATCGGCCCGGCTTGTGTCGGCGCAGGGGCTCGTTCCTGCCTACCCTATGCGAGGCGGCAAGAGCGAACCTAATTGGGATGCCGTGAATCCTTGTGAAAAAGGCTGCGAATCGCTCCCCCTTCTACTGAGAAGTGAAAGAAGAATGGCAAACCGCCTGCCGTTTATACAGTATCTCTATCGCCCATACCTGAACCTTACGCCCCGCTGACAATTCCGTCGGCGGGGCGGTCTATTTTTCTTCTGTTTTGTTGAATAGAACGATTCGACATGATAAAATAGCCTATATAGAATGTTGATTCTCGGTATTCTCTGGCTTGCACAGCAAAGGTGCAACAAAAACGCAGGAAGTGAGAAAAAGTGAAACGAGTACTAGCAGTGATTCCTTTGACGGCTATGCTATTGTTGACCGGATGTGCCATAGTGGATGAAAAGCTGGGACAGGTCTTTCTGGAACGGTCTGGAGTAACGGAGCAGGAAGATTATGTGCGTTACGAGCAGTACCTAAAGGCTGGTTCACTGGATGAGGCAGGCCAATATGCGCCACCGGACGAGAAATCTGGAGCTAAGGCCCCTGACGGGAAAATACATGTTACGTTTGCCAGTAACCGCTATATGGAGATTCTGTACTATACTGACGCCGCTATGCTGACCCCGCTCAGCACGTCTGAATGCTATTTGAACCCAGGGGATACGATATACGCCAAGTTGGAAGAGTACGACAATTCCAATTCCAACCTGTACCGGCTGGCAGAGTACCGTTTCCGGTCGTACGATGCGGACGGCAGTATTCAAAATGAGTATGTGCGAGAAGCAACCAGCGATGTGCTGGCGTATACGATACCAGCTGACTTTACCGGTACAGAACTTTCGGTCCTCCCTGTGGGCGAATACGCTGATGCAGAACTTTCTGTGAGCGCATACTATGTAGATGATAGCGGGACGGAGCATGCCCTTGGAAACGCCGGTACATGGTACATAAACGATACTGAACTCCAAACAAGCACTGCACAAGTCAGCCCAATCGAGCCTTATGTACTCGAATTTCACTATGATACAGAAAACTATTTTTATGTGCAGAGTGAACCTGATTGCTTTACAAAGGACCCATCCAGTACAGGAACTGTGGAATTCTGGGAGGTACAACCGACCAATGCAGGTACGGTCTACCGCGTTGAGTTACACCCCTATCTGACGTTGTCGCTGAGGTGCAACGAAAAGACACAGATTAAAGTGGGACAAGGCGAGGCGATTTCCGTCAAGAAAAATGGAATTTGGAATGGAAAAAACTTGCGTTATGGTGATATAATCACCATCGAGACGCAGGGCGAGTGCTCAATTGCCGGGGGAGATTATCAACACATTCACGCCGTTAAAGACCCGATCACAGATGGATACCGCTACACGCTGACCGTAGTGCAAGAACCGGAAAGCAATACGGCGGATGATCTGATACTGACCATTGACGTGGACCGTGTGTTTGATGTTGAGCTTGATACCAACTGCGATTACGGCAGCTGCACCTATAAGATTGACGGCAAAGAAGTTTCTGGTGCGCTCCAATTGCAGGAGGGGCAGAAGCTGACCCTAACCTACAAAATTGAGCAGGATAACTATGTTTTTGCCGAAAAGGCTGAAGGCATCGGCGGGTTCGTCGGAGGTTTAGTGGCCCCGTCCCAGCGCACAGTGGAGATTCCTGTCACGGCTGATTTGGACGGCACTGTAATTGATCCGGATGACTATTTTGATATTGTGGAAAAGGAGAGCGCGACAAAATGAAGCGGCTGGTAAAATTATGGAAGAACCGGGCCGGTGCGACCCTCCTGTTGTTTCTGTTAGCGCTAGGGGCACTTGTGGTTATGGCGACTGCCATATCTTTTCGTGTGCGCGCCAAGTCCATCGGAACTTCTGCGGGAAAAACAGTCGGCCGCGCCGTTGGTCTTGCTATTGGTTCGGCTGATGGGCTGATCAATGGCCTAAGGGAGGGCGGAGAGGCCGGCGCGGCCGCCGGACTTTCGGCTGCGGACACTACAGTCAGCCTGCAAGACAGCATGCGGGAGCTTGGAAAGTTGGAGGTGCTTGCCGCAGGTGTTACCTTAAGGAACATCAACAGGATCGGTGGCACCTATGCCGGTCTGTCTCTGATGAATGGCGACGCTGTGTTTTCTGTGGATATGACACAGGCGGACATCAGTTTCAGCCAAGATGGCAAAGAAGCTTATATTGTGATACCCAAACCCGAGTTGGAATTGTATCCTGACCTAAACAGCTCAGAAACGCTTTTTGAAATACAAAAGCCATCTTTTCAGGTTTCTGCAGAGGATGGTCTGATTTCCTATCTGAACTCAATGGCGCAAACCGTGGGAAATGCGAAAGAAACGATAGCCAACTATGATTCTTTGATGGAACAGGCGCAAGAATCTGCCCAAACGCAGGTGAAACGACTGGCTGAAACGCTCTGCGGCGGTCGGTACACTGTGGTTACCCGGTTCCAGTGAGGAGGTGTCGGGATGAAGCTCGATATGGAACGCTTCCAAACGGAGGCTGTGGAGGAAGGGATAGAACCCAGCGTCTGTACACAGGGCACACCAACCCAGGATACGGACAATTTTTTCCAAAAACTTAGGAACGGATCGATTGTTTTTGTCGCCTTCGCGCTCTTTGTGGCGGTCTATCTTTTTTGGGATACGCTTGCTGTGGGGGTAAATGCGGTAGGAACGGCTTTCTCCCAAAGCAAAACAGAGGAAACGGAAGCCGTCTATCAAAGTTTCTACAATAAAGGGTATGAAGAAGGTGAAAAAGCGCACCACGTTAGTAACCATGCCACCATCTCCATTGGCAATTTACGGGAAACGCAGGAACTGGAAGTTCTCGCTGTGAGCGAGGTCAGCTACCAGGAGACGAAACCGGAAGAAAATGCGGGGTTTCAGATGCCATGGGAAAGTGATAAGGGACTTATCACTTGGCTGGAGATTCCTGGCAATGGCGTCTTTACGGTCGACCTACAGGCGGGTGAGTTTATCATTGACCCCATACGCCAGTTGGTATTGATTCGTATCCCAGGCCCTGAGCTGGCTCATTTCACCCTTGATTACGAAAGCGTTAATATTCTTTATTTTGAGGAAAGCGGCATACTTAAAAATACCGCAAAATGTGGCATTGATACGGCAAAAGAGTTGTTGCAAAGTGCAGAGTTCGATTTGATTAAAAGTGTCACCAACAACCAAGACTTACACAAGCGTGCCAGGAAAGCGACCGAGGTCATGCTAACCACACTGGTGCAACAATTGAATCCGCATTTGCCGGAGTTAACAGTAGAGGTGGAATTCCTCAACTGATCTACCCCAAACCCATACAAAAACTTTACGCCCCGCTGACGGTTCCGTCGGCGGGGCGGCTTGTGTTTTGGGCCCCGGGGTGCTACAATTATACAGTTGGATAAAAACTGTATAAAACAGGAGGCATTCCCATGGGGTTGCTCAAAGGGTACACAAAGCAGGAGATCAGCTGGATGATGTACGACTGGGCCAACAGCGCCCACTCGGTCATCGTCGTCACGCTGCTGCCCATCTTTTTTGACACCGTGGCCGGTTACACGGCGGACAGTGTTTCCAGCATGTCCACCTGGGGCTACGCCACCTCCATCGCCATGGCCATCGTGGCGCTGTCCGCGCCGTTTCTGGGCGTGTTTGGCGACATCCGCGGCATGCGCAAGCGGCTGTTCGCCCTGTTTGTCGGCATCGGCGTGGTGGCGGTCGCGCTGCTGTCCTTTACGCCGATGATGGACTTCATGTCCTCCACCGCCGCGGCGGGCCGGGTGGCCGGGCTGATCCTGGCGCTGTACATCGTCAGCGTCATCGGGTTTGACGCTTCCGCCATCTACTACGACGCCTTCCTCACCGATATCACAACGCCGGAGCGCATGGACCGCGTTTCCACCATGGGCTACGGCCTCGGCTACATCGGCGGTTCCACCATCCCACTTGTGATCTTCCTGCTCATGAACCTTGCGGGCGTGCCCATGCTCACCTGCCTGGCCGTGATCTTTGCCATCACGGCGGTGTGGTGGCTCGTGTTCAGCCTGCCGCTGCTCAAAAACTGCCGCCAGACCTCTGGCAAGCCGTATGAAAAGGGCGACGTCGGCCGCAGCCTGCGCGGCGTGGGCGCTACGGTCCGGGAGATCATCGCCAACAAGCCGATGCTTGTCTACATCCTCGCCTACTTTTTCTACATCGACGGCGTGCACACGGTCATCAGCATGGCCACGACCTACGGCACCAACCTCGGGCTGGACGATACCGGCATGATGCTGGCGCTGCTGCTGGTGCAGATCCTGGGCCTGCCGTTCTGCCTTCTGTACATACGCCTGGCGGCCCGCTTCGGCGCGCGCACCATGGTCGGCGTCGGCGTGTGCGTGTACATGTTCATCTGCGTGTTCGCATTTTTCATGCGCGAGCTGTGGCAGTTCTGGCTGCTGGCCGTGCTGTGCGCCACCAGCCAGGGCGGCATCCAGGCGCTTTCGCGCTCGATGTTCGGCAAACTCTTGCCGGACAAGGACCGCAGCGGCGAGTTTTTCGGCTTTTTTGATATCTTCGGCAAGTTCAGCTCCATCATGGGCCCGGCGCTGGTCGGCTTTGTCAGCGCGCTGGTCGCAGACCGCATGCTGGCCGAGCAGGGCCTGACCGAAGCCACCGCCACGGCCGAACAGGTCGACGCGATCAACGCGGCCTCCGGCCCTTACGGCATCCTCACGGTGCTGCTCATCATTCTGGTCGGCGCGGTGCTTTACTTTTTCGTGCTGCCCAAAACGCTGGCGGATAAAAAATGAGCGCCCGGCGCTGCAGGCGTCGGGCCGCCGATGTGAAAACGCGCCGCAGTATTTGACTTTTTGCTTACTGCACAGTACAATAATGGGGTATGCGGCCGCCCGGGCCGTATGCCCTGTTTTGCTGCCAGGAGGGGGTCCTCATGCCGGAAGGTTATACCCATGTGCGCACCGCCCGCAAGGCGGCCGCCGCGATCCATTACAAGGTCCGCCACCCGGCGGCGTTTGCCGCCGGGGCCAACGGTCCGGACGTCTTTTTCAGCTTTGAGGTGTGGAAGCGCCCGGCCCGGCGCCGCGCCGACCTGCCCGCCCTTGGCGAGCGCATGCACGCGGAGGCCACCGGCGCGTTCCTGCAAAGCCTTTTGCGCCATGTCAAGACCGGCGCGCAGGTCGAATATGCGCTCGGCTTTTTGAGCCATTATGCGGCCGATACACTGCTGCACCCGTATGTGGCGGCCGTCTGCCAGCCGGGCATGCCGTATGCGGGCAAGGGCGGGCACGGGTATTTCGAAATCGCGCTCGATTCCACCCTGCATGCGGAGGACACCGGCGTCTCGCTGGTCCCGGCCGGCGACTGCTGCCCGCTGCTGACCGGCCAGGACCTGGCCGAAGTTGCCGCGCTGCTGCGGGCCGCGCTGTATGAAACCTACGGGCTGCAGGTTTCGGCCGAATGCCTGGCCGATGCGTTTTACTACTTCCACCGCGTGCGGCGGCTGTTCACCAGCCGCCACGGCGTGCGCCGCGCGGCGTTCTATGTGGCGGAAACGTTTTTCGGCGGGCGCGGCTTCCTCACCGGGCATGTCAGCCCGCGCGCGCTGGCGCTGGACCTGCCCGACGACTGGACCGACCCTGCCACCGGCGAACAGCGCCACGGCGGCGCGTTCGCGCTGCTCAAACAGGCGGAAAAGTGCAGCGCCCTGTATATGACCGGCGCGCTGCAGCACTGGATGGGCGTTTTGCCGCAGAGCGACATGGTCCGCCTGCTGGGCAGCCGCGACTATGGAACCGGGACCGAGACCGAACGCAGCGGGACCCCGCCCGCCCACGAACCCACAAAAAAGGAGAAATGAACATGATCCGCATCACTATGGAAAACGGCAAGACCATCGACATCGAGCTGGACCCCGCCGCCGCGCCGCAGACCTGCGAAAACTTTGAAAAGCTCGTGCGGCAGGGCTTTTACAACGGCCTGACCTTCCACCGCATCATCCCCGGCTTCATGATCCAGGGCGGCTGCCCGCAGGGCACCGGCATGGGCGGCCCGGGCTGGCACATCAAGGGCGAGTTCGCGGCCAACGGCGTGCCCAACCCGATCAAGCACACCCGCGGCGTCATCAGCATGGCCCGCGCCATGGACCCCAACAGTGCGGGCAGCCAGTTCTTCATCATGCACGCCGACGCCCCGCACCTGGACGGCCAGTATGCGGCCTTCGGCCATGTCGTCTCCGGCCTTGAGGTCGTCGACGAGATCGCCGCCGTTCCCACCGACTGGAACGACAAACCCAAGACCCCCGTCCGCATGAAATCGGTCGAGATCGTCTGATCTTCCATAAAACAGAAAACCCGCCCGCCCCGGGCGCGTACAGCGCCGGGGCGGGCGGGTTTTTCTTGTTGCGGCGGTCCGGCGGGCGTCAGCCCCCGAACAGGCTCCCCAGGCCGGTGAACCAGCTGCGCAGCTGGTCCATGTCCTGCTGCAGCTTCTGCACGGAATCCAGCACGCCGGGCAGTTCGTTCAGCACCTCGTTGAGTGCGTCGACGTCGATTTTGGAAAGCTGATCCACGATCTCGGGCATTGCCTGCATCATCTGGTCCAGCTGGGCGGTGTCCAGCGTGTTCAGGCTGTTCTGCAGCGTGGCGGCGAGCTCATTGACCTGCGCGCTGGCCTGCAGGACCTGCTCATACGCCTGGCGCGTGTAGAAAAACAGTACCACGGCCAGCACGCACACCAGCACCAGCACCGCGCCGCCCACGGCCATGCGCAGCCGCTGGTTGCGCAGCAGCGTGCGGTTCTGCCGGTCCTGCAGCGCCAGCTGCGCTTCCAGGCGGTCAAGCTGGTGTTTCAGGTCGGCCAGGTCGATCCGGCCGTCGCCGGTCTCGTCGTCGTTGGCCTGCAGCGCGGCCGTTTTGGCGCGCAGGGCTTCGTCCATGGCGGCGTCGTCTTTTCTCATCGTCGGCTCCTTTTCTCTCTTGCTTGCGTTTTTGCGCGCGCTCAGTGCCCCGCCCGGGCGCGGGTGTCTTTCATCTCGAACCAGAACACCGAACCCTTGCCCAGCGTGCTGTCCACCCCAAAGGCGAACCCGTGCTGCTGCAAAATGGCCTTGGTGATCGAAAGCCCCAGGCCGGTCCCGGCCTTGCCGGCGTCGCTGCGCGCGCGGTAGTAGCGGTCAAAGATATAGGGCAGGTCCTCGGGCGGGATGCCGGGGCCGTGGTCCTCCACCTCCACGCGGCAGCTGCCCGCCAGCGGGATGGCCCGCAGGATGAACACGCCGTCCGGCCCCATGTGATGGGTGGCGTTGCCCAAAAGGTTGTGCAGCACGCGCTCCATCATGGCCGGGTCGGCCCGCACGGGGCAGGCGCGGTCGGCTTCCAGCCGCAGCGTCCAGCCGTTGCGGTCGCACACGGCGTCATACCGCCCGGCGACCTCAAAGCACAGCTCGCTCATGTCAAAATCGACCAGGTTGGGCTTTTCGGTCCCGCTCTGCACCTTGCTCAGCTCCATCACGCTGTTGACCAGCGCCGAGAGCCGGTCGGTCTCGTCCACAATGATGTTGCACTGTTCGGTGCGGCGGGTCTCGTCTTCGCCGGTCAAATCGCGCACCGTCTCGGCGTAGCCCTTGATGAGCGTCAGCGGCGTGCGCAGGTCGTGGCTGACGTTGGCCAGGATCTCTTTCTCGAGCCTGGCGGAGCGCTGGACTTCCCTGGCCATACGGTTGAACTCCTGCGCCAGCAGGCCCAGCTCGTCCTGGCGGTCGACCTGTACCTGCACGTCGTAGTTGCCCGCGGCCATCTGCCGCGCCCCGTCCGAAAGCCTGCGCACCGGCTGGGTGAACCAGCGGCTGAACAGCAGCGCCGCCAGCAGGTTGAGCGCAAACAGCAGCAGCGCAACGGGCGCCAGCACGCTGCCCAGCACATCGGCGGCCGTGTCGATCTGCGCCAGGCTGGTCGACACGATCACGGCATACTGCCCGTCGGCCGTCAGGCGGCCGACCACCATCTGCATGTTCCCGCCCGAGGACACGGTCTCGGCCACCTGCCCCTGCGTGAACACCTGCCCGCGCAGCTGCACGATCTCCGGCGTGTCCACATTGATCTTGACATGGCCGCTGAAGGAGGAAACGCTCTCGTGCAGGATGCAGGGGTACAGCCCTTCCAGGCAGCGCACGTTGTTCAGCGTCGCGTCGCTGATATCCAGGCAGCAGTTGTCCAGCGGCAGGCGGCCGTCGCTGGCCGCCTGCAGAAATTCTGCCCAGAATTTTTCGTTGATCTCCAGCCCCCTGAACGTGCGGGTGGAGATCGGCGCGCTGCTCTGGTCGATCATCGCCGCCACGGCGGCGGCCTTGCCCTGCAGGCTGCGGCGGATGTTGCGGTGGTACATCGGTTCCAGCCAGAAGGTGATCAGCCCCCACACCAGCCCCAGCGTCAGCAGCGTGACGGCGCACAAAAACAGCATCAGCTGCTTGCGCACGCCCAGCTGCTGCAGCCGCCGGCCTGCGCGCGGCGGGCCGCCCGCAGGCGGCATCACGGTCAGTTCGTTCACGTCCCGGCCCTCCCGGCGGCGTCAGCGGGCATCGGGGTCAAACTTGTACCCGATGCCCCACACCGTCACGATAAAGCTGCGGCAGCCGCCCAGGTGGCTGCGCAACATCTTGATGTGGGTGTCCACGGTGCGGTCCTCGCCATAATAGTCGTAGTTCCACACCTGCTGCAGGATCTTTTCGCGCGAAAGCGCAATGCCCTTGTTCTGCACGAGAAACACGAGCAAATCGAACTCTTTCGGGGTCAGCGAAGCCTCCTGCCCGGCCACGCGCACGCTGTGGCTGGCCGTGTCGATGACCAGGTCGCCGAAGGTATACACGCCGCCCGCCTCGGCAGGCTTGGGCATCGTGCGGGCCAGCACGGCCTTGACGCGGGCGACCAGTTCCCGCGGGGAGAACGGCTTGACCACATAATCGTCGGCGCCGCTCTCCAGCCCGGCCAGCTTGTCGTATTCCTCGCCGCGCGCGGTCAGCATGATGACCGGCGTCATGATCTTGCGCGCGCGCATCTCCCGCAGGCAGGTCATGCCGTCCATGAACGGCATCATGATATCCAGAATCACAAGGTCCGCGCCGCCCTGCGCCAGCGTGGCCAGCGCCTGCGCGCCGTCGGACGCCTCGGCGCAGGTAAAGCCCGCGTGCTGCAGGTGCTCGCGGATCAAATCGCGGATACGCGGCTCGTCGTCAACGATCAGGATCTTTGCCATGCTCAACATACCTCCCAAGCTCTTTGCACAGCCTGCGCGGGGCCGCAGCCCCTGCCGCCTCGATTCTATGATACCATAATACGCCGCACAGGTGGGAGATTTGTGAAAGTTTTTTAAAAAAACATGCGCGCGCCCCGCCAGGCGGCAAAACCGGCATAAGACCGCGCCGGTGCGCATATCGTTGGGCCATACGAGCAACAGGATGCAAAGGGGGCTCTGCCATGTTTTTGTTTACGCTGACCAAACCCAGGCTGCGCCGGGCGGGGGCGCTGGCGCTGTGCACGGCCTGCCTGGCGGGCACGGTCACGGCGGCTGTGCGTTTTGCGGGCGCTGCGGCGCCCACGGCCGCCGCGGCCGGTACGACGGTCATCGAGACGACGCAGGACATTGCCGGGTATTTCACCGGCTATGGCTTTGAGGTGGACCTTGCCACGGCGGCGGTCGACAAGGTCAAGGTACCCAAAAAGTGGGACGACAGCTTTGCCGCCTTTGACCAGGTGGTGGGGGAGAGCGGCCTGTCGCTGGCGGCCTGCAAGGGCAAGACGGTGGAAAAGTGGACCGCGCTGTGCCCGCAGCTTTCGGACGGTGAGAACGACACCTACTGCGTGCTGCTGGTGTATAAGACCAGGCCGGTCGGCGCTTACCTGCTGGCAAAGCCTTCCGGCGCCGTGACCGGCCTGGTCACGGCCGCCGCCGAAGGCGCCGCGGCGCTTGCGGCGCAGCAGACGCCCGCGCCGGAAAGCGAAGCCGCCGAGACCGCCGCCGAAGTGCTGGATGAAAGCGTGTTCCCGACCGAATGACCGCGCCCCCAAAAAGCCGCCCCCGCCGGTTTTGACCGGCGGGGGCGGGCGTCGTCATTCCATTGTCAGGCACTTTTTGGGGCAGGAGGCCGCGCACAGGCCGCAGCCGACGCAGGCTTCGGCGTCAAGCGCCCAGGTTTTGGCGGCGCGGTCGACCGTGATGGCCTGCTGCGGGCATTTTTTGGCGCACAGCGTACAGTACACGCATTTGTCCGGGTCGTTGACCGGGTGGCCGCCCGCGGCCGGGGCGTCGCTTTCCGGCGGGGCCGGGCGGGTGAAGGTCTCGCTGTGTTTGGCCGTGTCCGGCGTTGTGTAGCCGGGCACGAGGCGCAGGCATTTTTTGGGGCAGCTGTTGACGCAGCTGCCGCACTGCACGCAGTCGAACCGGTTGATGGTCCAGGTGCGGGCCGCGCGGTCGACGGTCAGCGCGCCGGGCGGGCAGCTGCGCGCGCACAGCCCGCAGCTGATGCATTTTTCAATGTCGATCTCCACATGGCCGCGCATGCGCTCGGGGTATTGGGCTGGGGCGAACGGGTAGGCCGTCGTCACCGGTTTGCGGAAAAGGTTCTGCAGCGCCGTCTGGGCGAACGGAAAGATTCGGGTCGGTCGCATGGTCTCACCTCTCGGTACAGCTGATGCAGGGGTCGATGGTCAGGATCAGCAGCGGTACGTCGGCCAGCTGGCAGCCCTTGAGCATGTCCAGCATCGGCGGGATGTTGCTGGTCGTCGGCGTGCGCAGGCGGAAACGGTCAATGAACTTGGAGCCGCTGCCCTTGACATAATAGACGGCTTCGCCGCGCGGCTGTTCGATGCGCATGAAATGCTCGCCGTTCGGGTTCCCCTTGACCGGCACGGCGATCGGCCCTTCGGGGATCTTCTGCACAGCCTGGCGGATCAGGCCGATCGACTGGTAGATCTCCCGGATGCGCACCTCGCAGCGCGCGTAGGAGTCGCCCGCCTCCGCCGTGACCGGCGCAAAGTCAAGGTCGCCATACGCCGCATAGCCCAGCATGCGCGCGTCATAGGCGACGCCGCTCGCGCGCAGCATCGGGCCCACGGCCCCGGCCAGCGTGGCGTCTTCGGCCTTGAGCACGCCCAGGCCCACCAGGCGGGTGCCGACCGTGTAATCCTGCAAAAAGGTATCCGCCAGCGGGCGCAGCTCGCGCTCGATGTCGTTGAGCGTATCGACCAGGCGGGCCAGCATGCCGCTGTCCATATCCTTGAGCACGCCGCCGACACAGTTGACCGAAAAGATGATGCGCCCGCCGGTCGTGGCGTCGAACATATCCAAAATCTTTTCGCGCAGCCGCCAGCTCTGCATGAACAGGCTTTCAAAGCCCATGGCGTCGGCCAGCAGGCCGAGCCAGAGCAGGTGGCTGTGGATGCGGCTCATCTCCATCCAGATCGTGCGCAGGTACGCGGCGCGGCGCGGGACCTCAACGCCCATGATGTGCTCCACGCTCTGGCAGTAGCCCATGCCGTGCCCAAAGCTGCAGATGCCGCACACGCGCTCGGCAATATAGACATATTCTTTAAAATCTTTTGTCTCCACGAGCTTTTCCAGCCCGCGGTGCACAAAGCCGATGCTGGGCACGGCCCCGACCACGACCTCGTCTTCCAGCACAAGGTCCAGGTGGACGGGCTCGGGCAGCACCGGATGCTGCGGGCCGAAAGGTACGATGCTTCGTTTGGCCATCTTTCGCTCACCCCTTTTCCTTGAACGGCGTCTCGCGCGCGATGCGGTAGAGCCGCTGGTGATAGTCCTGGCTCATATCGGTCACGCGCACGCCGAACAGCTCGGCCATCTCGTTTTCCTGCAAAAACGCGCCGGGGTAAATCTGGGTGATGCTGGGCACGTTCGCGTCCTCGTTCACCACCAGGCGCAGCGTGCGCAGGTTGAGGCCCTTGGCAAAGGAATAGCTCAGCTCATACTGGCCGGGCAGGCGGGTCGCGCACAGCTGCACCAGCCGCCAGGCCTGCATCTTGCAGTGGATGACCGCAGGCAGGAAATCCTCCGGCTGGACCGGCTCGATCGTGTTGCGGGGCTCTTGTGCTTGGTTTGGCATGCCGCACTCCTCCTTACTTTCTGCGCTGCGCTTCAAAATCTTCGCGTTTCTTCTGCAAAATCTCCAGCGCCTTGACCACGCCGTCAATGATGGCCTGCGGCCGCGCGGCGCACCCGGGCACATACACATCCACCGGGATCACGGTGTCCGCGCCGCCCTTGATGTTGTAACATTCCTTGAACACGCCGCCCGTGCACGCGCAGATGCCCACGGCCACCACGACCTTGGGGTTGGGCATCTGGCTGTAGATCTGTTTGACGACCGACTCGCTCTGGTGGTTGATGCCGCCGGTGATCAGCAGGATATCGGCCTGGAACGGGTCGCCGGTGTTGATGATGCCGAAACGCTCGATGTCATACATCGGCGTGGTGCAGGCCAGCACCTCGATGTCGCACCCGTTGCAGCTGCTGCCGTCGTAGTGCAGCAGCCAGGGGGACTTTGCCAGTTTTGCCATTGCGCTCGTCTCCCTTCTTTCAGTGTACGAACATCAGGATCAGCCCGTTGAGCCCGCCGGTCAGCAGCGTGGCGACCCAGCAGCTGTTCAGCAGCGTGTCCCACTTGACGCGGGCGCTGACGTTGTCCCACAAAATTTCGAGAAAATACACGAACAGGCAGGCGGCGATGGCCAGCGGCCAGCTCCACCAGTGGCGGTTGAGGAAAAACAGCGCCACGATGCCCAGCATCAGCACGATCTCGTAATATTCGGCCACGTTGACGATGCCCAGCGCCGGGCCGGACATCTCGGTCGTGATGCCCTTGACCATCTCCTGGTGGGCGTGGTGGCTGGTCGAAAGGTCAAACGGCGACTTGCGCAGTTTGATGGCCGTGATGAAGATAAAGCCCAGCAGAAAGCCCGGCATCAGCGCCACGGCGCAGGTGGGGGCCTGGATGATCTCGCCGACATGGAAGGTGCCGGTCGCCAGATAAAAGCCCACCGCCATCAGCAGCACCAGCGGCTCGTAGGCCATCATCTGGATCATCTCGCGCCCCGCGCCCAGCGTCGAAAACGGCGAGGAATCGCAGGAGGCGGCCATGACCAGGAACATGTCGGCCGTCGAAAGCAAAAACGTGCACATGAGGATGTCCGCCCCCGCGAACAGCATCGCGCCCGCAATAGCAAGGAACACAAGATAGCTCAGGTTCAGCAGCACCTGCACGCGGTTGACCGCGATCATCTGCTTGGAGAACAGCTTGCACAGGTCGTAATACGGCTGCAGCAGCGGCGGGCCCGCGCGGCCCTGCATGCGGGCGGAAATTTTGCGGTCCAGCCCGTCCAGCAGCACGCCGGCGGCCGGGGCCAGCACCAGGTAGGCAATGACCGAAACAACAGGCAGCATCACACCGCACCCCCTATGATCACACAAAGCATGACGACCAGCACGCCGGTGGCCACAATGACCGACGGGCGCATCAGCCGCCGCATGCCGAACTCAAACCGCAGGTACCAGTTGCTCAGGTACAGGTGCTCGGGCTCGCCGTAGCTGTTGACAAAATAGGTGTTGTCGCCCTCGTTCGCGCCGCCCATATAGATCGGCACAATCTGGGAGCGGGCCGACCGCGTGATCAGGAACATCAGCGCCGGCACAAAGATGACGCTGACCAGCATGACCGCCATCGTCGTCAGCACGCTCATCGAAAGCACGTCGTGCGCTTCGCCGAACAGCTCCATGATGATGGGGTCGACGACGTTTTTCGCCAGCAGCGGGAACAAAAGGCACAAAAGCAGCGTGCAGCCCGCATGCACCAGCATCGAAAGATACTGGTCGCGCCGGGTCACATCATGCACGACCTCCTTGGTGCGGTGCAGCGCCACCAGCTTGCACAGCCACTTGGCCCAGTACAGCATCGTCGTCGCGCTGCCGTAAGCGATAAAGATAACCAGCAGGTAGTTGTCGGCGTCCACAAAGGCGCGCAGCGCCACCCACTTGGAGATCAGCATGCCGAACGGCGCCAGGTACATGCCCGCAATGCCCACGCCCATGATGTAGGTCAGCGCCGGCAGGCGCAGCAGCAGCCCGTGCATCGACTCGATGTCCCGGCTGCCCAGGCAGTTTTCGATCGAACCGACCGCCTGGAACAGCATCGATTTGCTGACCGAGTGGAAGATCATCAGCAGCACGGCGGCCCAGATGGTCTCCTCCGCGCCGATGCCCGCGCAGGCCACGATCAGCCCCAGGTTGGACACCGTCGAAAACGCCAGCACCTTCTTGCCGTCGTTCTGGGCAATGGCCATCATGCTGGCGGCAATGAACGTAAAGCCGCCGATGAACGCCACCGTCATGCCGGTGGCCGTCCCGGCCAGCGCCGGGGCCAGGCGGATCAGCAGGTAAACGCCCGCCTTGACCATCGTCGCGCTGTGCAGCAGCGCGCTCGAGGGCGTCGGGGCCACCATCGCGCCCAGCAGCCAGGAAGAAAACGGCAGCTGCGCCGACTTGGTCAGCCCGGCCACCGCCAGCAGCGCCACCGGGATCACCGCCCCGGCCGCCACGACCTCGCCCAGCTGCACGGTCCCGGCTGTGGCGGCCGCCACGGCGATCGCAATCGCAAAGCCAAGCCCGCCCAGCAGGTTCATCCACAGCGCGCGGAAGCTGTTGTGCACGGCTTCCTCGGTGCGGGTGTAGCCGATGAGCAAAAAGGAGACAACGCTCGTGATCTCCCAGAAAAAGTACATCCAGACAAGGTTTTCGGAAAGCACCAGCCCGAACATTGCGCCCAAAAACAAAAACAGCATCGAGAAAAAGAACCCGCTGCGGTCGGCGTATTCGGTGTGGTGCTCGTGGTAGGCTTTCATGTAGCCCACCGCATAGATGCAGATAAACCCGCCCACAAACGCGGCGATCGTGCACATCAGCATGGTCAGGCAGTCGATCTGCATGTGGAAGGCCGCCGGGACCGGGTGGTTCGTCTCCGACCACAGCAGCAGCCCGGTCTGCCCCACCGAAAGCAGGATCACCGGGTACTGCCGGTGCCGGATGCACAGCACCACGATCAGCGCCATCAGGAACAGCTCCCCGGCCGTCATCAGGTGGTCGACGGCTTCGGTCCCGGCATACAGCGTCATGACCGGCGCGCCGGCCCCCAGCCACAGCCCCAGCAGCGCGGCGGCCAGCGCCATCACGCCGCCCGCAGCCAGGTATACGGCGGCGCTGCGCACGCGGCGGTCCCGCAAAAACGGCATGACCGCCGCGGCCGCCACCGGCCACAGGATCAGGCACGGGACGATCCAAAAGGGAATGTTTGCCATACCCACAGGCTCCTTCCTCCCCGCACAAAACGGCGGACGAAAAATTTCCAGCATCTATTATAGTCCCGTTTTTTGCGAAAGACAAGGACAATACCCGGGCGTTTTCACCAAAAACACCCGGGCAAAATTTGCGCTTTTCGCCAAAAAACGGCCGGTTTGAAGGCGGCCTGCCAATTTTTTAACAAATTCCGGCGGGCGCTGGAATTTCGCGGCGGTTGGTGCTACAATAGCTGTTGGAAACGCAGCAAAAGGGGGCGGCGGCCGTGCACGAGCTGAGCATCACGCAGAACATTCTGGACATTTCGCTGCGCGCGGCCGCGGCGCAGGGGGCAAAGCGCATCCGCGTCATCCGGCTGGAGCTGGGGCCGTTTTCCGGCGTTGTGCCGGAGTGCGTGCAGATGTACCTCGACGTGCTCGGCAAGGGCACGGCGGCCGAAGGCGCGCGCATCGAGGCCCGCCGCCTGCCGCTCAAGGTCGAATGCCGGGACTGCGGCGCCGCCGCCGAGATCGACCGGCGGCATATCCAGTGCCCGGCGTGCGGCTCGCTGCGCCTCAAGCGGCTGTCCGGCCGCGAATGTACGGTAGAAAGTCTGGAGGTCGATTGAACATGGAGATCAAGGTCCTGCACCAGGTCATGGAATGGAACCAGGACGTCAGCGCCGAGGTGCGCAAGACCCTGGCCGAAAACAGGGTCTGCCTCATCAACGTGATGGGCAGCCCCGGCGCGGGCAAGACCAGCCTGATCACGGGGCTGATCGAACGCCTGCGGGGCGCGTTTTCCATCGGCGTCATCGAGGGCGACATCACCGGCCAGATCGACGCCGAAAAGATCGCGGCGCTCGCCATCCCGGCCGTCCAGCTCAACACCGACGGCGCGTGCCATATCGAGGCCATGAGCATCCAGCGCATCCTGCCGCAGTTCGATCTCGCGGCGCTGGACGTGCTGTTTGTGGAAAACATCGGCAACCTTGTCTGCCCGGCCGAGTTCGACATCGGCGAAAACTTCCGCCTGACCGTGCTCAGCATCCCGGAAGGGGACGACAAGGTCGCCAAATATCCGCTCATGTTCACCGACACCGACTGCCTTGTGCTGAACAAGTGCGATATGCTGCCGTATTTTGACTTTGACCTCGCCCGCGTCACGGCCGATTACCGCGGCGTCAACCCCGAAGCCCCGCAGTTCGAGGTCTCCAGCCGCACCGGCGCAGGGCTGGACGCGCTGGCCGGGCACCTGGCCGCGCGCATCCGCGCCGCCCTGGCATGAAACGCCTGCGCCTGCAGGTGAACGGCATTGTGCAGGGGGTGGGCTTCCGCCCGTTTCTGCACCGGCTGGCGCGCCGTTTTGCGCTGGCGGGCTGGGTGCGCAACACCGCCGCCGGGGTCGAAGGCGAGCTGGAAGGGCAGGCGGCGGCGCTCGCCGCCTTTGTGCAGGCGCTGCGCCGCGAAGCCCCGCCGCTCGCCGTTGTCGAGGAGATCAAAACCGAGTACCTCGCCGCCCCGGCGGGCTACCGCGGCTTTGCCATCCGCCCCAGCGCGGCCGGGGCCGCGGCCACGCTCATTGCGCCCGACCTGGCCCCCTGTGCGGCCTGCCTGCGCGAAATGGCCGACCCTGCCAACCGCCGCTACCGCTACCCGTTCATCAACTGCACCGACTGCGGCCCGCGCTTTTCCATCCTGCGCGCGCTGCCCTACGACCGCGCCAACACCACCATGGCGGGCTTTGCTATGTGCGCGCCCTGCGCGGCCGAGTATGAAGACATCGAAAACCGCCGCTACCACGCCCAGCCCAACGCCTGCCCGGCGTGCGGGCCGCAGGCGTTTTACCTGGACGCCGCGGGCCGCCGCTGCCCCGGCGACCCCGTCGCCCTGGCGCAGCGCGCGCTGGCGGCCGGGGGCATCGTCGCCGTCAAGGGGACCGGAGGCATTCACCTGGCCTGCGACGCCCGCAGCGCCGCCGCCGTCGCCCGCCTGCGCGGCCGCAAGCACCGCCCGGCGCGCCCGCTGGCCGTGCTCTGCCGCGACCTTGCCGCCGTCCGCACGTTCTGCACGCTGGACGAAGCGGAAGCCGCCTGGCTGCAAAACCCGCGGCGGCCGATCCTGCTGCTGCAAAAGCGCGACCCCGACGCCTGGGGGTTCCTGAGCGCCACCGCCCGCCTTGGCGTGCTGCTGCCCTACACCCCGCTGCACGCGCTGCTGGCCGACGGCACGGCGGGCGGGCCCGACGCGCTTGTGCTGACCAGCGCCAACCGCCCCGGCTGCCCGGTGCTGACCGGCAACGCGGAAGCCCTCGCCGCGCTGGATGGCGTCGCCGACGGCTTCCTTCTGCATGACCGCCCGATCGAGAACCGCTGCGATGATTCGGTCGCGATGCTGTGGCAGGGCGCGCCGTACTTTTTGCGCCGCAGCCGGGGCTGGGCGCCGCAGCCGCTGCTGCTGGCCGCCCCGGCGGACGGCATCCTTGCCTTCGGGGCGGAGCAGAAGGCCGGGTTCGCGCTCGGCCGCGGCCGCCATGCGTTTTTGAGCCAGCACATCGGCGACCTCAAAAACGCTGAAACGCTCGACCACTACCGCGCGGCGCTAAAGGCTTACCTGCGCTTTTTCCCGTTTGAGCCGCGCCGTTTTGTCTGCGACGCCCACCCCGATTACAGCTCCACGCATGAAGCCGAAGCCCGCGCCGCCGCGGCCGGTGTGCCGCTGCTGCGCGTGCAGCACCACTGGGCGCACATGGCCGCCTGCCTGGCCGATAACAAGCTCGCGGGCCCGGCTTTCGGCCTGATCTGGGACGGCACCGGCCTCGGCGCGGACGGCACGGTCTGGGGCGGCGAATGCCTTGTCGGCAGCCTGCGCGGCTATGCGCGCGTCGGCTCGGTGCGGCCGGTGGCGCTGCTCGGCGGGGACGCCGCCGCGCGGCAGATCGGCCGCCTGGCGCTGGCGCTGCTGCTGGACGCCGGGCTGCCGCCGGACGCTGCCCCGCTGCCCGCGGAGCAGCGCGCGGCGCTGGCGGCTTTGTGGCGCAGCGGGCTGCGCAGCACGCCTGCCAGCAGCATCGGCCGCCTGTTCGACGGTGTCTATGCGCTGCTAACCGGCGTTGAAACGGTCAGCTATGAGGGCGAAGGGGCCGAACGGCTCGAAGCCCTGGCCCGGCCGGACGTCCCCGGCCGCCTGTATCCGGTCGAGTTTTACGAACAGGACGGCGTGCGCCGCCTGGACACCCGCCCGCTCGTGCGCGCCATCGCGGCCGACTGTGCGGCCGGGGTCAGCCGGGCCGCCATCGCGCGCGGTTTTCTCGATGCGCTCGTGGCCGCTGCGCGCAGCCAATGCCGCGCGCTCAACGCACAGCGCCTGCCGGTTGTGCTCTCGGGCGGCGTTTTCCTCGACCGTTACCTGCTCGAAGCCGTTACCGCCGCGCTGACTGCCGACGGTTTCACAGTGTATACCCACCGCCGCGTCTCCCCCAGCGACGAGGGCCTGCCCCTCGGCCAGCTGGCCATCGCCGCCGCGGCGGAGGAGAGGGAAGGGGAAAATGAGGAATTAGGAATGAGGAATTAGGAATTTGCGGCAGCGGGGGATTTATGGTCAAAGGGGACAAGCCGAACGGCCGCGCAAAGCGTTCTTCCTTCAACCCTTGCCGCATCGCCCCTACAGCCCTCCCCTTCATGCTCGAAACCCTCCGCCGTGTCAATTTCTCATTCCTCATTCCTCATTCCTAATTTTCTCACGCCACATTTCTCGTTCCTGATTTGAACAGGAGGTTCTGCTTATGTGTCTTGCCGTTGCGCTGCGCGTCGTCTCGATCGAAGGGCGCTGGGCGGTGGGGGAGGCCGCGGGCCTGACCCAGAAAATGCGGGTGGATTTCCTGCCCGATCTTGAGGTGGGGGACTATGTGATGGTCCACGCCGGGTTTGCGATCCAGAAGCTCACGCCGCAGCAGGCGCAGGAAAACCTCGCCAGCATCGAGGAGGCCATCCATGCCCTGGGAACTGTCTGAGGCGGCGTTCCGCGCCCCGGCCGGGGCCGGCCGCCTGATTGCGGCTATCCGCGAAACCGCGCGCGCCCTCGGCCGCCCCGTGCGGCTGATGGAGGTCTGCGGCACCCACACGATGGCCATTGCCAAAGCCGGGCTGCGCAGCCTGCTTGCGCCGGAAGTCGAGCTGCTCTCGGGCCCCGGCTGCCCGGTCTGCGTCACCCCGGCGGGCGGTATCGACGCGGCGCTCGCGCTCAGCGCCCGCCCCGGCGTCACGGTGGCCAGCTACGGCGACCTGCTGCGCGTGCCCGGCTCGAACCCCGGTGATACGCTGCTGCGCCGCCGCGCGCTGGGGGCCTGCGTGCAGACAGTCTATTCGCCCATGGACGCCGTCGAACTTGCCGCCGCCGACCCCGCGCGCCAGGTTGTGTTCCTGGCCGTCGGCTTTGAGACGACCGCCCACGGCACGGCCGCCGCCGTGCTGGAGGCCGCAGAGCGCGGGCTTGCCAACTTCTCGCTGCTCTGCCTGCTCAAGCGCACCGAGCCGGTGCTGCGCGCGCTGGCCGCCGCGCCCGATTTCGCGGCCGACGGCCTGCTCTGCCCCGGGCATGTGGCGGCCATCCTCGGGGCCGAAGGCTTTGCCTTTTTGCCGCGGGACTGCGGCCTGCCTGCCGTCGTGGCCGGGTTTGAGGCGGCCGATATCCTCTATGCGGTCTACCGCCTTGTCTGCCAGCTGGCGGCCGGGCGGCCTGCGCTGGAAAACGAATACACCCGCGTCGTGCCCGCGCAGGGCAACGCGGCCGCGCTGGCGGCCGTCGGCGCGGTCTTTGCCCCGGCGGACAGCGTCTGGCGCGGGCTTGGGGCCATCCCGCAAAGCGGCTATGCGCTGCGGCCGGAATACGCGGCCTTTGACGCCGCGGTCCGCTTCGGCCTTGCGCCCGCGCCGGGCGCCGAGCCGCCCGGCTGCCGCTGCGGCCAGGTGCTGCGCGGCGTCTGCCGCCCGGCCGCCTGCCCGCTGTTCGGCAAAGCCTGCACCCCGGCCGACCCGGTCGGCCCGTGCATGGTCTCGGGCGAAGGCGCCTGCGCCGCGGCGTACCGTTACGGCGAACTGTGACCGAAACAGGAAAGGGGAACATGCCATGCAGGACATCATCACGCTGGACCACGGCAGCGGCGGGCTGAAAACGTCGCAGCTCATTGACGAGATCCTCGTCCCGGCGTTTGCCAACACGGCGCTGGCCGACCTTGGCGACGCCGCCATCGTGCCCGGCGGCGGGCCGCTCGTCTTTTCCACCGACAGCTTTGTCGTCACGCCGTGGCGCTTCCCCGGCGGCGACATCGGCAAGCTGGCCGTCTGCGGTACCGTCAACGACCTGTGCATGGCGG
This sequence comes from Candidatus Gemmiger stercoripullorum, assembly GCA_019119365.1. Classification (GTDB taxonomy): domain Bacteria; phylum Bacillota; class Clostridia; order Oscillospirales; family Ruminococcaceae; genus Gemmiger; species Gemmiger stercoripullorum. Next base: position 67,762 of record DWXD01000047.1, on the reverse strand, counting down.
GCGGCGACCCGAAATACCTCAGCTGCGCGCTGATCCTGGAAGAGGGCTTCCCGCTCGACGATCTGCGCGCCGTCGCCGCCTCCATGGCCGCCGCCGCGCGCGAGGCGGGTGTGCAGATCGTCACCGGCGATACCAAGGTCGTCGCCCGCGGCCAGGGCGACGGCGTCTACATCAACACCGCGGGCGTCGGCGTGCTGCGCACGCCGGGGCTGGGCCGCGCGGGGCTGCGGGAAGGCGACGCCGTGCTCATCAGCGGCAGCGCGGGCTGCCATGGCGCGGCTGTGCTCATGGCCCGCGGCGGCCTGCCCGGCGGCGCGGCGCTGCAGTCTGACTGCCGCTGCCTGCGCGCGCTGGCCGCCGCCGCGCTGGATGCGGGCGGCGTGCGCATCCTGCGCGACCCCACCCGCGGCGGCGTCGCCACCACGCTCAACGAGTTTGTGGAGGGCGGGGCCCTGGGCATCGAGCTGGACGAGACCGCCATCCCGGTCGATGCGCCGGTGGCCGCCGCCTGCGACCTGCTGGGGCTTGACCCGCTTTATTCCGCCTGCGAAGGCCGCCTGCTGGCCGTCGCCGCGCCCGAAAGCGCCGCGGCTGTGCTGGCCGCGCTGCGCGCGCTGCCCGGCGGCGAAGGCGCGGCGCGCATCGGGACCGTCACAGCCCGCCGCCCCGGCACGGTGGTGCTGCGCACCGCGCTCGGCGGCAGCCGCATCCTCGGCAAACTCACCGGCGCGCAGCTCCCGCGCATCTGCTGAGCGGTTTTCGCTGTGCGCGCCCTGCCTGGTAATAAGCTAAAACACAAAAGCTCCCCGGGACCGCAGCGGTCCCGGGGAGTCTTTGCGTATCGGTTGGATGTATTTTTCTTTTACAGCAGCCCCTGCACCAGAATCACGACGATCAGCACCGGCAGCACAAACTGGAAGTACGGCTTGAGCCAGCGCGGCAGCTTGACGCCCTCGCCGGTGTTGGCTTCGGCCAGATAGTTGTCAAAGCCCCAGCCCCAGCGCGAAACGCAGAACAGCAGGTAGATCAGGCTGCCGATGGGCAGCAGCAGGTTGCTGACGAGGAAGTCCTCGCCGTCCAGCACGGTGGAGCCCGGCCCCAGCGGCTGGAACGCCGACCAGATGTTGTACCCCAGCACGCAGGGCAGGCTGGCGATGAGGATGAACGCGCCGCCCGCCAGCACGCTCTTGCGGCGGTCCAGGTGGAACGCATCCATCAGGCAGGCGATGATGTTCTCAAACACCGCAATGACCGTCGTGAAGCTCGCAAAGGTCATGAACAGGAAGAACAGCGCGCCCCACAGCCGCCCGCCGGCCATCCCGGCGAACACATTGGGCAGCGTGATGAAGATCAGGCTCGGGCCGCTGTCCGGGCTGACGCCGAACGTGAAGCAGGCCGGGAAGATGATCAGCCCCGCGCTGATGGCCACGAAGGTGTCCAGCACGCAGATGCGCGCGCTCTCGCCGGGCAGCGTGTACTTGCGCTCCATATAGCTGCCGAAGATCTCCATCGCGCCGATGCCAAGGCTCAGTGTAAAGAACGACTGGTTCATCGCCCCCATGATCACGTTGCCCAGGCCCACCTCGGCCGCGCGGCCAAAGTCGGGCAGCAGGTAGAACTGCAGGCCCTCGGCCGCGCCGGGCAGCGTCACGCTGCGCACAACCAGCACCAGGATCAGCACCAGCAGCGCGGCCATCATCCACTTGCCCACGCGCTCCAGGCCGTTGTTCAGCCCAAAGCTTGTCACCACCAAACCGAGCACGACGGTCAGCACGGTCCAGAAGCCCATCTCCAGCGGGTTCGCAAGCAGTTCGTTGAACAGCGCGCCCGCGGTTTCGGGCGTTGTGCCCTCAAACGCGCCGGTGATGTATTTGAAGCAGTAATCCATCATCCAGCCGTTGACGGTGGTGTAATACATCATCAGCAGGCAGCACCCGGCCAGGCAGGCCCAGCCGTGCCAGTGCCACTTGGAACCCTTGGGCTCCAGCGCGCGGTACGCCGCGCCCGCGCTGCCGCGCCCGGCGCGGCCCACGGCCTGCTCCATCGTCAAAATCGGGATGCCCATGCCGATCAAAAACAGCAGGTAGAACAGCACGAACACGCCGCCGCCGCTCTCGCCGCACAGGGTGGGGAAGCGCCACACGTTGCCAATGCCGATGGCGCAGCCTGCGCTGACCAGGATAAAGCCCAGCCGCGAGCCAAAAGATGCACGTTTTTCCAAAACTAACTCCTCCTTCTGGCCGCGCGCGCCGCGCACAGCCGACACTGTTCCCTATTATACGCCCCCTTTCGCCGTTCGGCAAGGGGAAAAGGAAAAACATCCCCCGCCGCCGGAAAGCTGCTGCACCGGCGGCGGGGGATTGCTTTGTTTTGCTCGCGCTGCGTTCGGCTTTTGCTGCAGCAGAAGCGGGTAAAGCTGCCGGCTGCGGGAAAAGCGCCGTCACCCCAGCAGCCAGGCCAGCCCGGCGGCGGTGCGGGCGGCGGGGTCGGTGAAGTGCGTGCCGGGGTTGAGCTCAAACTTTGTCTGGACGCCGCGCCCGGCAAAGGCGGCGGCGATGGCCTCGGTGTTGGCGCGGCCGGGCTGCAGCAGCGGGTTGCGGGTGCGGTCCTCCTTGCGGCCGATCGAAAAATAGAGGCGCTGCGGCGGCACGGCGGGTTCCCGCGCGGCGAGGAACTCCATCAGCCCCGGGTACCACAGCGACCCGGACACGCTGGCGATGCGCGCAAACAGCGGCGTGCGGTACAGCGCATACAGCGCAAACAGTCCGGCCAGCGAATATCCGCCCAGCCCGCGCCAGCAGGGCGGGCCGGGCAGGCGGCTTTCGGCCGCGGGCAGGATCTCCTGCGCCAGCAGGCGCAGATAACCGTCCGCGCCGCCGGTGCAGGGGTCCGCCCCGCGGAAAGGCGGCGGGCAGCCCCACGGCGTAAGGTCATGCCCCCAGTCCAGCCCGCTGACGCAGACGAGCGAATACGCCCCCGGGCGGCGCGCCTGCAACGCGGCGCGCACGGCTTCGCCTTCGCCCGCGGCGGCGTTGAGGTACAAAACCGGCGCGCCGGGGGCGGCCGCGGGCCAGACGGCGACGGTCTTGCCTGCGGCCAAAAAAGAACAGCACATAAGTTCACCGCCTTAGCGCGCTTGACATAAGAAAACAAAGGTTTCGCAAAAACTGCTTGGCACCGCAAAACCGCTGCAAAGCGGCGGATGCAAGGCAGAGGGCCGCGGCACTCCTTGGTGGAATGCAAGGCCCGATAACGCAGCAGACGCCGCTTTGCAGATAAAGTTTTGCGGCTTTGTTTTCTTATGGAACCGCGCAATTCTGGTTTCAGCGTTTGGCGTTCGGGCAGGATGCAATCATAACATACCACGGCGCTTGCGGCGGCGTCAAGGACACTTGCCGCGGCCGGGCAGGTTTGCTATACTGGTAACAGAAATCTGTCGGAAAACGGGGGCGGGGCCGGTGCGGGTGAAACTGCTGCGCGTATTTTATGCAGCCTTCGGCGTGCTGCTGCTTGTGCTGCTGGCGGCCTGCTGCGCCGCCTGGACCAACAACGCCGCCGCGGCGCTGGGGGTGGCGGCCGTGCTGGCGGGCGCGCTGTGGGTGCTGCTGCGCCGGTTCGGCCCGGCCATCGACCGCCTGCCGCCGCGGCGGTTCCGGGTGCTGTACGGCGGCCTGGCTGCGGCGTACTTTGTGTTCCTGCTCGTGTTGGGGCAGGGGCTCGCCTATGTGCTCGTCAGCGATCTCGGCGTTATTTACGAAAGCCTGCCCGAGCTGCTGGCCAACGGCCGCTTCACCGCCTACAACGATTATTACGTCGGCTGCACCAACAACCTCGGCCTGGCGCTGCTGCTGGGCGGGTTCTACGCGGTGGCGTCGCTTTTTGGTGCTGCGCCGGGGGCTGCGGCGGGCGTTTACGCGGGCATCGCCTTCAACTGCGCGGCCGTTGCGGCGGCGCTGGCGCTGCTTGGCTATGCGCTGTGGCTGCTTGTGCGGCGGCAGAGCGCGGCGCTGCTCTTTCTGGCCTGCGGCGCGGCGCTGGCCCCGCTGTGGCTGTGGACGCCGTATTTTTATTCGGACACGCTCTGCCTGCCGTTTTTGGCGCTGGCCTTTGCCGCCTGGGCGCGCTGGCGCTGCCGCGGGGGCGCGGGCTGGGCCGCTTTGTGCGGCGCGGCCATATTTGCGGGCGGCGCGGTCAAGGGCAGCGTGCTGGTGCTGCTGGTCGCGGCGGTGCTGGGCTTTGTCTTTGCCGCGGGCGCTGCGCCCCGGCGCGCGCGCTGCCGGGCGGCTGCGGCGCTGCTGCTCTGCTTCGCGCTGCTGCAGGGCGGTTACACGCTGTTCCAGCGGCAGTTCATCGACTGGACCAACCGGGAAAGCGCCGCCTTCCCCACCGAGCTGTGGCTGTGCTACGGCAGCCACGATAACGGCGACTACAGCCAGGCGGATGTCGACGCCTGCCGCGCGCTGCCCACGGTGGACGCGCGCCGGGCGATGCTGCGCGCCCGCATTGCGGAAAACTACGCCGCGCGCAGCCCGGCGGGCAACGCCGTGTTTTTCCTGCGCAAGGCCGTGCGCACCTGGGGCGACGGCCTGTACGGCGCGGAGGAATACGCCGCCACGCCGCTCAAAGCCAGCTGGACGGCCGCTTTTGCGGTGCCGGGCCAGCGCTGGCACATGCCGCTGGTCTATTATGCGCAGAGCTGGCAGTACCTGCTGCTGGGCCTGGCGGCGGCCGGGGCCTTGCTGTGCGCCCGCCGCGCCGAGCAGCGCCTGTTCCTGCCGTATGTGGGGCTGTTCGGCGTCATGCTGTTCCTCTCGTTCTGGGAGACAAAGGCCCGCTACGGCCTGCACTTTGCCCCGGTGCTGCTGCTGTGCGCCGCCGGTACGCTGGCGCTGCTGACCGAACCCGGCAAAGAAACCATCGCCCCGGAAGAACCGATTGCTTCCCGGCGGTAGAGCGTCTGCCTTGCACCGCTGATTTAAAAAATGACGGCCGGAACATGTTTTTTGAATTTGCGGAGGTTCGGCGGGCGTGAACGCCCGCCCTGCGGAACAGAGGGAATATGGCGGCCAACCGGGAAAACGCGGCCCCGGGCGATACCGCAAACCCCTGTAGGGGACGTTGCGGCGGCGTAAACACCCACGGGAGGGCCATGGACCTCCTCTACAAACCGGGGCGAACATCGCGGCCAACCGGGAAACCAGATTCCCGCGTTATAACAAACCTCTGTAGGGGACGATGCTTGCATCGTCCCGGGGATGTTGCGGCGACGCAGGGTTCCGTGGGCGGGATCTCCGGCCTAAGAGCCGCCGCTGCGCGGCGGTTGGCCTCCGAAACGCGCCTGCGGGCGCAGTAAATCCCGCCCCTACGAACAAATTTTGTGTTTTTGGCCGCCCGGGCGGCCGTAGGGCGGGATGCCCTCATCCCGCCGGACCTTGCGGCAGCGCACGTTCCAATTTTGAAATCACCAAGGTGCGGCGGGTGAAACCGCCCGCCCTACCCGGTAGCGGAAACGCCAGCCGAAGGTGAAACGGGCAGTTCCTTGACACGCAGGAGCCCCCGGCGCACAGCGCCGGGGGCTCCTTGTCATATAGGGGGGTAAATTGCGCGCCTGCGCTTACACGACCAGGAACACCATCGTCGCGGGCTCCACGGTCAGCGTACCGGCGGGCTGGGCTTCGCCGGACAGGTCGGGCAGCTCATATTCGCCCGTGAGCTTCAGCTCGCGGCCGTTCAGCTTCATCACCGGGGCACGCAGGCTGTCGGCGCTTAAGGTATAGCGCACGGCGTCTTTGGGCAGCTCCACGGTGGTGGCGTCGGTCGTCGAGTTGTTGATGATCAGGTAGACCTTGCCTTCCTGGCCGTCGCGGCGGCTGTGCACGAACACACGCGCGCCTTCGCGCAGCGGCTCGCCGCTGTCGTACACGGTCGTGCCCATCAGGCGGTTCCAGAGCAGCACCGCAAAGTAGTTCGGCCGCGGGTCGAACACTTCGCGCGCCAAAAACGCATAGTCCGAAGCCGCCAGCGTGTTGTGGAAGATCACGCCGTCGGTCAGCGTGGCGAACTCGCCCAGCTCGTTCAGCGTGCGGAACACATCAAGATAGGTCGAAGCCCAGGTGTCGCCGCCGCCGCCTGCGTCGCCGGATTCCGTCACCCACATCTGGCCGCCGGGGCAGTATTTGTCGCGCAGCGGGATGTTGGCGCGGCAGCTCTTGCCGGCCACGGCCATGTATTCCTCGGTCGTGGCCTGGCCGGCCTGCCAGTGGGACGCCGGCATGATCGAAGCCAGGCGCTCCGAAATGCCGTTGTAATAGTGGTAGCTGTACACGTCCAGCTTTTCTTGGGTCCCGGCCATCAGGTCGTCACAGCTGGCAACGTTGCCCATCAGGTTGGCGATGCCGCCGCCGTGCGCGGACTTCTCCTTTTCGCCGCCGGGGCCCATCGTGTTGTCGTCGCCGGTGTTGCAGGGGCCGACCAGGATGGTCTCGGGGTAGTTCTTGCGCACCCAGGCAAAGAACAGGTCCTGGTCGCGGGCGTAATCAGCCGCGGTGTAGCCCTGCGGCGCGCCGGACAGCATCAGCATGTTGGGCTCGTTCATGAACTCGGCCGCGTCGATGGGCACGCCGTACTCCTTGCTCAGCGCAAAGATCTTTTCGGCCTGGCTCGGGTTCCACGGCTCGTCCACACTGTGCAGGCCGGGGCAGTTCGCGACCGAGATGATGAGCTTTGCATCGACGGCTTTGACAAAGTCCAGCACGCCGATCCACTGTTCTTTGGTCAGGCGGTTCTGGTAGCCTTCGGGCGTGACGCCGGTGCCTTCAAAATCATAATAGGTCTTGCTGGCCCAGGTGCCGGACACACGCACCCACACGGGGCCGAACTGCCGCGCCAGCGCGCGCAGCTTTTCGTTGTACAGGTCGATGGGCGGGTAGACCTGCATCGAGTTGGCCATATCGGCCAGCCCTTTGGACGGGGGAAACTCCTCGGTTCCGGCAATCTGGCCGGGGGTGTAGGCTTTCCAGAACGTACCGCCGGTGACTTCGGCCATCTCGATGTTATAGGACATCAGCCGCTCGTCCACCGTGCGCAGCGCCTTGCATTCTTCCGGCGCCAGTTTGACCACTTGAGGCATGAGGCAACGCTCCTTTTGTTTGAAATAGGTATGCACCTGCGGCAAAGCCCCGCTGTTGAACTTATTATAAAAGCAAAGCGGCCGGTCCTGCGTCGCAAGCGGGCAGAACGCGCGAACTGTGACACAGGCGACCAAAAAAACAGCCGCCGGGTTGGTGCAGGTGCCCAGCCCGGCGGCGGTGATCACTGGTTGGTGGCGTCCAGCGGTACATAGAACGGTTCGGTCAAAATCTGGGTCAGGATGCGGGCCATCTCCTCCACGCTCTCCTGGCAGCCGTTCGTCACCCAGATGCCCACGACGGAATAGATGCCGTAGCACAGGAACGCGTTTTTGACGCGGTAGAGCGCTTCGTCCTCCTTGTGGGTCATCAGCCGCCGCGCCACGTTGGACAGCAGCGAGCTCTGTGTGACCATGTTGAGCGCGTAGCCCAAAAGGTCGCTGCGGGTCAGCGCTTCAAAGGTGCCTTTGTTCTTCTGCGTGTAGGTCAGAAAACGCGTGAGTTCGGACTCGGTGGTGCGCAGCACGCCGGGGCCCGTGCCGGGCAGGCGGAACGACTCGTAATCCTGGATGTAAAAGTCGATGGCGGCGAGCAGCACATCCTGCTTGCATTCAAAATAGCGGTAGAACGACTTGCGCGGCACCTCGGCCTTCTTGCACAGGTCCTGCACCGTGATCTGGTCATAGTGGTGGGTGTGCAGCATCTCCAGCAGGCAGCTCACAATGTGGCACTGCCGCGCGGCAGACTGGGACGTTTTGCAGTATTTGTACATAAAGGGCTCCTTGGGGGAAACGCCGGGAACGACGTAAAGCGGTGGTTTTGGGCGGCGGCTGCAGGCGCGCCGCCCAAAAGTGAGAACACTTTATTATAGCATTTTATATACAAAAATTCAACACGCCCCGCCTGCGCGAAAGGGGCAAAAACCGCCGTCAAAATGCACAAAAGTAATACTTAATTTTTGGCGCCGCAATGTCACACAAAGCAGACGGTTGCCGCTCCCGGCCGGGCGGGCGGCGGAATATAATGAAAACAGCACGCAGGAACGCGGCAGGCCGCCGCAGGTTCCGTTATTTTTTAAGGAGGCTTTGTGTAATGGCGAAAGCAAAAGCGCTCGACGCAACGGGCCACCGCAAGTTTGGCTGGCTGGACAAATTCAGCTATGCCGCCGGTGACTTCGGCTGCAACATGAGCTTTGCCCTCAAAAGTTATCTGACGATCTTCTGGACCCAGTTCATGGGCATCAATCAGCTGGCAATGGCCGGTCTGCTGCTGCTCGTGCAGATCTGGGACGCGATCAACGACCCGCTGATCGGCGCCATGGTCGACGCGGACAAGCACAAGTACAAGCGCAACAAGTTCCTCGCTTACATCAACGTCGGCGCCATCGGCCTGACCGTGGCGGGCGCGCTGTGCTTCCTGCCGTTCCCCGGCATGCCCGAGATCGTCAAGATGATCATGTTCGTGGCCGGTTACATCATCTGGGACGCTTTCTACACCGTGGCCAACGTGCCCTACGGCTCCATGCTGTCCCTGATCACCGATGACCCCGGCCAGCGCGGCGAGCTTTCCAGCTTCCGCAGCGCCGGTTCGATGGTCGCCGGTATCTTCACCGGTATCCTCGTCCCCGTGCTTGTCTACGACGCTTCCAACAACCTGCTGGGCGACCGCATGTTCTGGTTCGCGCTGATCCTGGGCGGCATCGGCCTGCTGTTCTTCCAGTTCATGATCCGCACCACCGAGATCCGCGTGGATACCGAGGTCAAGGCCGGCGAGGAAGCCCCCAAGTTCAACGTCCTCGTCGCGCTCAAGAACTTCTTCCGCAACCGCGCCGCCGTCGGCGCGACCCTGTCCGCCGTCGCGACCTTCATCGGCATGTACGGCGCGCAGACTGCCACCACCGTCCTGTTCCAGGCCTACTTTAAAAATGCGCAGATCTCCGGCCTTGTCGGCATGATCTCCTACCTGGGCCTGTTCCTGTTCATGCCCTTTGTCAAGAACCTTGTCACCAAGGTCGGCAAAAAAGAAGGCTGCACGATCGGCGGCTGCGTCACCTGCCTGGCCTACCTGCTCATGTTCGTCGCGCCCATCACGCCGGACGGCAAGGGCCTGATGTGGTTTGTCGCCTGCCAGATCCTCGCCGCCGTCGGCAACGGCTTCGGCACCTGCGTCGGCTACGCCATGATGGCCGATGCCATGGACTATGAGGAGTGGAAGTTTGGTGAGCGCAACGAAGGCACCACCTACGCGATGCACTCCTTCTTCCGCAAGCTCGCGCAGGGCGTCGGCCCCTCGCTCGGCATCGTGCTGGCGACGATGGTCGGCTACGACGCCTCCCTCGGCGCGGCCCAGCCCGCCGCGGTCGCGCTCAACATGCGTTACCTGACCCCCGCCATGTACCTGCTGGCCGGTGTGCTCTCTGTCATCAGCTACGGTCTGATCTATAACCTCGACCGCAAGACGCTGAACCAGATGAAGACCGACCTCGAAGCCCGCCACGCGCAGGGCTGATCCATCCTGACATTACCGGATTCCTCTCCATAGATAGCGCAAGCAAAATGCCCGGTACGAAAGCACCGGGCATTTTGCTGCGCCGCCGCAGGGCCTGTGCTTTCCCGGTTGGCTGTAGGGGCGGATTCCATATCCGCCCGCAAACGTTAATCCCGCCACGAACCCGGCGGGATGAGGGCATCCCGCCCTACGTTCTCCCGGATGGCCGCAACCGACCATTTTGCTCCGCTCATTTGCCATCGTTTGCAGGGAACGGTCTTGACCGTTCCGCAAGCCCCTGTGCCGCCGCAGGCCTGGCCGGTATCTCCGGCCTAAGAGCCGGGCCTTACGGTCTTTGGCCTCCGAAACGCGCCTGCGGGCGCAGTGGAATCGGCCCCTACAGGGGCTTGCGCCGCCGGGAAGCGCACAAAAGAAGCGGCCGCGCTCCCGCACGGCCGCTTCTCAAACCAAAAAACATCCAATCAAATCCGTCACTTCATCAAACTCTGCACGCCCCACACGCCCAGCACCAGCACGCCCAGGGCGATGCGGTACCAGCCGAACACCGTGAAGGTGTGGCGCTTGACGTAATCCATCAAAAAGCGGATCGCCAGCATCGAGACCAGGAACGCCACCACGCACCCGACCAGCAGCACGATCACCTCGTTGCCGGTCAGCGCGTTGCCCTCCAGGAAAAACTTGAAAAGTTTGAGCGCGCTGGCCCCGGCCATGACCGGGATGGCCAGGAAAAACGTGAACTGCGAAGCGCACGGCCGCGACATGCCGCACATCATGCCGCCCAGGATGGTCGCGCCGCTGCGGGAAGTGCCCGGCACCAGCGAGAGCACCTGCCATGCGCCCACCGTCATCGCCTGCTTGTAGTTGATGCGGGAGAGCTTGGCCGTGACCGGCGGGCGCGGCCGCCGCTCGATCAGGATGAAGGCCACGCCGTAGAGGATCAGCGTCGCCGCGACCGTGACGCTGTTGTACAGGTGCGCGTCAAACCAGTCGTCCAGCAGGATGCCCAGCACGGCGGCGGGCGCACAGGCGGCGATGATCTTGAACCACAGGTGCATCACCGGCCAGCGGATGTGCCGCGCAAAGCCGGTCGTCTCGCCGTTGTCGGCGCAGAACGGCCACAGCTTGTGGAAGTACAGCACCACGACGGCCAAAATCGCCCCCAGCTGGATGACGACGCGGAACATCTCCATAAAGGCGTCGCTGAACTGGAACTTGAGCACCTGCTCGGCCAGGATCATGTGGCCGGTGCTCGAGATGGGCAGCCATTCGGTGATGCCCTCGATCACGCCGTACACGACGGCTTTCAAAATCTCCAGAATAAAATCCATAACACAGCCTCCCTCATATCCATTACTATATCATATTTCGCCGCCGTTTGCACCCCTGTTTTGCAGCTTTTACAACTCCGGCGCACCGCCCCTGCATTGACAGCCGCCGACGGCGCAGTATAATAAAAGAGGAATTTTGTATGTTTGCCCCGGCTGCGGCCGGGGAAAAAGCAGAGGGGACCCACATGTATACCACTGTCATTTTTGACCTTGACGGAACGTTGCTCAACACGCTGGACGACCTAGCCGACGCAGGCAACCGCCTGTGTGCGGCGCTTTCCTGGCCCACCCACCCGGTGCAGGGCTACCGCTACCTGGTCGGCAACGGCATCCCAAAGCTGATCGAGCGGCTCGCCCCGCCCGAACAGCACAGCCCCGCCGTGCTGGCCGATGCGCTCGCCCGGTTCGAGGCGGACTACGGCGCCCACCTGCGCGACAAGACCGCGCCGTACCCCGGCGTGCCAGAAATGCTCGCGCGCTGCCAGGCGGCCGGTGTGCGGCTGGCCGTGTTTTCCAACAAGGCCGACCCGCTCGCGCAGCAGATCGTCACCGATTATTTCGGCCCCGGCCTGTTTGCGCTCATCCGCGGCCAGCGCCCCGGCGTGCCGGTCAAGCCCGCGCCCGAAGGCACCCGCGCCGTGCTGGCGGCCCTGGGGGCGGACCCGGCCCGCACGCTCTATGTGGGTGACAGCAACGTCGATGTGCAGACCGCCCGCAACGCCGGGCTGCCCTGCTGCGGCGTGCTGTGGGGCTTCCGCACGCGGGAGGAACTGCAGGCCGAAGGCGCGCGGTACCTCGCCGCCGACGCCGCCGAACTCGAGCAGATCATCCTGCGCGGGCCGGAAGCGGACGCCGGGGCGGTATAGCCCCATGCTGCAGGCGGGCCGTGCGGGGCGGGGGAGAAGCGCTTTTTTGGCCAAACCGCCGCCCGGCGGCAGCCAAACGGGAAACAGAAACACAGGGGAGGAAAACCATGATCGCACAACACTATGTCGATATGCTCGGCGGCAAATCGGTCATCCGCGAGCTGGCCGAATGGAGCGCCGCCCGCGGGGCCGAAATCGGCTATGAGAATGTGTTCGACTATTCGCTCGGCAACCCCAGCGTGCCCTGCCCGCCGCAGTTCACGGTGGCGATGCTGCGCCTGCTGCAGACGCAGGAGCCGGTGGCGCTGCACGGCTACAGCCCCACGCTGACCATCCCTTCGGTGCGCGCGGCGGTGGCCGAAAACCTCAACGCGCGCTTCGGCATGGACTACACGGCCGGCCATATTTTCATGACGGCCGGGGCGGCCGGGGCCATCGCGCACGCGCTGCGCTGCGTGGCCGTGCCCGGGCAGGAGGTTCTGACCTTCGCGCCCTATTTCCCGGAGTACAAGCCCTATGCCGAGGGCGCGGGCCTTGCCCTGCGCGTTGTGCCGCCCTGCGTGCAGGACTTCCAGATCGACTTTGACGCCTTTGAGGCGATGCTCAGCCCAAACACGGCCGCCGTGCTCATCAACACGCCGAACAACCCCTCCGGCATCGCCTACAGCCCCGAAACGCTGCGCCGCCTGGCCGATGCGCTGCGCGCGGCCAGCGCCCGGTTCGGCCATCATATCTTTTTGATCTCGGACGAACCCTACCGCGAGATCGTCTTCGGCGGCGCATGCCAGCAGCACCCTGCCGCATATTATGACGATACCCTGACCTGCTATTCCTTCTCCAAGAGCCTCTCGCTGCCCGGCGAGCGCATCGGCTATGTCGCCGCGAACCCGCGCTGCGAGCAGGCCGGCCTCATCGTGCCGATGTGCGGCCAGATCAGCCGCGGCACCGGCCACAACTGCCCGGCCAGCATCATCCAGCTCGCCGTGGCCGAATGCCTTGATACGACCAGCGACCTTGGCGTCTATGAGCGCAACATGGAGCTTTTGTACGCCGAGCTCGTCCGCCTCGGCTTCACGGTCGTTAAGCCCGGCGGCACGTTCTATATCTTCCCCAAAGCGCTGGAAGACGACGCGGTCGCTTTCTGCCGCAAAGCGCAGGCCTACGACCTCGCCCTTGTGCCCGGCGATACGTTCGGCTGCCCCGGCTATTTCCGCATGGCCTACTGCATCGACACCGAAAAAGTCCGGCGCAGCTTCGCCGCGCTCGAGCGCTTTGTGCGCGAGGAATACGGCGCGCGGTAAGCCCCCGGCAGCCGCCTCGACCTGGTACGGGGGTGCATCTAAAAATCCCCGGAAATTTTGATGTATCCGTGATGTATCAGATACACCCTGAATTTGCCGAAAGGAGAAACCGCCATGCCGAACCAACGCCCCGACCCGTCCCGCCGCAGGGCCGCGCCGCAGAGCCGGCAGCCGAAACCTCCGCAAACGCCGCAGCAGGCGCGGCACGCCGTGGCCCGCCGCGCCGCCCGGAAAGCCGCCGCCCGCCGCAAGGCGCTGCTGACCGGCATCCTCTGTTTCGCCGTGCTGGCCGCCGTCTCGTTCGGCTGCTTCCTGGTTGTTTCCGGGCGCAGCCGCACCCCCGCGCCCGAAACCGTGCAGCCCAGCCCCACCCCGGCGCAGGAGCCGGCCGCCGAGCCGACGCCGGAGCCCACCCCGGCCATGACCGAGGAGGAGCAGCGCATCGCCGACGCAACGGCGACCGCCGCCGCCAACACGACCAAGGACGCCCCCGTCGTGACCGACCCCGCCACCTGGAACGAGCGCGGCAAAGCGCTGATGGACCGCCTGTCCAGCGATGAGTTCTTTGTCGAGCAGGGCATCAAGGTGGATGAAAAGGAAGGTTTCCCGTATCTGATCGCGGTCAACCGCGCGGCGTCCACCGTCACGGTCTACACCCTCGACGAGGAAGGGCGCTACACCGTGCCCTATATGGCGATGGTGTGCAGCGGCGGCGAGGACACCCCGCTCGGCTTTTTTGCCACGCCGGTCAGCTATGACTGGCGGCTGCTCGCAGGCCCCAGCTACGGCCAGTATGCCACCCGCATCTGGGACGCTTACCTGTTCCACAGCGTGCCCTATTACAGCCAGCACAAGGACGATGTCGAGTACGACCAGTTCAACGAGCTCGGCACGCCCGCCAGCCTCGGCTGCATCCGCCTGATGGTCAACGACGTCAAGTGGATCTATGACAACTGCGACATCGGCACCCGCGTCATCATCTACGACGACGCCGAGGACCCCGGCCCGATGGGCAAGCCCGGCACCATCTACACCGACCCCGCCGACGAGACCCTGCGCGGCTGGGACCCCACCGACCCCGACCCGGAAAACCCCTGGGACGACAAGTACCTGAGCGGCACCACCATCCGCAGCGAGGCCGCCTGGGACGAGTGGAACGCCGCCCAGGAGGACGGCCGCTGGAACACCAGCCTGACCCCCACCGACCTGCAGGGCTGGAGCACCGACTCCAGCGTGGAAGGCACGCGCGGGTAAAATTAAACAAAATGCAAGGCCCCTGCCGAAACGGCAGGGGCCTTTGCGCGCGCAGGGGCTGCGCCGCCTTATTCGCGCTGTGCTTTCTCCCGTTCGGGCAGCTGCGCGCCGACGATGGCGGCAAACATCAGCGCGCAGCCCGCCAGCTCGGGCGCGGACATCGTCTGGCGCAGCAGCAGCCACCCGGCCAGCGCGCTGAACACGCTCTCCAGGCACATCGCCATGCTGGCGATGGTCGGGTCCAGGTTCTGCTGCCCCACGATCTGCAGCGTGTAGCCCACGCCGCTGGACAGGATGCCGCAGTAGGCGATGGCCACCGCCGCCCCGGCCAGCTGTTCCACCGTCGGCTGCTCAAACAGCAGCATCCCGCCGGTGGAAAGCAGCGCCGTCACCAGAAACTCCACAAAGCTCAGCTGCACGCCGTCCAGCTGCGGCCCGAAATGCCCGACAAGCAAGATCTGCACCGCAAACAGCAGCGCGCACAGCAAAAGCTGCCATTCGCCGCCGGTCAGGGTAAGCGTATCCCGCCCGGCCAGGCACAAAAGGTACAGCCCGGCCACGCTCACGGCTACGCACACCCACAGCCTGGCCCCCGGCCGCCGCCCGGCCAGCAGCCCCAGCACCGGCACGATCACAACATACAGCGCGGTCAAAAAGCCCGCCTTGGCTGTGCTGGTGGAGCCGACGCCCATCTGCTGCGCCGCCGAAGCCGCAAACAGCGCCGCGCCGCACAGCGCCCCGCCCACGGCCAGCTTTTTGGGCGCCAGCCAGAACGGCACGCGCACACCGCGGCGGCGTTGGGCCGCGCGGCGCACGCCCAGCAGCCCCAGCAAAAACGCGCAGGCCAGCCAGCTGCGCGCGGCCAGGAAGGTGTACGCCCCCACATAGCCGCTGCCCACGCTCTGGGCCACGAACGCCACGCCCCAGATCAGCGCGCCCAGCACCAGCAGCAGCGTGTTGCGCAGCTGGAAGCGGTCAAAACTTTTGTGTTCCATCGGAAAAAATGCCCCTCTTTCTGCCTGCAGGCCGTAAAAAAGACCGCCCTCCCGCCGGGGAGGCGCGGTCTTTGCCGGTTGCGGGTGCTGCGCGTTACGCGCCTTCCTCGCTGGTGTCGATCGTCGTCAGTTCCTCGCTGCCGATGCCGGTCACGGTCATGCCGCCGGTGACATAGTACATGCCGGAGTCATAGCTCACCGTCACCTTGTACATCTTGCCCGGGGTCAGGCCGCTGACCGTGTAGGTCGAGCAATCGCCGCCGGTCTCAAAATAGACCGTGGAGCCCGGCACATAGCTCGTCCGGGTCTGGTCGTCCGAAAGCTCCCACAGAGCGGCCTTGAACTGCAGGTTGGTGGCCGATTCGGTCGTGCCGTAGGCGGTGATGGTCACGCTGTCGCCCGCCGCCACAAAGTAATCGGTGCTGCGGTTGGAGATGCCGTTGAACGCGATGTACAGCGTGTCGCCGTATACCTCGTTGGGGAAGCGGCTCTGCGTGTCCATCCCTTCGGGGAAGGTGATGCTGCCGCCCGGCGTGGCCAGCGTCTCCTCGGCTTCGTCGTCGCCGGTGTCCTCACTGCGCAGGCCCAGCAGGTCGGCCGCGCCCAGGATCATATTGCCCAGTATGTCTTTGGGGCTGCAGGCGGTCAGGCTCAGCGCCAGAACCAGCGCCAGCGAGGCCGTCGCAATGCGTTTTGCAAGTTTCATCTATGGACCCTCCATCGGGGAAAATCTTGTGAACTTATATATTATACCCGATTTTGCCGCCCCGCACAAGGCCCGCAGGCCAACTTGCCTGTAAAACTTGCAGGAAAAAGCGCGCCCGGCGCGCAGGTTTGTGCGGCGCCGGGCGCGTTTTTGGGTTTATGGCAGGGGACAGGGCGGGTTACTTCGCCTTCTTCTCCTCGTCCAGACGGTCGAGCAGGTCCCAGACGCCCAGCATGTACTGGATGCCCAGCGCACGGTCATACTTGCCGTAGCCGGGGCGGCAGGTGCCGGGGCCTTCCTCCCACAGCTGGCGGCCGTGGTCGGGGCGGATGTAGCCCTCAAAGCCGCAGTCATGGTAGGCGCGCAGGATCTCGATGATGCCGGTCTCGCCGCAGCAGTCGCGGTGGGCGGCCTCGCTGAAGTCGCCGTTGGGGAAGTGGTGGATGTTGCGGATGTGGGCGAACGCAATGCGGTCGCAGTGCTTGCGCACGATGTCGGCCACGTTGTTGTTGGGGTTGGCGTTCAGGCTGCCGGAGCACAGCGTCAGGCAGTTGTACGGGTCGTCCACCATCGACAGGAAGCGGTCGATGCTCTCGGCGTCGACCAGCAGGCGCGGCAGGCCGAAGATATCCCATGGCGGGTCGTCCATGTGGATGGCCATCTTGATATCGCACTCGCGGCAGGTGGGCATCAGCGCATCCAGGAAGTACTTCAGGTTGTCCCACAGCTTTTCCTTGGTGACGGGGGCGTAAGCCTTGAATAGCTCGTCCAGCTTGGCCATGCGCTCCGGCTCCCAGCCGGGGAAGGTCATGTGGTACTTTTCGGTAAAGCTCAGGATGTAGTCGGCCATGGCCTGGTAATCATCTTTGATCATGTCCTTCTGGTAGAACAGCGCGGTCGAACCGTCGCCGATCGGGTGGAACAGGTCGGTGCGGGTCCAGTCAAAGATCGGCATGAAGTTGTAGCAGATGACCTTGACGCCGAACTTGGACAGGTTGCGGATGCACTGCTTGTAGTTTTCGATCAGCTGGTCGCGGGTGGGCAGGCCGATCTTGATGTCGTCGTGCACGTTGACAGACTCGACAACGTCGGCGTTGAAGCCGTAGGATTCGATCTGATCCACGACCTTCTTGATCTCGTCCTCTTCCCAGATCTCGCCGGGCATCTTGTCATGCAGCGCCCAGACGATGGTGGACACGCCGGGGATCTGCTTGATGTCCTGCAGCGTGACCGGATCGTTGCCCTCGCCATACCAGCGCCATCCCATTTGCATTGGCATAGTGTTTCCTCCTGTTGTTCAATATGGGTTCACGGCGCGCAGCGCCGGAATTCCGGGGGATACGGTTCAGTTCAGCGCGTCGTGCAGCGTCTTGCGCACAGCGCCGGGGCCGGCCAGTTCGGCGACAAAGTAGCTCTCGATCTTGTCGGCCAGCGGGGTGGCGGTCAGATCGACGCCGAAGATGGAGGCGTTGTTCAGGATGCCCTTGAGCTGGCCCTGATAGGTCTCGGGCTTGCCGACTTCGATCCCGGCGAGCTTGGCCTGCAGTTCGTCCTTCAGCGGGTCGGCGCTGACCTCAAACGCCTTGCCCTCGTCGTCCACAGCCAGCAGGTAGCGCATCCAGCCGGCCAGTGCCAGCGGGATCGAAACCAGGCTGTTCAGGTCGCGGCCTTCGGCAATGTAGCTCTTGATGGTCTCGCCAAAGCGGATGCCCACCTTCTGGGAGGTATCGGTGGCGATGCGCTGCGGCGCGTCGGGCATGAACGGGTTGGGCAGGCGCTGCTCCACAACTTCGTCAATGAAGTCCTTGGGGTCCAGGATGCCGGGGTTGACCACGACCGGCAGGCCCTCGACATAGCCCAAGCGCTTGATGAGCGCGACGATGTCGGCGTCCTTCATCTCGTCGCAGATCAGCGTGTAGCCCAGCATGCAGCCGTACACGCTCATCGCGGTGTGCAGCGGGTTCAGGCAGGTCGTGACCTTCATGCGCTCGGTCTTGTTGACGGTGTCGCGGTCGGTCATGTAGACGCCGGCCTTTTCCAGCGGCGGGCGGCCGTTGGGGAACTTGTCCTCAATGACCAGGTACTGCGGGCGCTCGGCGTTGACAAACGCCGCAATGAAGGTGTTCTTGCTCGTGACGATGGGAGCCATGTTCTCGATGCCGTCCTTGGCCAGGCTCTCCTCCACGATCTTGTGCGGGCGCGGGGTGATCTTGTCGATCATCGACCACGGGAAAGCGATCTTGCTCTCGTCGGTCAGGTAGTCGATGAAGTCCTGGCCGACATAGCCCTTCTCCAGCCAGGCCTTGGCGACGGCCATCACGCTGGACTGCAGCTTTTCGCCGTTGTGGCTGCAGTTGTCCATGCTGACCACGGCCAGCGGATACTTGCCGGCGTTGAAGCGCTCCAGCAGCATCGCGGCGACCAGGCTCATCGCATGGCGGGCCTTGGCGGGGCCTTCGTCAATGTCGGCCTGCACGACCGGCATCAGGCTGCCGTCGGGGCGGTAGATCGCGTAGCCCTTCTCGGTGATCGTGAAGGAGATCATCTGCAGGCTGGGGTCGGTGAAGATCTCGCGGAAGCGCGCCATCATCGCCGCGTCGGAGGAATCGGCCTTGAGCCCCTCGACCACGCTGCCGATGATCTCGCGGCTGGTGGTGCCGTCGGGGTTCAGCGTCACGTTCATGGTCAGGCAGTCATAGGGGGTGTAGATCTTGTCGATGATGTCGTAGTCGAAGGTGTCGGCCGCGATGATGCCCTTGTCGCTCTCGCCTTCGTTGAGCAGGCGCTGCTGCAGGGCGGCCACGAAGCCGCGGAAGATGTTGCCCGCGCCGAAGTGCACCCAGATCGGGTGCTCTTTGGTGGCGGCGATGACGGCCGGACGGTCAAAGGCCGGGACCTTGACGCCCAAAGCCTCCCATTCGGCCTTCTGGTTCAGGATGGATGCAGCGTTCATTTGCATAATGATACACACTCCTTATTATTGCCTTTTATGCTGGGGAACGGGCGGCCAGACACCGCCCGCTATACCCTTGAGCATGCCCGGGGCGTTCCGGCCCCTGTCATGCTCTTAGTATACACTGGCTTTTTTGCAACGAAAATTGAAGAGATTGCTTGAAAGCTTGTAAAAATTGCGATAGAATACGATCAGGCGCAGCCCGCCGCCAAACAGGAAAGGGGGAAGGCGTTTGTCCGCCCAGTTTCAGCCCTACACGCGCCGCCAGACCATGATCGCCGGCGACTTCGAGGTCTACCGCTACCGCAGCACCTACATGAACGAAGTGGCGCTGCACCACCATGATTTTTACGAGATCTATCTGCTTCTGCGCGGGCAGGTCAGCTACACGGTGGAAAACCACCTGTACCGGATGCGCCCCGGCGATATCATGCTGGTCAGCCCGCTGGAGCTGCACCAGGCGCGCATCGTGACCGATGCCGAGCCGTATGAGCGCATCGTGCTGTGGGCCGCGCGCGCCTACCTGGAGAGCCTGTCCAGCCCCCGCACCAGCCTCACACGCTGTTTTGACACCACGGTGCCCGGCCACACCAACCTGCTGCGGCTGCCCGGCGCGGGCAGCGCCGAGATGCGCCGCCGCCTGGAACGCCTGGGCGAACTGCACCAGCAGGACGCTTACGGCAGCGACCTGCTCGCCGCCGGCTGCCTGGTCGAGCTGCTTGTGGAGCTCAACCGCGCCGCCGCCGAGCGCCGCGGCCAGCAGACGGCCGACTGCTCGACCGACCAGGTCGTCGACGCGGTGGTCAGCTACATCAACGAACACTACAACGAGCCGCTGACGCTGGACCTGCTGGCGGAGAAATTTTTCATCAGCAAGTACCACCTGCTGCGCAAATTTGACGCCCAGATGGGCACGACGGTGCACCGCTATATCCTGCAAAAACGGCTGCTGATCGCCAAACAGCTGCTGGCGGGCGGCGTGGCCCCCAGCGAAGCCTGCGGCTACTGCGGCTTTGGCGACTATGCCAATTTTTACCGCGCCTTCCGCAGCGAATACGGCGCCACGCCGCGGCAATATGCCCAAAGCGTACAGAAAATCGGGTAAAAAAACTGTGCGGTTCGCATTAGAGCCATTATAGCATGTTTTGCGCCGCCCTGCAAGCAAAAACACGGCTGCGCAGGCCCTTTTGCCGCCCCTTTTGCCGCCACGGTAAAAAAAGTTGCACGGCGCTGACTTTTGCGGCGGGCGCTTTTGTGGGCAGAAAGCACAAAACGCAGGCAAGTTAGGCTTGAATAACCGCCCGGCTGGGTGCTACAATAGGGAAAACGCGGGGCCCGCCCCGCGTACCAACCGGCGTTTACCGTGCAGAGCGGCGGCGGGGGAATAAAAACCGCACGGAGATAAGGAGTTTCACCATGGCTCATACCGTTTCCAGCGAGTGCGTTGCTTGCGGCGCTTGCGTTGACACCTGCCCGGTCGGTGCCATCAGCATGGCCGACAAGGCTGTTGTGGACGCTTCTGCCTGCGTCGATTGCGGCGCCTGCGAGGGCGTCTGCCCCACCGGCGCGATCCAGCCGGAATAATTTTTCGGAACGCGAAAAACAAAACCCCGCCGTGCGTTGGCACGGCGGGGCTTTTGTTTTGTGTTTTTCTCTATGCTTTTTGGCGGGGCTTTACATGAACCAGAACCCGCTGTAATCGTACTTGAAGGTGCGGTAATTCTGCATCGTGCACTCGTAGGCATACTCGCGGATCAGCGCGCCGCTCTCGTCGTATTCGCCGAACACCATCGAGATGCCGCTGTTGACCACCCAGTTCCCGCCGCTCAGCGGGGTGCCGTTGGACACGATGGAGGAATACGGCACGTCGAAGGAGGATTCCAGCGCAAACGTGCGCGCGTTCTCGTCGATCTTGTACACATACACCTGGCTCTTTTCCTCGCCGGTGCCGTACAGGTCGGTGCCGACGCTCTCGGCCAGCTCCGGCTCGTAGCCGTCGCGCGTGTTCAGCGACCAGTAGTTGTTGTTGTACAGGATCAGCTCGTACACGCCGGCTGTGCCGCTCTCGTCCGCGTGCCAGAACTCAACGCAGTGCTGGCCGTACTGCGGCACAAAATCGTTCTCCGGCGCAAGGCACAGTTCGGCATAGGGCGTGTCGGCCCAGAACCGCTCGTCCCCGGCCAGCCAGTCGGGTTCGGGGGCGGTGTGGATGTTCTTGACCTTGATGATGGTCGAAGTCTCGCGCGAGGAGACGATCAGGCTGTCGTCCGCCTCCATGTACTGCAGGCTGTTTAAGTGAATCCAGTCCCACTCGCCCGCCTGCCAGAAGAAATCGTCGGTGGCCGAAACAGGGCGGGTCATCTCAAAGTAGCCGGAGAGCACCTCGGTGAAATCGAGCAGCTCGGTCACTTCGCCGGTCGCAAGGTCGATCGAAAGGACTTTGTCCTCCACCGTCTCGCCCTCGGCGTCCTCGGCCAGGGCCAGCAGCTCGCCGTCCTGTCCGAAGCCGATGTCGTGGTGCAGCTCGTAGCCGTCCAGCTCATACACCTGCACGACCTGCCCCAGCCCGTCGATGCGCGCGAGCTTGGTCGAGGATACGCAGGTGATGATGTCGTTTTCATACGGAAGCACGCGGTCCAGGCCGTAGCCTTCCAGCACCATCTCATAGCGCAGGATACCGGCGTTGTCGTACATAAAGCCGTAGCCCAGGTAGCCGTTGACGCGCATCATGGTGAAAAGCCCGTCGGACAGCGCCGCCCCGGAGCTGCCGTCGGTGGTTTCCAGCGCCGTGTCATAGCCGGATTCGGGCTCGGGCATCGTCACGGTGAAACGCACGGTCTGGCGCAGGTTGCCCCAGGACCCCAGGATCTCCAGCGTCACTTCGTTGGTCTCGCCCGGCACCAGGCCGATCAGCTGCAGTTCGTGCACGCGGCTGTGGGTCTGGCCGCTCGCGTCGGCGGCGACGGCGGTGAAATCGGGGATGCTCTCATCCTCCACATGCACGGTGTAGCGCACGCGGGTGGCCATGTCGGTCGTGAAATACAGGTACAGCCCGTTGCTGCCGGTGCCGAACGGGTTGACCACCGCCAGCGGGTTGTTGGCCGTCCAGGCCGTCGTGCCGTCCTTGAGCGTCTGCAGCGCCGCATACAGCCGCTGCTGCACGCCGGTATCGTAGAAGGTGAAACCCTCCTCCTCAAGGTCGTCCGGCACCAGGTACAGCGCGCGCAGGCCGCCTTCGCCCAGGTCGGCCTCGGCGTATTCGATGCGCTGCTCGTCGTTGCGGCCGATCGCCTCGCCCGCGTCGATCTCCCATTCGCTGCGCACCACGCTCTCCTGCGCGGTGAACAGCTTGGACACGCCCAGCACCACGAACGGCGTGGCGACAGCCAGCACCGCCACCACGGCCAGCACGATCAGCGGCCATTTCTTTTTGCGGGGGTTCTGTGTGGTTGGTTCCATTTTACTCACAAGCTCCTTTCGCTCGGCCGCCAGACAAATGTCAGCTGTAATTGATCACGATCAGCACCGCGCCCAGCACGGTCAGCACCGCGCCGGTCATGCGGTTGAGCAGCAGCGTACTGGCCCGGTTGGCAATGCGCGCGGCCACCTGGGCCCAGCCCAGCGTGAACACGATACACAAAAGCAGGATATCCAGCCGCGGGCTGGAACCCAGCGCAAAGTGGCTGGCCGCGCCGGTCAGCGCCGAGAAGGTCATGATGAACACGCTTGTGCCCACGGCGGTCTTGAGCTCATACCCCAGCACCGAGGTCAGCACCAGCAGCATCATCATGCCGCCGCCCGCGCCGAAGAACCCGCAGATCAGCCCGATCACGGTGCCGCCCGCCACGCCCTTGACAACGCGCACGGCCAGCGATTCGCCCTCCAGCGTGCGCCGGGTCGAAGTCACGGGGATGAACAGGAATTTGAGCCCCAGCACCAGCAGCATCAATACCGAAGTGTCGCCCAGCGTCGTGCTGGGGACCAGCGTCGAAAGCCAGCTGCCCACCGTCGTCATGACCAGCACGCTGACCATCATCACCAGCCCGTTGCGGATGTCGATGCAGCGGTTTTTGGCGTAGGTCCAGGCGCTGGCGGCGCTGGCCAGCACGTCGCTGGCCAAAGCGATGCCGATGGCGCTGTAGGCGTCCACATGCAAAAACGTCACCAGCATCGGCGTGATGACCGTCGCGGCGCTCATGCCCGCAAACCCGGTGCCGATGCCGGCCCCGGCCCCGGCCAGGAAACAGATCCAGACTTCGTATAAGTATTCGTTCAAACGGTCGGGCCTCCCAGGGCGCCTGGCGGCGCCCCAAAATCGCAGTACGGCCCGCCGCCGGGCGGCGGGCGATACATAAGCATACTATACCACAAACGCCCGCCCTTGCAAAGCCTTTTTGCGGGGGAAAAGTGCGCGTTATGTGTGGAAAAACATTGAATATTTTGTGAACCGTGCGCACTTGACGCCGCCGCCCGCGCACGTTAAGATGGAAGACGGCGGGCGGTTTGCGGCCCGCCGCGATTTTATGTGTTTTGCAGGAGGCTTTCCCCCATGCCCGCGACATCCCTGTTTGATACCGCCACGCTGCGCGGCCAGCTCGGCGCGGTCGTGCGCCTGAGCATCCCGGCCGTGCTCGCGCAGCTTTCTTCCACCGCCATGCAGTATATCGACGCCACCATGGTCGGCAGCCTCGGAGCCAACGCTTCGGCGGCCATCGGCCTGGTGGCCAGCACCACCTGGCTGCTGGGCGGGCTGTGCTCGGCCGCGGCCACCGGCTTTTCTGTGCAGGTGGCCCACCGCATCGGCGCGGGGGACGACGCGCGCGCCCGCGCCGTCGTGCGGCAGGCCGCCGTCTTTTCGCTGTGGTTCGGGCTGCTGCTCGCGGCCCTCGGCGTCGCCATCAGCGCCCCGCTGCCGGTCTGGCTCGGCGGCGCGGCGGACATCCGCCCCGACGCCGCGGCCTATTTCTTCATCTATGCCTGCGCGCTGCCCGCGCTGCTTGTACAGCAGATGTTCGGCATGATCCTGCAGTGCAG
This sequence comes from Candidatus Gemmiger stercoripullorum, assembly GCA_019119365.1. Lineage (GTDB taxonomy): Bacteria > Bacillota > Clostridia > Oscillospirales > Ruminococcaceae > Gemmiger > Gemmiger stercoripullorum. The sequence goes on along the minus strand of DWXD01000047.1, from coordinate 43,690 downwards.
CGGCGATATGCGCACGCCCAGCGTTCTCAATGTGCTCATGTGCGTGCTGGATGTCATTTTCAACGCCTTTCTGATTTTCCCCGGCTTTTCCCTGGGGCCGGTGCGCCTGCCCGGCGCGGGGATGGGCGTGGCCGGCGCGGCGCTGGGCACGGCGCTGGCGCAGGCCGTGGTCGCGCTGCTCATGCTGTGGACCGTGCTGTTCCGGGCCCCGCGCCTGCGCCATGTGGGCGGCAGCTGGCGGCCGGACGCCGCCTGCCTGCGCACGGCTGCGCGCATCGCCATCCCGGCGGCGGTCGAGCGCGTCACCTTGAGCGCCGCGCAGATCGCGGCCACCCGCATCGTCTCGCCGCTGGGCACCATCGCCGTTGCGGCCAACTCGCTGGCCGTCACGGCCGAAAGCCTGTGCTACATGCCGGGCTACGGCATCTCGGCCGCGGCCACCACGCTGGTCGGCCAGAGCCTTGGCGCAGGGCATAAGGGCCGCGCCAAACGCTTCGCCTGGCTGTCCACGGCGCTGGGCATGGCGGTCATGGGCCTGACGGCCGTTTTGATGTACGCCGGCGCGCCGTGGCTGTTCCGCATCCTCACGCCGGACGCCACCGTGCGCGCGCTGGGCGTGCAGGTGCTGCGCATCGAAGCCTTTGCCGAACCGCTGTTCGCGGCCTCCATCGTGGCGGCGGGCGCGCTGCGCGGCGCGGGCGACACGCTGGTGCCCAGCGTCCTCAACCTCGTCAGCATGTGGGGCGTGCGCATCACGCTGGCGGCGGTGCTGGCCCCGCGGTTCGGTTTGCCCGGCGTGTGGTTTGCCATGTGCTTTGAGCTGTGCGTGCGCGGCGTGCTGTTCCTTGTGCGCCTGCTGCGCGGCCGCTGGCTGCAAAAAGCCCGCCTGTAATTGCTGAAAACAGGTGACTTTCGCCCTCTTTCATGGTAGAATAAAACCAACTGAAACAGAAAAAACGCAGCAGAAGGAGGGCGGCCCCATGAATTATACCGAAGAAGAACTGCGCTATCTGCGCGTGCTTTCCCAGCAGTTCCCCACCATTGCGGCGGCGGCCAGCGAGATCATCCGCATCGAGGCCATCACCCGCCTGCCCAAAGGCACCGAGCATTTCATGAGCGATCTGCACGGCGAGAACGAGGCGTTTTTGCACATCCTCAACAGCGCCTCCGGCGTTATCCGTGAAAAGATCGACCAGGTCCTGGGCGAGGACGTCCCCGCCGCCGAGCGCGCCGAACTGGCCACGCTCGTGTACTACCCCGTGCAGAAGCTGCCCGAGCTCAAGGCTGCGCAGCAGGACCTGGGCGCGTGGTACCGCAAAACGCTTTTGCGGCTGATCGAAGTCTGCCGCCTGGTTTCCAGCAAGCACACGCGCGCCCATGTGCGCCGCTGCCTGCCCAAGAGCTGCGCCTATATCCTGGACGAACTTCTGCACGCCCACTTTGAGGACCACGACAAAGACCTCTACTACGGCCAGATCATCGAAAGCATCCTGCGCTACGACCGCGCCGACGCCTACATCACCCGCTTCTGCCAGGTCATCAAGCACCTGGCGGTGGACACGCTGCACATCATCGGCGATCTGTTCGACCGCGGCCCGCGGCCGGACCTGATTTTAGACCAGCTCATGGCCCACCACGACGTCGACATCCAGTGGGGCAACCACGACGTTGTGTGGATGGGTGCGGCCGCGGGCAGCCCGGTGTGCATCTTCACGGTGCTCAAAACCTCGCTGGCTTACGGCAACCTTGATCTGATCGAGACCGGCTACGGCATCAGCCTGCGCGGGCTGGAGCGCCTGGCCAGCAGCGTTTACGGCGGCGAACAGGCCGAGCGCTGGGTGCCCCACCTGGACCCGCGCGTGCATGAGAACGCCGCCGCCCAGCGCCGCAACGCGGGTATGCACAAGGCGGTCACGCTGCTGCTGTTCAAGCTCGAAGCGCAGGTCATCGCCCGCAACCCGGATTTCGGCATGCAGGGGCGGGACTATCTCAACCAGATCGACTACGCCGCGGGCACCGTGCGCTGCGGCGGCAAGGTCTACCCGCTGCTGGAAAACGAGTTCCCCACCGTCGACCCGGCCGACCCCACCGCCCTGACCGCGGAGGAACAGGAGCTTGTCGACGGGCTGGTCCGGGCGTTCACCCAGAGCGAACGCCTGCAGCGGCACATCCGCTTCCTGTATGCGCGCGGCGCGGTGTACAAGGTCATGAACGGCAACCTGCTGTTCCACGGCGCGGTGCCGATGACCGAGGACGGCGCTTTTGCGGAGGAGACCTTCGAGGGCCGCACCTACAGCGGCCGCGCGCTGTTCGATTACTGCGACCGCCGCGCGCGCGACGGTTACTTTGCCCCGGTGGGCAGCCACGCGCGCCAGGCCGGGCAGGACTTTTTGTGGTATTTGTGGTGCGGCTCGCTCTCGCCGATCTTCGGCCGCAGCGCCATGACCACCTTCGAGCGGCTGTATATCGCCGACCCCGCCACCCACGCCGAGATCAAAAACCCCTATTACCGCCTGGTCAGCGGGCCGGATTCCGCCTGGGCGGCTGTGCGCATCCTGGCCGAATTCGGCCTTGAGGGCGAAAACTGCCACATCCTCAACGGCCATGTACCGGTGCGCGCGGTCGAAGGCGAGGACCCGGTCAAGGCGGGCGGCCGCCTGGTCGTCATCGACGGCGGCTTTTGCCGCGCCTACCACCGGCGCACCGGCATTGCCGGGTACACGCTGGTGTACAGCAGCCACGGCCTGACGCTGCGCACCCACCAGCCGTTTGAGAGCACGGCCGCCGCCATCCGCGACGACGAGGACATCGTCTCCAAAACGCGCGCGATCTACACCGCGCCGCGCCGCATCCTTGTGCTGGACACCGACGAAGGCCGCGAGCTGCAGAAGATGATCGGCGACCTGCGCCGCCTTGTCGACGCCTACCGCACCGGCCTGCTGCCGCAGGAAAACAGCCTTTGAGCCGCGCCGGGAAGGGAACTTTTATGCAACTGCCTGATTTGAACGCGATCCCGCGCACGCTGCTGATCGTGGACGACGACGAGATCAACCGCGGCCTGCTGGCGGCCATCTTTTCCGATTTGTACACGATCCGCGAAGCCGCCGGCGGCGCCGAAGCGCTGCAGATCATCGAAGCGGCCGAAGGCGCGCTGTGCGCCGTGCTGCTCGATGTGATGATGCCCGACATCGACGGCATCGAGCTGCTGCGCCGCCTGCAGCCGCGGGGCGTGCCGCAGCGCCTGCCGGTCTTTCTCATCACGGCCGAAGCCAGCGACGCCGTCATGCGCGAAGGGTACGACCTCGGCGTTATGGACGTCATCAGCAAGCCGGTTATGCCGTACATCGTGCGGCGGCGGGTGCAGTCGGTCGTGGAACTGTTCGACGCGCGTAAACGCCTGAGCCGCACCGTGGAGCGCCAGCAGGACGAACTGCTGCGCCGCGCGCAGCAGATTCTGGAACTCAACCTCGGCATGATCGAGGCGCTCTCCACCGCCATCGAGTTCCGCGACGGCGAATCGGGCGAGCATGTCCGCCGCATCCACGACATCACGGCGCTGCTGTTCAGCCGCACCGATCTGGGCGCCGGGCTGAGCAGCGAGGAGGTCGAATGGATCGCGCTGGCGTCCATCATGCACGATGTCGGCAAGATCGCCATCCCGGACGCCATCCTCAACAAACCCGGCAAGCTCACACCGGCGGAGTTCGAGATCATGAAGACCCACACGCTGCGAGGGGCCGAGCTGCTCGAAAGCATCCCGCAGCTGCGCGCAAGCGGCGCGTACCGCTACGCCTACGACATCGCCCGCCACCACCACGAGCGCTGGGACGGCCGCGGCTACCCGGACGGCCTCAAGGGCGACGAGATCAGCCCCTGGGCGCAGGTCGTCGCCCTGGCCGATGTCTACGACGCGCTCAGCTGCAAGCGCGTTTACAAGGACGCGTTCGACCGCGATACCGTGCTGCGCATGATCTGTACCGGCCAGTGCGGTGCGTTCGCCCCGCGCCTGCTGGAAAGTTTCCTCGCGGTGGAACCGCAGCTGCACCGCCTGTACGAAACCGGCAAAACACCGTGATTTTCAGGGAGGCCGCCCCATGGACGAAAAACGCAAGGCCCGCCTGCAGGCGGGCGGCATTGATGTGGACAGCGCGCTTGCGCGCATGATGGGCAGCGAGGCGCTGCTCGAACGCTTTCTTGGCAAATTCCCGGACGATCTGAACTACCCGGCCCTGTGCGGGGCCATCGCCGCGCAGGACGCCGAAGGCGCGCTGCGGGCCGCGCACACGCTCAAGGGCGTGTGCGGCAACCTTTCCATGACCGAGCTGTTTAACCAGCTCGCGGCCCAGGTGGCCGAATTCCGCGGCGGCGACTGGGACGCCGCCGCCGCGCGCATGCCGGCCATTGCCGCCGCCTATGACCGCGCCGTCGCCGCCATCCGCGGCGAAGCGTAAACCCGCCCCGCCCAAGGGGCTGCCTACGCAGGAGGAACGCCATGTTCACCGCACAAGAGCAGCAAAAGCTGCGCGAGATCGACGCCGTCATCGCGCGCGGCCCGTATCAGGACAGCTGGGACTCGCTGCAGAACTACCGCCCGCCGCGCTGGTTCTGCGACGCCAAGTTCGGCATCTTCATCCATTGGGGCGCTTACGCCGTGCCGGCCTTTGAAAACGAATGGTACCCCCGCAACATGTACATCCAGGGCAGCCCGGCCTATGAACATCATGTAAAGACCTGGGGACCGCACAGGGATTTCGGCTACAAAGATTTTATCCCCAGGTTCCGGGCCGAAAACTTTGACCCCGCCGCCTGGGCCGACCTGTTCGTGCAGGCGGGCGCGCGCTATGTCGTGCCGGTGGCCGAGCACCACGACGGCTTCCAGATGTATAAAAGCGAGCTTTCGCACTGGAACGCCGCCGAGATGGGCCCGCGCCGCGATGTGCTGGGCGAACTGTGCGCCGCGTTTGCCCGCCGCGGCCTTGTGGGCGGCGCGTCGTCCCACCGGGTCGAGCACTGGTTCTTTATGGGCCACGGCAAGGCGTTTGACAGCGACATCCGCGAACCGCTGCGGCGCGGCGATCTCTACTGGCCCGCCATGCCCGAACCGGCCGATATCCAGGACCTGGACGGCCAGCCCGCCCCCAGCACGGAATATTTGCAGGACTGGCTGCTGCGCACCTGCGAGATCGTCGACCGCTACCGCCCGCGGCTGCTCTACTTTGACTGGTGGGTGCAGCACCGGGCCGTGCGCCCCTGGCTGCGCAAGTTTGCGGCCTATTATTATAACCGCGCGGCCGAATGGGGGCAGGAGGCCGTCATCTGCTACAAGCACGACGCTTTCCCGTTCGGGGCGGCCGTCGTCGATATCGAGCGCGGTCAGTTCGCCGGTGTCCAGCCCTTCCACTGGCAGACCGACGAGGCCGTGGCGCTCAACTCCTGGTGCTATACCCCCGGCAACCGGTACCGCCCGGCGGCCGAAATTTTGCAGGACCTTGTCGACATCGTCAGCAAAAACGGCAACCTGCTGCTCAACATCGGCCCCAAAGCGGACGGGACCATCCCGGAACAGGACGCCGCCATCCTGCGCGAGATGGGCGCCTGGCTGCGGCAAAACGGCGAAGCCATCTACGGCAGCGGGGTCTGGCGCCTCTACGGCGAAGGCCCGACCCAAATCACCGAGGGCGAATTTGCCGACGCCATCAAGAAAAACTTCACCGCCGCCGATGTGCGCTACACGGTGGGGCACGGCAACATTTACGCCATCGCCCTGCGCGGCGCGGCGGACGGGGTCTATACCTTCTCGGCGCTGGGCGCGCGCGGCGAAACGCACAAGCCGCTTTATGACGGCATCGTGACGGCGGTCGAAGCCCTCGCCGCACCGGACGCCGTGCAGAGCTGGCAGCGCACGCCGCAGGGCCTTGTCGTGCGCACGCGCGGCCTCGGCGGCGACGCCCCGGTCGCTTTCCGCGTGCGCCAGCTTTGAGGCAGGCGGCAGATACAAAAAAACGGCGCGGGCCGGGTCCCCTTGAAACAGGGACCCGGCCCGCGCTTTTCAGCACCTGCCGCCGCGGCGCGTTTTACCCGTTTAGGCTGAACAGCGCCTGGTTGCGCCGCGCATGGGTGCCGATGTTGTTGTATTCCAGTGCGAAATACCCGTGCACCCACTCGTCCAGCGCGGCGTCCTCGCCAAACTCGCGCGTTACACCTGCGGCGTCCATATAGTCGTTGCCCGCCGTGTACACCGGCGCATATTCGCGCATCGCCAGCAGGTAGCGGTAGAACGGCGTCAGCGGCAGGCCCGCCTGCTCGGCCACCACCGGGGCCAGCGTGCACATGTCGATGCGGTTCAGCGGGTCGGTCTCGCTGGTCTGCCCGGCGTTTTCCAACGGGTAGTTGGCCCAGATGATGTACGGCGTGCTGCGCTCCAAAAGCTGCAGGTCGTTCTCCGGCGCAATGCTCTTGTCCGCCACATGGCTGACAAAGCTCGGCGCATGGTCGCCCGCCATCGCCACAATCACCTTGCGCCCGGTCTGCTCGTAGACTTCGGTGAAATACTCGGTCAGCTCGGCAAAGGCGCGGTCGGTCATGTACATGCAGGACAGATACTCGTCCATCAACTCGTCGTACTCGCCGTAGTCGGTCGCGGCGTGCACCAGGTCCAGGCTCGCGTCGTTCATGTCATAGTCGCCGTGGCTCTGGATGCTCACAAGGAACCCGAACCGCGGCTGGTCCTCCGGCATTGCCTCATACAGCGCGGCAAAGTCGCGGTAGCTTGCGCTGTCGGTCTGGTAGGGGCGGTTGCCGTAATATTCTTCGGTGGGGAAGCTGTCCTCAAAATACACCTCGTCAAAGCCGAGCGCCAGCCAGGCGCTGTTGCGCCGGTAGTTGGAGTTGGTGTACGGGTGCGCCGCGATCGAAGCGTAGCCCAGCTCGTCCAGATAGCTGACAATGCTGTTGGCGCCGTACAGGTTCAGCCAGTTGAACGGCGTGATGCTCGGCATCAGCATCAGCGAGTTGGAGGACAGCATCTCGTACTCGCTCGAGTTGGTGCCGCCGCCCACATGCGGGCTGACCGTGTGGCCGTAGATGCTGTTGGGCAGGTTTTTGGTCACGGCCATCACGTCGGCGTCGGCCTGGGTGTCGGTCACAAGGTCGAAGTCATAAAAGCTCTCGGACAGAATCAGGATGATGTCGGGGTACTCCTGTTCGTCCACCGTGGTCACGGCCGGGGTGTAGCCGTCGGCTTTGGCAGCCGCGGCGGCCGCGGCGTCGTCGGTATAATTTTCCGGCTGGATGATCGGGTTCATCAGCAGCCCGGCCGATTCGATCGTGCCGGCCAGATAGCCGTAGGTGTAATAGGTGTTCTGCCAGGCCCAGCCGTAGGTGCTCTTCGGCTTGATTGCAAACGGCGCAAAATAGCCGGCATACAAAATGACGAACATGCCCGCCGCGCACCCGGCCCAGCGGCCGAGCCGCCGCTTCCAGCCGATGCGCGGGGCTTTTTGGCGGCCGAACTGCAAAAAGTGCTGCGCCGCGGCCACCGCCAGCACCGGCAGGAACAGCAGCCCGATCGTCACGACCTGCCGCGTGACGCGCAGCGTGTAGCTGCCCATGACCTCGGCCGCCGTGGCAATGTTCAAAATGTCCTGCGGCATCAGCGCAGTGCCGTGCAAATCGCGCGTGTAGTGGTTGACCAGCGCCAGCACCGTGAACAGCAGGCCGGACAGCCCGGTCGACAGCGCCCAGCGCCCGCTCAGCGCAAACAGCAAAAGCGTCAGGCAGAACGCGGTCAGCGCGTTGAGCGGCGCATACAGCGGCCACTGCCCGGCCAGAAAGTCCGGCGTCACGCCGTCCGAAAGCTCCAGCTGGTAGCGCGCAATGAACGCGGCCGCCACAGCCAGCGCAAAGGGTAAAAAGCGGCGCAGCCAAAAATCCCGGCTGCGCAGGGTGTTCAAAAATCGCTGCATAGGGTGTGTACTTCCTTTTTATAAACCAGATGTGTGCGTTCCTGCCGGGCCGCAGCCCGGAAACAATACACTATTATAGCAACCCGGCCCGCCGCGCGCAAGGCCGCCGCGCGCGTTTTTGCCGGGCGGGCATATCATTTTGCCGCGGCGTATGCTATAATGGCAGGGATGCAAAGGAGGCAACCCCCATGAAGATCCCCGCAAAAGGCTTTACCCACGGCGGCAAGTTCCATGCCGACGATGTTTTTTCCACCGCCCTGCTGCAGACCGTGCGCCCCGACATCCAGATCACGCGCGGCTTTTCCGTGCCCGATGATTCCGAGGGCATCGTCTACGACATTGGCGGCGGCATGTTCGACCACCACAGCGAGCCGCGCGACACCCGCCCCAACGGCGTGCCCTATGCGGCGTTCGGCCTGCTGTGGCGCGTGCTCGGCGCGCGCCTTGTGGGCGAACACCAGGCCCGCCTGCTGGATGAAAACTTTGTCCAGCCGCTCGACCTCAACGACAACACCGGCGAGCCCAACTCGCTGGCCGAGGCCATCGGCAGCTTCAACCCGCTCTGGGATTCCAAGGACGACCCCGACGCCTGCTTCTGGCGCGCCGTGGCGGTCGCGCGGCAGATTTTGGACAATGAGATCGCCGCGGCCAACGCCGTCAACCGTGCCGACGAGACCGTGCAGCGCGCCTACCGCAGCGCAAAGGACGGCATTGTCGTGCTGCCTGCCTACATGCCGTGGAAAAACGGACTGTACCGCACCGACGCGCTGTTCGTCGTTTACCCCAGCCAGCGCGGCGGCTACAGCGCCCAGTGCGTGACCGATTACAAGACCCGCCGCAGTAAGGTGCCGTTCCCGCCCGCCTGGGCCGGCCAGCCGGAGGAGGTCCTGCGCGAGCGCAGCGGCCTGGGCCTGCGCTTTTGCCACCCCAGCCGCTTCCTTGTCACGGCCGACGACAAACAGACCGCGATCGAAGCCTGCCGCCGCGCGCTGCGCGCCGCCGGAAAGCCGGTGAGCGAATGAGCGCCCCCGGCCCGGCGGAACGCCCCCTGCGCCTGGGGCCCGCGCCTTCGCGGGCCGAAGACCAGGCCCCCACGCCGCCCGCCGCCTGGGCGTACCTTGTGCGCTGCGCGGACGGCAGCCTCTATGCGGGCTGGACCAGCGACCTGGCCCGCCGCCTGCGGCGCCACCGCAGCGGGCAGGGCGCGCGCTACACGCGCATGCGCGGGGCCGTGCAGCTGGCCTATGCGCGCCGCTGCGAAAACAAGAGCGAAGCACTGCGCGCCGAAGCCGCCCTCAAACGGCTGCCGAAAGCGAAAAAAGAGGCCCTGGCCGCCCGCTGGGGGGCCGAGCAGGCCGTGACGGTCCGCCCCGGCGATGTGCGCGACGCCCCGGCCGTCAACGCGCTGTACAACTGGTATGTGCGCCATTCGACCGCGACCTTCCAGTATGCGCCCGCAACGCTGGCCGAGACCGAGCAGACCATCCGTGCGGCGCTGGACACCGGGCCGTTCCTGCTGGCCGAAAACGCGGCCGGGCAGCTGTGCGGCTATGCCTGCGCCCACCCGCTGCACCCGCGCGAGGCGTACGCCTGGTGCGTGGAGACCACGATCTACTGCGCGCCCGACTGCGTGGGGCAGGGGGTCGGGCGGCGGCTGTACACGCCGCTGCTGGAGCTGCTGCGCCGCCAGGGCTACTGCGCGGCCGCGGCGCTTGTCGCGCACCCCAACCCGGGCAGCGAGGCGTTCCACAAGGCGATGGGCTTCCACAGCATCGGCCGGCAGCCGCGCTGCGGCTACAAGTTCGGCCGCTGGCTCGACTTGCAGACCTGGTGGCTTGACCTGCGCCCCGGCGAAGCCCCGCCCGCCCCGGTGCGCCGCCAGCTGCCCGCCGAAGAAACCGCCGCCGTGCTGGCTGCGTGTACATTATAAGTGCGAGGGCCTTGCACAAACCACCCGTGCGTGTTGGGCGCTATCGGCAAAATGCGGTGCATGGGCCGGTCACTTTTGTGCAAGCCGACAAATGCGCGCCCGGGACCCTCCGGCGTATTGACAAATCGGCGGGCGGGTGTATAATTACATCGTATTTTTTACCTAAATAAATTTAGGTAAAACGCGGCGGCGTCCGGTCCGTCCGGACGGCCGCCATCATACTGATTTGGAAAAGGAGAATTCCCCATGACTTTTGAAGAACTGAAAGACATTATTGTGGATACCCTGAGCTGCGACGCCGACAAGGTCACGATGGAGGCCAGCCTGGCCGACGACCTGCAGGCCGACAGCCTCGACGCTGTCGAGCTGAACATGGCCATCGAGGAAGCCTGCGGCGTTTCCATCCCCGACGAAGAACTGCCCAACATGAAGACCGTCGGCGATATCTTCAACTACGTCACCAATAACGGCTGATCTGTTCAGCCAAAAGCGCGCGGCCGCCGTGTCCTGCCGGGAAACCGGCAGGGCCCGGCGGCCGTGTACAAAGAAGAGGAGGACCCCTGGCAATGAATGTTGGCAAGATCTTTTCCGCTGGCTCCCAGGAGCGGGTGTTCCAGCTGAAAGCCAAGCGGGACGCCGGTATCGACACCCCGCGCTGGCAGGAACCGCAGTTCCTGACCTGTAAAAAGTGTGAGCGCCGCGCCACGCGGCAGGTGTGGGCCAAAAGCCTGTATGTCTGCCCCAACTGCGGCCACCACCAGCCCATCGGCGGCTATTACCGCCTGAGCCTGGTGCTGGACCACGGCACTTTTGAGGAGCTGGACGCCGAGATCGACGCCAAGGACGTGCTGGAGTTCCCCGGCTACCCCGAAAAGCTCGGCGCGCAGAAAGCCAAGACCGGCCTGCAGGAAGCGGTCGTCACCGCCACCGGCAAGATCGGCGGCATCCCGGCCGTCGTCGCCGTCATGGACAGCCGCTTCTTCATGGCCAGCATGGGCACCGCCGTGGGCGAAAAGATCACCCGCGCGGTCGAGTATGCCACCGCCAAGCACCTGCCGCTCATCATCTTTTCGGCCAGCGGCGGCGCGCGCATGCAGGAGGGCATCTTCTCCCTCATGCAGATGGCCAAGACCAGCGCCGCCATCCAGCGCTTTTCGCAGCGCGGCGGGCTGTACATCAGCTGCCTGACCCACCCCACCACCGGCGGCGTCACGGCCAGCTTTGCGTCTTTGGGCGATATCATGCTGGCGGAGCCCGGCGCGCTCATCGGCTTTGCCGGGCCGCGCGTCATTGAGCAGACCATCGGCGAAAAACTGCCCAAGGGCTTCCAGACGGCGGAGTTCCAGACCACCCACGGCTTTGTGGACCAGGTCGTGCCCCGCGCAGAGCTCAAACGCACATTGGCGCTGCTGCTGCAGCTGCACACGCAAGGGAGGAAACACGGCGCATGATCAAAGATACACTGAAAGAGATCGAGGCGCTGGACGCCCGCATCAACGAGCTGCGCAGCAGCGAACCGGCCCCCGCCGCCGACCCCGAGGACGAGCTGCTCGGCAGCGATTCGGTCGGCCCCGCGCCGGACGGCGAATTTGCCGGGGCGGGCGCGCTGGCTGAACTGGAAGCCCAGCGCAGCGAGCTGCTGGACCGGTGCGCCGACCTGACCGCGGCCGACCGCGTCTTCCTGGCCCGCCACCCCAACCGCCCGCACATCGACGAGTACATCGCCACGTTGTTCACCGATTTCTTTGAGCAGCGCGGCGACCGCGGCTGCGGCGACGACCCCAGCATCCTGGGCGGCATCGCCCGCTACAAGGGCATGCCGGTCACGGTCATCGGCCACCGCAAGGGCGGCACGCTGGAAGAAAACATGCGCTACAACTTCGGCATGCCCGAACCCGAGGGCTACCGCAAGGCGCTGCGCCTGATGAAGCAGGCCGAAAAGTTCGGCCGCCCGATCATCACCTTCATCGACACCCCCGGCGCGTACCCCGGCAAGCAGGCCGAGGAGCACGGCCAAGGCGAGGCCATCGCCCGCAACCTGGCCGAGATGAGCGCGCTGACCGTGCCCGTGATCGCGGTCGTGACCGGCGAAGGCAGCAGCGGCGGCGCGCTGGCGCTGGGCGTGGGCAACCATGTGCTCATGCTGGAAAACGCCGTCTACTCGGTGCTCAGCCCCGAGGGCTTCGCGAGCATCCTGTGGAAAGATTCCTCCCGCAGCAGCGAAGCCTGCGACGTCATGAAGCTGACCGCCCGCGACCTGTACGAGGGCGGCATCGTCGAGGAGGTCATCCCCGAACCGCTCGGCGGCGCGCAGCGCGACCACCAGAAGCTGTTTGCGGTGCTGGACACCGCGCTGGAGCGCCACCTGGCCGAACTGTGCAAGCTCGGCGGCAAGGCGCTGGTGGAGCAGCGGTACAAAAAGTTCCGCCAGATCGGGCTGTGAGAGGAAAACTGGAAATTAGGAATTGGCGGAAGGCCGCTGGCCGGCCCAGCCAAGGTCCCGAAAGTCCGATTCCTTGCTTTGATAGATATTCGTTACGATAGTTTGGGGGAAGTTATGAAAGGATTCCAGCTGATCGCAACCGGCGCGGGCATCCCGAGCCGTGTTGTGACCAACGATGATTTGAGCCGCATCGTCGACACGAGCGACGAGTGGATCACCACCCGCACCGGCATCAAACAGCGCCGTTTCTGCGCCGAAGGCGAGGACGGCGGCAGCCTGTCCATCGCGGCGGCCCGCCAGGCGCTGGAAAACAGCGGCCTGGACCCCGCGCAGATCGGCTGCGTGATCTGCGCCACCATCGCCGGGCGGTATCTTTCGCCCAGCAACGCCTGCCTGATCCAGATGGAACTGGGTCTGCCGCAGGACATCCCGGTGCTGGACCTCAACGCCGCCTGCTCCGGCTTTGTCTATGCCACGGCGGCGGCCCGCGGCCTGCTTGAAGGCTGCGGCAGCGACAGCCGCCCCTACGCCCTCATTGTCGGCTGCGAGCAGCTCTCGGTGCTGATGGACATGACCGACCGCAGCACCTGCGTGCTGTTTGGCGACGCCGCCGGGGCCGCCATCTTCCGCCTGTGCGACACGCCGTTTGCCGTCGACCTCGGCGCGCGCGGCGATATGGCCATCACCGTGCCCAAGGGCGGCCCGATCCAGATGGACGGCAGCGCCGTGTTCCGCTTTGCGGTCGACGCGCTGCCCCGCAGCCTGCACGCTGTGCTGGAAAAGACAAACCAGACGCTTGACGATCTCGACTGGGTGGTCTGCCACCAGGCCAACAGCCGTATCATCGACCACTGCGTCAAAAAGCTCAAGGCCGACCCGGCCAAGTTCTACAAGAACATGGACCGCTACGGCAACACCAGCGCGGCCAGCGTCCCGGTGGCGCTGCACGAGCTGGCCGAACAGGGCCGCCTGCAGCCGGGCATGCACGTCGCCTGCGTCGGCTTTGGCGGCGGGCTGACCTGGGGCGGCATGGCGTTCACCGTCGGCGAGACCCTCAACGCGCACCGCGCCGAACAAAGATAAGGAAAGGCTAGGCGTTTGATATGAAACTGCTCAATGAGATCCTTGGCACCAAATACCCGATCATCCAGGGCGGCATGGCGAACATCGCCACCGGCGAATTCGCGGCCGCCTGCTCCAACGCGGGCGCGCTCGGCCTCATCGGCGGCGGCGGCATGCACAGCGGCGACGAGCTGCGCCAGAACATCCGCCGCTGCCGCGAACTGACCGACAAGCCGTTCGGCGTCAACATCATGCTCATGCACCCCTGCGCCGACGAGTTCGCCCAGATCGTGGTGGAGGAAAAGGTCCCCGTCGTCACGACCGGCGCGGGCAACCCCGGCCAGTATGTCGCCAAGTGGAAGGCGGCCGGGATCACGGTCATCCCGGTCGTCGCGGCGGCCGTGCTGGCCAAGCACCTGGCCAAGACCGGCGTCGACGCCGTCATTGCCGAAGGCACCGAGAGCGGCGGCCATGTGGGCGAAATGACCACGATGGCGCTGGTGCCCCAGGTCGTCGATGCGGTCGATATCCCGGTCATCGCGGCGGGCGGCATTGCCGACGGCCGCCAGCTGGCCGCGGCCTTTGCGCTCGGCGCCTGCGGCGCGCAGGTGGGCACCTGCCTGCTCGTGGCCGAAGAATGCCCGATCCACGAAAATTACAAAGCCGCCCTGCTCAAGGCCAAGGACAGCGACACCATCGTGACCGGCCGCATCGGCGGCACACCGGTCCGCGTGCTGAAAAACAAGATGGCGCGCGAGTATGTCCGCCAGGAGAAAGCCGGGGCCGACAAGATGGAGCTGGAAAAGTTCACTCTCGGCAGCCTGCGCCGCGCCGTGTTTGACGGCGACACCGACACCGGCAGCCTGATGGCCGGTCAGGTGGCCGGTATGCTCAAGCAGGTGCGCCCGGTGGCCGCCATTTTGGACGAGCTCATGGACGGCTGCCGCGCCCGCCTCGGCGCGCTGGGCAGCCTCAACGTCTGAACCGTTTGGCAGGAGGGAACATCGCCATGAAACTTGCTTTTTTGTATGCCGGCCAGGGCAGCCAGCACGCCGGGATGGGCGCCGATCTCTACGAGAGCAGCCCCGTTTTCCGCAAAGTGCTGGACGAAGCCGCCCAGGCGGTTGATTTTGACCTCAAGACCGTCTGCTTCTCCGACCCCGAAGGCGTTATCAACCAGACGCAGTACACCCAGCCCTGCATGGTGGCTTTCGCCGCCGGCGTCACGGCCATGCTGGCTGAAGCGGGCGTGCGCCCGGCTTACGCGGCGGGGCTTTCGCTGGGCGAATATTCGGCGCTCGAATGCGCGGGCGTGCTGGATGCGCGCACGGCGGTCGAGCTGGTCGCTTTCCGCGGCAAAGCGATGGCCGAAGCGTCCGAGGGCCTTGCGTGCGGCATGACCGCCGTGCTCATGCTGGACCGCGAGCCGCTGCAGCGCTGCTGCGACGAGGCGTCCGCCCTGGGCGTTGTGCAGATCTGCAACTACAACTGCCCGGGCCAGCTCGTCATCGGCGGCGAGAAGGCCGCCGTCGACAAGGCCGCCGAACTGGCCAAGGCCGCGGGCGCCAAGCGCTGCCTGCCGCTCAAGGTCAGCGGGCCGTTCCACACGAGCCTGATGCACCCGGCGGGCGACGCGCTGGCCGAACGCTTCAAGACCGTCGATTTCAAGCCGATGCAGCTGCCGGTCCTGTTCAACTGCCTGGGCCGTGAGATGGGCGCGGACGACACGATCCCCGCCCTGCTCGAGCGCCAGGTGCAGAGCAGCGTCTATCTCGAGGACACCATCCGCCGCCTGGCCGAGCTGGGCGTCGATACCGTTGTTGAGATCGGCCCGGGCCATGCGATCAGCGGCTTTGTCAAAAAGACCGTGGGCAGCACCATCAACTGCCTGAACATCGAAACCGCCGAAGACTTTGACAAGGTGCTGGCGGCGCTGAAAGGGGAGGGCTGAACCATGGCGGAAACTGCAACGGCGCGCCCGGCGGCGCTCGTCACCGGCGGCGGCCGCGGCATCGGCCGCGCCATCAGCCTGGCGCTGGCCGCGGCCGGGTTCGATATCTGCATCAACTACGCGGGCAACGCGGCCGCGGCCGAACAGACGGCCGCCGACTGCGCCGCCCTCGGCGTCAAGGCGGTCACCCGCCAGGCCGATGTGAGCGACCCCGCCGCCTGCCAGGCGCTGGTGGAAGGCGCTGCGGCGGACCTGGGCCGCCTGGATGTGCTGGTCAACAACGCGGGCGTCACGGCGGACAAGCTGATGCTGCGCATGGAGGAGGCCGACTTCGACAAGGTCATCAGCGCCAACCTCAAGGGCGCGTTCTTCTGCTGCAAGGCGGCCTGCAAGCTCATGATGCGCCAGCGCTATGGCCGCATCGTCAACATCAGCAGCGTCGTCGGTTTGCACGGCAACGCGGGCCAGGCCAACTACGCCGCCAGCAAGGCGGGCCTTATCGGCTTGACCAAGAGCCTTGCCAAGGAGTACGCCGCCCGCGGCGTCACGGTCAACGCCGTGGCCCCCGGCTTCATCGCCACCGACATGACCGACGCCATGACCGACGCCGCCAAAACCGCCTCGCTGGCCGCCATACCGGCCGGGCGCGTCGGCCGGCCGGAGGAAGTGGCCGCCGCCGTGGCCTTCCTTGCCAGCCCCGCCGCGGCCTACGTCACCGGCCAGGTGCTGTGCGTCGACGGCGGCATGGGCATGTAAGACCAAAACGGGAAATGCGGCGTTGTGACAGCGGCTTTCCGGCCGGTTGCGCATTTCTTTTTTCGGACTCTTGAAATTTCCGCGCATGGCGCGCTATTTGGAGGATATTATGGACAAACGCAGAGTTGTCATCACGGGGCTCGGCACCGTAAACCCCACCGGCAATACGGTGGCGGAAAGCTGGGCCGCGGTGAAGAACGGTGTGTGCGGCGTCGGCCCCATCACCCACTACGATACCGCCGACAGCAAGACCAAGCTGGCCGCCGAGGTCAAGGACTTTGACCCCGCCGTTCGCGTGGACAAGCGCGAATCGCGCAAGATGGCCCGCTTTACCCAGTTCGCGATGGCCGCCGCCATCGAAGCGATGGCCGACGCCGGGCTCACCCCCGAAGCGCTCGCCGCCATCGACTGCACCCGCTTTGCGACCATCGTCTCGGCGGGCATCGGCGGCCTGCCCAACATGGAGGAAGAGCACGCCAAGGGCGAGCAGAAGGGCTTTGACCGCGTCAGCCCGTTCTTTGTGCCCATGACCATCGCCAACATGGCGGCCGGGCAGATCGCGATCCGCTACGGCCTCAAGGGCTACTGCTACGCGCCGGTCACGGCCTGCGCGGGCGGCACCAACGCGATCGGCGACGCTTTCCACCGCATCCGCGACGGCTATGACGACATGGCCATTGCGGGCGGCGCCGAAAGCTGCATCAGCCCGCTCGGCGTCGGCGGCTTCACGAGCATGAAAGCGCTCACCGCCGCCACCGACCCGAACCGCGCCTCGCTGCCGTTTGACGCCGAGCGCGGCGGCTTCGTCATCGGCGAAGGCGCGGGCCTCCTTGTGCTGGAAGAGCTCGAGCATGCCAAGGCCCGCGGCGCAAAGATCTATGCCGAAGTCGTCGGCTACGGCGCTAACTGCGACGCCCACCACATCACGGCCCCGGCCCCTGGCGGCGAGGGCGGCGCAGCCTGCATGCAGATGGCCCTGGCCGATGCGGGCATCGCGCCCGAGGCCGTCGGCTACATCAACGCCCACGGCACCGGCACCCATCTCAACGATGTCTGCGAGACCCAGGCCATCAAGACCGCGTTCGGCAGCCACGCCTACAAGCTGCACATCTCCAGCACCAAGTCGATGACCGGCCACCTGCTGGGCGCGGCGGGCGGCGTCGAGGGTGTGTTCACGGCGCTGGCCCTGCACGAAGGCTACCTGCCCGCCACCATCAACCTCAAAACCCCCGACCCCGAGTGCGACCTCGACTACCTGCCGAACGAGGGCCTCAACGAACAGGTCGAGTATGCGATGAGCGACAGCCTCGGCTTCGGCGGCCACAACGCGGCGGTCATCTTCAAGCGCTGGGAGGGCTGAGCCATGGCGATCACACCGAACGACCCGCCGCGCACGCTGGACGCGGCCGGGATCGCAAAGATCCTGCCCCACCGCTATCCGTTCGCGCTGCTCGATAAAATCACCGACTATACCCCCGGCCAGTGGGCCCGCGGCGTCAAGTGCGTGACGATGAACGAGCCGTTTTTCCAGGGCCACTTTCCCGGCCAGCCGGTCATGCCCGGCGTGCTGATTCTGGAAGCGCTGGCCCAGTGCGGCGCGGTCGCGGCGCTGAGCGCCGAGGGCAACCAGGGCAAACTGGCGCTGTTCGGCGGCGTCAAGAACGCCCGCTTCCGCCGCCAGGTCGTGCCCGGCGATGTACTCACGCTGGAATGTGAGCTCATCGAGCAGCACGGCCCGCTGGGCATCGGCAAAGCCACCGCCTGGGTGGACGGCCAGCGCGCCGTCAACGCGGAGCTGACCTTCGCCATCGTTGACCGGGGGTGAGCGTTTGCCCGGCAAACAGGTCTCTGCGCCTGCCGGCCGGCGGCCCCCGCAGCCCCGCCGCGCCCGCGCCTGCCGCCAGGCGCGCCCCGCAGCCTCGCTGCGCCCCGCGGCCCCGCACCGCCCACAAGCTGGACAGAAGGAGGTTTTTGCCATGCTGGACCAGGCGTTCCAACAGGTGTATACCAAATTCAAGCTGCACTTTTACCAGCAGGTTTTCAGCAAATTTGAAAACCGGGAAGCCACGCTGACCACGGTGGAATCCTTCTGCATGGAGGTGATCGTGGCGCTGGACCGCCCCACCATCGCGGAGTTCTCCAAGCTGATGAACCTTTCCACGCCCAACGCCTCGTACAAGATCAACAACCTTGTCAAAAAGGGCTATCTCGAAAAGGTCCGCTCCAGCGCCGACAAGCGGGAGTACTATCTGGTGCCCACGCAGCGCTATCTGGACTATTACAACATCAGCTACGCCTATTTGCAGGAGGTGGTCGACCGGGCCAAAACGCGCTTTTCGCCCGCCGACCTGCACAAGCTCGAACAGATGCTGCGCATCGTTTCGGACGAGCTGATGCCCGAGATCCCGCTGTCCGCCGCCGGCCCGGCAGCGGAAAAATAAGCGGGCCGCCGCGCCAAGGCGGCAGCCCCCGAATCAATGCAAAACACCGCCCCCGCCGGGTTTGACCGGCGGGGGCGGTTTGTGCTTTTGGCTTTTTACAGGTTGAAGTAACGGTTGGCGTTGTAGTAGCTGATGCCCTGCACGATCTTCTTCAGCGCTTTTTCATCGTTGGGGTATTCGCCGTTTTCGACCCAGGACCCCACAAGGTTGCACATCAGGCGGCGGAACAGCTCATGCCGCGTGTAGGAAAGGAAGCTGCGGCTGTCGGTCAGCATGCCGATGAAGTTGCCCAACAGGCCCAGGCGGGCCAGCGTGCGCATCTGCTGGTACATGCCGTCGTTGGTATCGCAGAACCACCAGGCGGAACCCATCTGCATCTTGCCCGGGACTTCGTCGCCCTGGAACGAGCCGATCAGCGTGCCCAGCATGTCGAAGTCGGACGGGTTGAGGCTGTACAGGATGGTCCGGGGCAGCTCGTCGGTGTCGGTCAGTTTGGAGAGCAGGCTGCTCAGCGGCACGCTGCCCTCGGTCACGCCGATCATGTCAAAGCCGGTGTCGGGGCCGAGCTTTTTCAGCATCTTGGCGTTGGGGTTGCGCAGGCAGCTGTAGTGGATCTGCATGACGACGTTGTACTTCTTGTACATGCGGGCGCAGGCCGCCAGCAGGTAGGTCATGTAAGCGTCGCGCTCTTCTTTGGTCGGGTCCTCGCCGGCCATCGCCTTCTTGAAAGCGACATCGGCCAGCTCCGGGGAATCGACAAACGGCACATAGTCAAGGCCGTGGTCGGCGGCGCGGCAGCCCATCTCCACAAAGAACTGCAGCCGTTCCTCCAGCGCCTTCTCCACGCAGCCCACGCACTTGAACTCGCGGCCCACGACGGACTCCAGCTTGTGGATGTACTCAACAAAGCCGGGCTTGTAGATGTTCAGCGCCTTGTC
The DNA here is from genome assembly GCA_019119365.1 of Candidatus Gemmiger stercoripullorum. Classification (GTDB taxonomy): domain Bacteria; phylum Bacillota; class Clostridia; order Oscillospirales; family Ruminococcaceae; genus Gemmiger; species Gemmiger stercoripullorum. Next base: position 24,205 of record DWXD01000047.1, on the reverse strand, counting down.
CGGGCGGAAGGAGGGGGCGACAACGACCTTGATCGAAGCGTCCTCCTTGATCTTCTTGTGCCACTCCAGGCTGTCGACGGGGTCGTCGGTCGTGCCGACCATCGCGACGTTGCTCTGCTCGATCAGGCCGCGCACGGTCATCTTGGGGTCGTTTTTCAGCTTTTCGTTGCACAGGTTCCAGACCTCTTCGGCCGTGTCGCCGTTGAGCACGCCGTCATAGCCGAAGTATTTCTTCAGCTCCAGGTGGCACCAGGTATACATCGGGTTGCCAATGGCCATTTCCAGCGCCTCGGCAAACTTCTGGAAGCGCTCGCGGTCGGGCTTGTCGCCGGTGATGTACTCCTCCGGCACGCCGTTGGAACGCATGACGCGCCACTTATAGTGGTCGCCGAAATAATAGTCGGACCCGTCGGCCAGCACCTGATGGCCGCCCAGCCAAACCTGGGTGATGTTCTCAAAGCGGCGGTCCTCATAGATCTCCTGCGGCGGAATGTGGCAGTGATAGTCGATAATGGGCAGGTCCGCCGCGTAGTCATGGTACAAATGACGCGCGGTGGGGGTATCCAAAAGGAAATCCTTGTCCATAAATGCTTTCATATCGCAAATCTCCTTTGTCGGCGGGCCGGGGCGCCCGGCCCGGTACTGTGGGCTTTGTTATCATTATACATAGTTCGGCGCAGCGGAACAAGTTGCAAAAATTGCGCAGCCACAAAAATACCAAACAAAAATTCGGCGCGCGCCTTGTGCAAAATGCGGAAAGCGGACCCCTGCGGGCAAGAGAGCAAAATATGTGCGCTGCCGCCGCGGCAGACCTTGACGCTGCGGGGCGGCGCGGCTAGAATGAGAGGGTACACAAACTGCGCGGGAGGAACGCTGCCATGGAAACACTCAACTATGAAGTCCTGCAAAAAAGCGGCTACACGGGCTATATTTTGCGGGATGCGCCTGAAAAGGTCCTGCAGTTCGGCGAGGGCAACTTCCTGCGCGCCTTTGCCGATACCTGGTTCGACCTTGCCAACGAGCGCGCGGGCTGGAACGGAAAATGCTGCCTTGTGCAGCCGATTCCCACCGGCCTGGCCGGGGCCATCAACGCCCAGCAGGGGCTGTACACGCTCTACCTGCGCGGGCGGCAGGACGGGCGCGCGGTCAGCGAAAAGCGCGTGATCTCCAGCGTTTCCCGCTGCCTTGACCCGTATACGCAGGACGGCTACGCGGCGATGCTGGCGGTGGCCGTATCGGACGATCTCGAGATCATCGTATCCAACACGACCGAAGCCGGCATCGCCTATGACCCGGCCTGCCGCAAGGCGGACTGCCCGCCCGCCTCCTTCCCGGCCAAGCTGACCCAGGTGCTCCATGCGCGCTGGCAGGCGGGCAAGCCGGGCGTGATCGTGCTCTCCTGCGAGCTCATTGACGAAAACGGCAAGGAACTGCTGCGCTGTGTCGATGAATATATCCGCCAGTGGGGGCTGGAAGCGGATTTCCGCGCCTGGGTGCACGGCGCCTGTACGTTCTGCTCGACGCTTGTCGACCGCATTGTGCCCGGCCGCATCCGCGACGCCGCCGAGGCCGCCCGTCTCGACGCCGAAAACGGCTACCACGACGAACTTATCGACGTTGGCGAGGTGTTCGGCGTCTGGAACATCGAAGGCCCCGCCTGGCTGGCCGACCGCCTGCCGTTCAAAGCCGCGGGGCTCAACTCCCCGGTTGTGCCCGACGTGACCCCCTACAAGAAACGCAAGGTGCGCATTTTGAACGGCGCGCACACCGGGTTTGTGCCCGGGGCGTACCTGGCCGGGTTCGACATTGTGCGCGACTGCATGCGCAATGATACGATCCGCGCGTTTATGAACCGGATGCTGCGGCAGGAGATCGTGCCCATCCTGCCGCTGGACCGGGACGATTGCCTGCGGTTCGCCGCCGCGGTCGAGGACCGTTTCAACAACCCCTTTGTGGACCATGCGCTGCTGAGCATCTCGCTCAACTCGACCTCCAAATGGCGGGCGCGCAACATGCCGTCGCTGCTGGAATACGCCGCCGCCAACGGCAGCCTGCCGCCCTGCCTGACGCTGAGCCTGGCGGCGTACATCGCCTTTTATACAAACGACGTCCAGGCGCTGACCGAACAGGGCCTTGTCTGCCGCCGCCCGGGCGGCGGCGCGTACACCGTCTGCGACGACCGCCCGGTGCTCGAATTCTATGCCGCGCACAAAGACGACGCGGTCCCCGCGCTCGTGCGCGCCGTGCTGGCGAACCAAGCGTTCTGGGGGCAGGACCTGACCGCCGTGCCCGGGCTCGAAGCCGCCACGGTCCAAAACCTGACCCTGATCCGCGAAAAAGGCGCGCTCGCCGCCTTCGCCGCCTGCCTGGCATAAAACAGAACAGGGCGGAGCCTCTGGCGGCCCCGCCCCGTTTTTTCATAGAAGTTGGCGTATAAACTGTTTTACTGCAGGTGCCCCAAACGGCACAGCCGGGCATAGACGCCGTCCCGGCGCAGCAGCGCCTCGTGTGTGCCCGCTTCGGCAATGCGCCGGTCGGCCAGCACAAAAATTTGGTCCGCGCTGCGCACCGTCGAAAGCCGGTGCGCGATGAGGATGGTCGTGCGGTCCTTCTTCAGCCGCTCGATCGAGCGCTGCACAACGGCCTCGCTCTCGTAATCCAGCGCGCTCGTTGCTTCGTCCAGGATCAGGATCTTCGGGTCCTTCAAAAACAGCCGCGCAATGCTCAGCCGCTGCCGCTGCCCGCCGGACAGCATAATCCCCTTTGTGCCCACCAGGCTGTCATAGCCGTGTGCGAGCGAGGTGATGAACCCGTGCAGCCCGGCCAGCTTGGCGGCCTCAACGATCTCGGCGTCGGTGGCGTCTTCGCGGCCGTAGCGGATGTTTTCGCGGATGGTGCCGTTGAAGATGTACACCTCCTGCTGCACAATGCCGACCGTCTGCCGCAGCGTGCGCAGTGAAAGCGTGCGGATGTCCGCCCCGTCGATCAGGACCCGGCCGCTGCAGGCGTCGTAAAACCGCGCGATCAGCGAGACGACGGTCGTCTTGCCGATGCCGGAGCTCCCGGCATCGGCGACGGTCTGCCCGCCGCCGATGCAAAACGAAACATCCTCCAGCACGTTTTCGTCCGAATCTTCATAGTGGAAGGAAACATGCTCAAAGCGGATGTCTCCCTTCGGGTGCGGCAGCGCCGCCGGGTGTTCCGGTTCGGCCACGGCGGGGCGCAGCTCGATCATCTCCATAAAGCGGATGAAGCTCGCCTTGCCCTGCTCAAACAGGTTGAGGAAGTTTAAGAGTGTGTTGATCGGCTCCGACAGCGTCCCGGCATACAGCAGGAACGTGACCAGCGTGGCCGCGCTCAAACTGCCGCCGGTGATGAACAGCGAACCGAAGATGACCACCAGCGTCGTCAGCAGCTGCGGGTAGGCCCGCAATGTTTCGTAAAATTCGGCTTCCAGCTTGTAATACAGGCATTTGCCTGCGGTGTAGCGCCGGTTTTTCTGCGCAAAGCGCGCGGCGTGCGCGTCCTCCTTGCCAAAGGCGATGACGGTGCGGATGCCCGAAAGCGTATCCTCCGCATACTCGTTCATGTCGGACAGCTGCCGCCGGTTTTCCAGCTGGCAGGCTTCCATCCGCCGGTCGGCGTGCAGCGTGGCCAGCCCCAGCAAGGGCAGCGCCGCAAAGACGAGCAGCGTCAGCGGAACATGCAGGCGGAGCATGATGGCAAACGCGCCGGCAAACTTGACCGCCGTCATCAGCAGGTCCTCCGGCCCGTGGTGGAACAGCTCGGTCATGTTGCTCAGGTCGTTGGAGAGCACCGTCATCAATCGGCCGGTACCGTTGCGGGCGTGGAACCCGAACGAGAGCGATTCATAATGCCGGAACAGTTCCTCGCGCATCGTCTGTTCCATCTTGGCGCCCATCGCGTGGCCGAAATAGGCGTAGATCACGTTGCTGGCCACCTTCACCGCCGCCAGCGCCGCCAGCAGCAGCGCGGCCGCCAGCAGCTTTTGCGCCGCGCCCGCGCCCCACTGCGCCAGCACCGTGCCGGTCATATACCCGGACACAAGCGGGATCAGCAGCGTGCAGCCCGCGCTCAGCAGCGCAAAAAACAGGTCCGTCAGAAAGATGCGGCGGTGCGGGCGGTAATAAGAAAGGAATTTCTTGAGCCTTGGTTTTGTGAATTGAGATGCCATAGGTCCTCCGTGTCATGGCGGAGGGCCGTCAGCTTACAACAGAACGACCCTCCAAAGAGCGGCTTTCGTTTTGTTCATGGCAGTTTTCATGTTCGGTTCTCCTTTCTGAAAAATTCCGGGAAGCCGCCGTCCGGGCGGCCCGCCTCCACTATAGCACACATCCGGGCGGCAAGCAAGCCGTGCGGCGCCCGCGTGCCCGGCTGCGATTGTTTTTTTGATATCATGTGATAAAGGAGCCACTGTTTATGTCTCTCGCCATCCACATCCACCCGGCGGATAACGTCGCCGTGGCGCTGCAGCCCATCGCCAAAGGCACGGCGGTCGCCCTGCCGGACCTGGGCCTGACCGTCGTTGCGGCCGGGGACATCCCCCAGGGCCACAAGCTGGCCGTGCGGCCCATCGCGGCGGGGGAGAACGCCGTCAAATACGGATTTCCCATCGGCCACGCCACCGCCGCCATCCCGCCCGGGGCCTGGGTGCACACCCACAACCTGGCCACCAACCTGTCCGGCACGGTCGAATATACCTACCGCCCCGCAGCCCGCCCGCTGCCGCCGCAGACGCCCGGGACGTTTTCCGGCTACCGGCGGGCGGACGGCCGCGCGGCCATCCGCAACGAGATCTGGGTGCTGCCCACGGTCGGCTGCGTCAACGGCTGCGCCGAGGCTCTCGCGCGGGAAAACCAGGACCTTGTCACCGGCAGCATCGACGGCCTGTACGCCTTCCCGCACCCCTACGGCTGCAGCCAGACCGGGGCGGACCATGCCCGCACCCGCAGGCTGCTGGCCGCGCTGGCCCGCCACCCCCACGCGGGCGGCGTGCTGGTGCTCTCGCTCGGCTGCGAAAACCTGACCCGCGAACAGTTTGAAGCGGAGCTCGGTCCCTTCGACCCCGCCCGCGTCAAGTTCCTGACCTGCCAGGACGTCCCCGACGAGATGGCCGCCGGGCGCGCGCTGCTCAAAGAGCTGGCCGCCCACGCCGCGCAGGCCCGCCGCGAACCGCTGCCGGTCAGCGAGCTGGTCGTCGGGCTCAAGTGCGGCGGGTCGGACGGCCTGTCCGGCGTCACGGCCAACCCGGTCATCGGCCGCTTTTCGGACGCGCTGTGCGCCTGCGGCGGCACGGCCATCCTGACCGAAGTGCCCGAGATGTTCGGGGCCGAAGGCTTCCTGATGGACCGCTGCCAAACCCGCGCTGTCTTTGACAAAGCCGCCGCCATGCTCAACGGCTTCAAGGACTATTTCCTCGCCCACGGCGAAACGGTCTACGAAAACCCCAGCCCCGGCAACCGCGCGGGCGGCATCACCACGCTGGAAGACAAATCCTGCGGCTGCGTGCAGAAAGGCGGCAGCGCGCCCATCGCCGGTGTCCTCGAATACGGCGGTACGGTCACGGCGCGCGGGCTCAACCTTTTGGACGGCCCCGGCAATGACCTTGTTTCGGCCACGGCGCTGGCGGCGGCCGGCGCGCAGCTGATCCTGTTCTCCACCGGGCGCGGCACGCCGTTCGGCGCGCCGGTCCCCACCCTCAAGATCGCCACCAACAGCCGCCTGGCCGCCGCCAAACCCGCCTGGATCGACTTTGACGCGGGCGCCGTCGCCACCGGCAAAATGACCATTGACGAAACCGCCCGCGGGCTGTATGATTTAGTCATAAAGACGGCGGACGGCCAACCGACCTGCGCGGAGCGCCACGGACACCGCCAGATCGCCATCTTCAAACAGGGCGTCACGCTGTGACACTGCAAGCAGTAAAGGAGGCAGAAAACAATGTCGACATTGTCCACCGGTACCTATCAAAAGTACGAAGCCTGCTACAAGACCCTCACCCTCACCGATGGCCCCTATGCCCTCACCGTTACGCCGGAGAAGGGCGGCATGGCGACCTCGTTCACAAAGGATGGCGAGGAGTACCTCTGGCTGCGCGACAAAAACTTTGAATCGACCGACCGCCCGCGCTGCGGCATCCCCATCCTGTTCCCCAGCTGCAGCAAGCCGGACGGCGGCGTGCATATTTTCGGCGGCCAGGCCTACCCCATCGAGATCCACGGCTTTGCCGACCTGCTGCCCTGGCAGGTGGCCAAAGCGGACGACGAGGCCATTGAACTGACGCTGACCCCCAACGGCCTGACCAAGTTCTGCTATCCGTTTGATTTCAAGCTGACCATGCGCTACACCCTCGCGGGCAACACCGCGCACCTGGCCCTGACCGTCGCCAACACCGGCGACAAGCCCCTGCCGTTCAGCGTCGGCTTCCACCCCTATTTTGCCACCAGCGCGCTGGAAAACGTGCGCTTTGACATCACGGCCGCTACCTGCTCCGAAAGCCCGACCGGCCCGCAGCCTGCCGCCCCCGCGCAGATCACGCTGACCAAGACCCCCGGCGCGGCCGACTCCACCCGCCTGCTGACCGGCGTCAAGAGCCCGATGGTGCTCTCCGATTCCGGCAACGGCCACAAGGTCACGGTCGCCTTTGACGAAGCCAAGTTCGGCAAAGCCATCCTCTGGCAGCAGAGCGCCGAGAGCTTTGTCTGCATGGAACCCTGGAACGGCTGGGCCAACAGCGTCAACGAGGCGGGCAAGCACGAAGAGCTCGCCCCCGGCGCCGAAAGCACCTTCGCCTGGTCCGTCACGATCGAATAACCCACCCCAAACACCACGCGGCCCCGCCGGTCTTCTGCCCGGCGGGGCCGCGTTTTGGCTGTTGTTTACCGTGTCTGGTGCAGCACATAGGTCTCTATGGCGGCGGCGACGCCGTCGTGGTTGTTGTCCAGCGTGATCACGTCGGCGGCGGCCAGCACGTCGGGGCTGGCGTTGCCCATCGCCACGCCCAGCCCGGCGGCGCGGATCATCTCCAGGTCGTTGCCGCTGTCGCCGCAGGCCATCACCTGGCGGCGGTCCAGCCCCAGTTCGGCCGCCAGCGCCAGCAGGCCGCGCCCCTTGTTCACACCGGGGGCGTTCACTTCCAGGTTGCGCGGCATGCTGCTGGTGATCTCCACCCCCGGGCAGGCCGCCGCCAGCGCGGCTTTGGCTGCGTCGCGGACAGTGTCGTCCGGGTACAGGATGCTGAACTTTTCCACCTGGCCGCTGTGCGCCGCCATATAGGCGGGCAGGTCGGGCACAACATGGCGGCTGGCCCGCACATAGGGCAGCAGCGCGGGCGGGCAGACATCCTCCATGCGCGCGGCGCTGTCGGCGTCGGCGCAGCAGCCGCCGTCAATAAAAATGCCCAGCACGCCGCCAAACGGCCGCAGCGCCGCCAGCACGGCCCGGGCCAGCGCGTCGTCAAACGGCAGGCGCACCACGCTGCGCCCGGTGGCCAGCTCCACCAAGCTGGCGCCGTTGGCGGTCAGCGCATAACGCACGCCGGGCATGTGCAAAAATTCCTCCGGCACGCCCGCGGCCTGCCGCCCGGTGGCGGGGATCACGTCAACGCCGCGGTCCAGCGCTGCGCGGAAAGCCCGCAGCGTGCGCGGGCTGATGTTTTTTTCATCGTCAAAAACCGTGCCGTCCAGGTCAAGCGCGACCAGGCGGATATCCCAGTGGGGCATAGGCGTCTCCCTTCTGCTTCGCAACCGTCATTTTCACCAAATATTCTACCGCATTTTTTGCCATCCTGCAATGCCCCGCCCCCGCTTGACGTTTGCCGCCGCCCGCGCTATGATGGGACGGATGAAACCCCAACAGGGAAGGGAGGCGGGCGCGATGCCCCACCGTACCGGGCCGCGGCTGTGGCAGCTGGATGCGCTGCGCGGCCTGGCCCTTGTCAACATGGTCGCCTACCACGCGCTGTACGACTGGGTCTATGTCTTTGGCCTGCCCTGCGCCTGGTACGGTATCAGCGCGCCGGGCTGCCACATCTGGCAGCAGTATATCTGCTGGAGCTTTCTGCTCATCGCCGGGTTCAGCTTCACGCTTTCGCGCGCGCCGCTTAAAAACGGCCTGCTCACGCTCGGCTGCGCCGCGGTGCTGACCATTGTCACGGCGGTGTTCCTGCCCGGCCAGGCCATCTGGTTCGGCGTGCTGCATTTAACCGGCTGCGCGCTGGTGCTCACGGCGCTGCTGCGCCCGGTCTGGCAGCGCATCCCCCCGGCCGCCGGGCTGGCGGTGTCGGCGGCGGCGTTCGCGCTGCTCAACCAGCTGCCGTCCGGCTGGCTCGGGTTCGAGGGGCTGCGCCTTGTACGGCTGCCCGCGGCGCTGTACCGCCCGAACTGGTTCTGGCTCGGCCTGCCGGATTTGAGCCGCTTTTCTTCGGCCGATTATTTCCCGCTGCTGCCGTGGCTGTTTCTTTTTTGGTGCGGGTATTTTATCGCCCGCCTGTGCGGGCGCGAACGCCTGCGCGCCGCCGCGGCCCCGCCGCCCGCCGCGCTGCGCGGGCTGTGCTGCGCCGGGCGGCACACGCTGCTGCTTTACATGCTGCACCAGCCGGTTGTGTACGGGGCACTGTGGCTGTATGCGGCGCACAATTTGTAAACTTTGTGCGAATTTGGACGATGCGGCTAAAACAAGGTTGACAGGGCCCGGTGCTTTATAGTATACTTTTTGTTACTGGTTGATTAGAAATTTTTGACCGGCAAACTCCTGTCTAAAGACCAAGGGAGGGATAGAGATGTCGGAGATCCGTGTCAAGGAGGGCGAATCCCTGGAGAGCGCTCTGCGCCGTTTCAAGCGCAGCACCGCCCGCAGTGGTGTCCTGGCCGAGGTGCGCAAGCGCGAGGCGTATGAGAAGCCTTCCGTGCGCCGCAAGAAGAAGTCCGAAGCCGCCCGCAAGCGCAAGTACAAGTAATTCCGCCGCAAGGCGTTTTACCAAGGTATGAATCGGAACGGCAGGGCGCGGAGCGCGGTGCTGTACACCGCGCTCCGCACCCAAAAGCAGGCCCGCACCGCGGGCCTGCTTTTTCTTTTGAGAGCCAAATGAGAGTTTAGAGTGAAGAGTTTAGAGTGAAGATTCGGAACGCGGCCGCCGGCCGCGATCAAAATATTGCCACAACGTTTCTCTCTGTTTTTTGAGCCGCCCGCAGGGCGGCGGTCTACCAAATCTAAACTCTGAACTCTCAACTCTAAACTCTAAGAAATCAACTCTAAACTCTGAATTCTCAACTCTTAACTCTAAGTAAAAGACCGGAGGTTTCTATGCTATTGACCCCAGAGGTCGTTTTCCGGCGGGTAGAGGCGATCACGCCGGAGGTGCTGCGCCGGATGGGCATCACGGCGCTTGTGCTGGATGTCGACAACACCCTCACCGGCGACGGCAGCCAGCAGCTGGACGACAGCGTCGCGGCCTGGCTTGCGGCCATGCGCGCCGCAGGCATCAGTTTGACCATCGTCTCCAACAACACCGCCCGCCGCGTGCGCCCGTTTGCCGAGCGCATCGGCCTGGCCTGGGTCCCGCTGGCCTGCAAGCCGCTGCCGCCGGGGCTCATGACCGCGCGCCGCCGCCTGGGCGTTGCGCGGCGGCAGATGGCCATGGTCGGCGACCAGATCTTTACCGACCGCCTGGCCGCCGGGCTGTATGGCATCCGCTGCCTGTATGTGCTGCCGCGCACCCCGCACGACAAAAACCGCGGCGTGCGCTTCAAGCGCAGGCTGGAAAAGCCGTTTTTGCGGCGCTACTATGAAAAAGGCGGGAAAACGTATGAATGAGACCCACAGCGCCCCGCGCTTCGGCACGGCCGGCCTTTCGGACAGCTACACCGGCAAAACGCCGGCGGACATCGCGGCCTACACGGCCTCGTTCGGCCTCACGGCGTTTGAGTACCAGTGCGGCCGCGGCGTGCGCATCAGCGCCGGGCGCGCGGCCATGCTCGGCGCGGCGTGCGCGGAAAAGAGCATCGCCCTTTCGGTGCATGCGCCCTATTACATCAGCATGTCCAGCCTGGAAGAAGAAAAGCGCCTGCGCAGCGTCGACTATATTTTGCAGAGCTGCGCCGCCGTCAAGGCGATGGGCGGGCGGCGGGTCGTGTTCCATTCCGGGTCCTGCGGCAAGCAGAGCCGGGAGCAGGCGCTGGAAAAAGCGCTCGACACGATGCGCCGCGCCGTCGCCGCCGTCGATGCCGCCGGGTACGGCGATTGCATCCTCTGCCCCGAGACGATGGGCAAGGTCAATCAGCTCGGCACGCTGGATGAAGTCCTGGCCCTGTGCGCCGTCGACGACCGCATCACGCCCTGCATCGACTTCGGCCATCTCTACGCCCGCAGCCAGGGCGCGCAGTTTGCCGAAAACGCCGCGGCCGACTACGCCGCTTTGCTCGACTGGCTGGAGGAAGCGCTCGGCGATGCGCGCGCACGGTGCTTCCACGCGCATTTTTCGCGCATCGCCTATACCAAAGGCGGCGAAAAATGCCACCTGACCCTGGCCGATACGCAGTACGGCCCGCCGCACGAACCGCTGCTGCGGCTGATCAAGCAGCGCGGCCTTGCGCCGACCATCATCTGTGAATCGGACGGCACGCAGGCCGAGGACGCCGCCGCCCTCGCCGCGGCCTATGCGGCGGCCGGGGCGTAAAAGCACGGCGGCCGGGCAGATTTTTGCCTTTTTTGCCCGCCGCGGCCGCAAAACACTTGCAAAGCCGCCCGTTTTATATTACAATAATAAACAGGTATGTTATTTACTGAATTTTGTATTGGAGGAATCCTTTTATGATCTCTGCAGGCGAGTTCCGCAACGGCGTCACCTTCGAACAGGACGGCCAGGTCCTTCAGGTCGTTGAGTTCCAGCACGTCAAGCCCGGCAAGGGCGCGGCCTTCGTGCGTACCAAGACCAAGAACGTCATCACCGGCGCTGTCACCGAGACCAGCTACAACCCCACCGCCAAGTTCCCCCAGGCGTTCATCGAGCGCAAGGAAGTGACCTACTCCTACGAGGACGGCGACCTGTACCATTTCATGGACAACGAGACCTACGACGACATCCCGGTCAACGCCGCCGATGTGCCCGATAACTTCAAGTTCTGCAAGGAGAACGAAGTCTGCAAGCTGCTGTCCTACAAGGGCAAGGTCTTCAGCGTCGAAATCCCCAACTTCATCGAGCTCGAGATCACCGAGACCGAGCCCGGCTTCAAGGGCAACACCGCCACCAACACCCTCAAGCCTGCCAAGGTCGAGACCGGCGCCGAGATCCGCGTGCCGCTGTTCATCAACGAGGGCGACAAGATCCGCATCGACACCCGCACCGGCGAATACATGGAGCGTGTGAACTGATTTTTATGATCCCCTGACCGGGAAAAGGAGGGACCCGCTATGGCGATGGACCTGAACGCGAAAGCCGCCTATATCCGCGGCCTGATGAATGGCATGGAGTTCGACCCCAACAGCAAAAACGGCCGCATCATCGCTGCGATGATGGACCTGCTGGAAGCGATGGCCGCCACCGTGACCGAGCATGACGACGCCCTGGACCAGGTCTATGACGAACTGGACGCCATGGACGAGGACATGGACGATCTGACCAGCGCCCTGTTCGACATCGACGATGAGGACGAGGACGACATGGACAGCGAGGCCGAGTACGAAGTCACCTGCCCCAACTGCGGCGTGGTGACGGCGGTGGACGAGGACACCCTGCTCAACCAGGAGCTTGTCTGCCCCAGCTGCGGCGCCACCTTCGGCATTGAGCTGGCCCCCGACGAGGAGGATGAGGACGCCGAAGAAGCGCCCGCCGCCCCCGCCGATGCGACCGAGATCAAGATCGACTGATCCCGCCGCCCGGCCCCAACAACCAGAATAAACACCAGCGCCCCGGCCGTTAAGGCCGGGGCGCTTTTGTGTGCCGATAAAGGGGCTGTTTCTGTGTCATACGGCTCTTTCGGCAGAATGGGAAGGCAAACGGCTTTTTCGGCAGGCCGGGAACCGCGCGTCTGCCCCGGCCGGGTCAAACGACCCGGAGGAGCCGGTACTGGTCAATGCCCTGCGCAATGTCGAACACATACATCCGCTCGCCGCCGTCTTCCGCTTCTGCAATCAGGCGCAGCTCTTCGCCTTCCACTTCGACATGGGCGCTGTCAAAATCGGACTCGAGATACTCCATCGCGGGGACCAGCAGGATTCGGCCGGCGTCCGCCTCAAAGCGGACGACCATATCCTCTGCGGGGATCGCGCTTTCAAAAAAGGCGAGGTCGCCGATCCCGAGGTGCGCGGCCGTAAACGCAACAAAATCGTCGGCCGGGATCACGTTATAATTCCGGATCATGCCGTCCTGCTCAAGATAGATGACCTCGCTGCAGGCATCTGGATAGATGCCATAAAAACAATCCAGCATGCACCGGCTCAGGCGGAACGCAGCCTTGCTGTCTGCTTCCCCGATGGTTTCGGCAGGGTCGGGGAGGGCGATGGTGAGATAGTAGGCGAAGGTGTGGAATTCATCGGCGTCGAGCCCCGGCGGCGTCTCAAAAAGCCCTTCGTCTTTAAGCATGACCGCGCCCGGCGCATAGACGGCGGTTTCCGCCGGTTTAGGGGACGGTTCGGGGGCCATGGTGGGCTGCGCAGTCGGCTGCGGCGCTGCGGTCGCCGCAGGCGTTTCGGTTTCGGACGGCGGCACTGCGGCCGGGTCCGGCGCAGCAGCCCCGCGGGCGCACCCCGCCAGCAGCGCCGCGCACAAAACGGCGGGCAGAACGATCTTGCAGCCTTTGCGTTTCATGGAAACAACCCTCCCGCTCCTGCTTTTGGTACTTTCATTCTACCCCGTTCGGGGTCCTTTTGTCCAGAACAAAACCGCCGCCCGGCAAAGTTTTACACCCCGGGCCGGGCGGCGGTTCGCCTGCGAATGGGATATTACATAATGGCTTGGCCCTGCATATAATACACAGCGTACAACAAAAACAGCGCTCCTTCGCCCGCCAGCAGCGCCGCGCGCAGCGCGGGCCGCCGCACGCTGCCCAATGCCAGGAACAGCCCGACGCAGCCGAACAGATACCGCCCGCCCGAGATCAGCCACGAGCTTAAATAGCTCATGCCGAAATAGGCCAGCGCGTAGATGCCCGCCGCCGGGGCCGTGCCGCGCCACAGCAAAAACGCCAGCGCCGCCAGCCCCACAAAGTAGAGCACAAGCTGTGGGATGTAGATGAACCGCGCCAGGCCGGGGTAATCCTGCGCCATGCCGAACTGCTGCACAAGGTTCGCTCCGAACCACTGCGCATGCTGGTACCACGGCGCGACGCTCTGGTGGTAAAGGTAGCGGAAAAAGTCCCCCTGTACGGCCCAGTTGAGGCACAGATACGCCCCGTACCCGGCCGGGCCCCCCAGCACGGCTGCCCAGCCGCCGCGGCGTTCGCGGTGCGGCGCGGCCAGCACGGCAAACAGCGCTGCGAACAGGAGCGCCAGCCCCTGCGTGCGGCACAGCGCCGCAAGGGCGGCCGCCACCCCCGCCGCACCCCAGCGCCGCGTCTCCAGCAGATAGAGGCAGCCGAGGCTCAGCAGCAAAAACAGGCCCTCGGTATAAACGCCAAAGGCAAAGAAGGCAAACGGATACAAAAGCAGCGCCGCCGCCGCGCAGCGGGCCCCGCCCGCGGGCAGCCGCCGCCCGGCCAGCGCGCGCAGGCAGACAGCCGCGCCGCCAAAGCAGAGCTGGCTCAGCGCCATGCCACAAAGCGCGTACCGCCCGCCTGCCAGCGCGCCCAGCAGCCGCAGCAGCAGCGGATACAGCGGGTAAAACACGATCAGGTTGCTCTGCTCGCCGCTGCGCTGGTAGCCGTTTTGCGCCAGATACAGGTAATGCGGGCTATCCCCGGCGGTTGTGAACCGCTGCCACAGCCCTTCCCCCAGCCCGGCCCCGCCCCCGTGCACGATGCAGTACGCGGCCAGGACCACGGCCCACTGGCTCGCCAGCGCGGCCAGGAACCAGAAAACCGCCTCCCGCGCGGCCAGCGGCGCGGCGTGCGCCCCCGGCGTGCGCGGGCGCGGCAGCGACGCGGGCAGCCAGCCAAGGTCCCGCAGCGCGCACAGCGCCATCAGCGCCACACACAGCACAATGGACGCGCTGCCTGCCCAAAACAGCAAACTTTCCGCCAACGCTCACACCCCCAGCATGTACACGGCCCCGTACAGGTTGAACAGCACCGCCGCCCCGCACAGCCCCCACGCCGCCGCGCCGGGCGCACGCCCGCGCCCGCGCGCCAAAAACCAGAGCAGCGGGTAGATCTGCAGGTCCACAAGATACCGCGCGCCGAACTGCCAGCCGCCCAGCGTTTTGTGCATGCAGGTCAGCGCCAGCGCGGCCGCAAACGCCGCCGCCAGCGCCGCCCCGCGCGCAGGGAACGGAAACCCGGAGGGCGCGGCAGGCCCCCGCGCCGTTTTGCGCCCCGCCGCCGCACGCAGGCCGCAGACAAACCAGAGCAGGAACAGCGGGTCGGCCACAAAGAAGCAGAAGCCGTCGAAATGTTCAAACTGCAGCCGCCCGGCGGCGTCCAGCGTCACCGGCCGCAAAAAGTTCAGCAGGTTCGGCACAAGATAGCGCAGGCTGAACTGCCCGTCCGCCGCGCGCTGGAACTCCGGCAGATAGTTGTGCCCGAACTCCAGCACCGAGCCGAACCGTGCATAGTTGTAGGCCATCATCGCCGCCGCAACCAGCGCGGCCGGGGCCAGCGCCCACAGCAGGCGGCGTTGGCCCTGCCGCCATGCGCGCCGCAAAAGCAAAACGCCCCACAAAGCCAGCGGCAGCGCATAAAACGGGCGGCAGCCGACCGCTGCGGCCAGGCACAGCGCCGCCAGCGCCTGCTGCCGGGCGCACGGCCCCAGCGCCCAGAACACGCCCCACACGGCCAGGCAGAACCCCATGACCTGCGCCAGAAACCACACCCCGCCGCTTGTCATCAGCCAGAACAGGTTGGACCCCGCCGCGCAGAACACGGCAAAATACGCCGCCGCAGCCGGGGCAGCCCCGCGCCGCCAGAAGCACCCGTACACGCCCGCGGCCGCCAGCAGGCCGCACGCTGCGCACACAAGGTTGCTGGGCACCGCCTGCGCCCCGCCGCCCAGCGCCACCAGCGGCAGCAGCAGCACAGCCGGCGCCGGTGGGAAGGACTGGTAGTACTGCCCTTCGTAGATCGCCAGCTCCAGCCAGGGGTAGTATTCGCCGCCCGCGATGGTCATGCGCCCGGCCAGCCAGTTTTCGGCCTGCAGGGCGTAGCTGTCGTAAGCGCTGTGGGCCAGCAGCGTGCCACCGGCCAGGTCGTGGTACAAAACCAGCGCCAGCGCCAGGCAGCCCAGCACGGCCGCCAGCGCCGCGGCATGGCGGCGCGCCGTGATCCTGTCCATGGGGGGCCTCCTTCCCGGCAAAAGATTGCAAAAGCCCGGCACGGCGCGGAAACTGCCGCGCTGTGCCGGGCCGGATGGCTCGTTTATTTCTTTGCTTCCTTCAGCTGGCCGCGCAGCATGATATCGCCGAACGACAGCGCGTTGAACAGCCCGACCTTGTTCGCCTGGCGGACGATGCGCTCGGGCAGCGGCTTGGTATCATCGGTAGACAGCAGGATGATGTGGACCTTATCCGCCACATCGGCGCCATTTTCCTTTTTGGTGTTGAGGATCTGCAGATAGACGATATACGGCTCCGCCATGCTGCCATAGTAGATATCGTTGCCGCAGCGCACAAGCGGGCGGCCTTTATAGGTCAGTTTGGGGGTAAACGCCATGGTGTAAACCTTCTTTCCCGCGGCAAAGCGCAAGCCGCCGCTGTTAGAGATATATGTATTTATTCTACCACAAACCGCCGCCGCGGGCAAGGCCGCCGGGCATGGCAAATCGTGGGCGTCACAGGTCCAGCTTTTCGCTTTCCTGTTTTTCCTGGTTGAGCGCCACCTGCTCGGTCAGGATGCGCAGGCGGGAATCCAGCTGGCTGACCCGGATGGACAGAAGAAACAGCTTGGCCAGCAGCAGGAAGATGATGACGACATAGACAAAGTTGATCGGGCTCTGGAACCCCAGCAGGTTGGAAGCCCAGTACGCAATGCCGGGGAAAAACGCCAGCACCAGCAGCGCCGCGCTGAACAGCAGCCAGAAGATCGTATCCTCGATCTGTACCTTGGCGTGGCGCACGCGGCGCAGCACATACGCGGCGGTGATCAGGCTGCCCACGATCAGGCAGACCCGGATAAGCATCTGGTCGAACATCTCACAGGCTCCTTTCGGGGTAGGGCGTCTCGGTGTCCCGCTTGCGGAACCACTGGATCAGCAAGATCGAGATCGCCATCTTGACCATGTACTGCACGCTCTTCATCATGGTCAGGTAGCTGTGCCCGGCAATGCGCTCGCCCATCTCGACCTGGACCTCTTTGACGGCGGCGCCGTTTTTGATCAGGTAGCTGATCGTGTCCGGTTCGGGGCCGTAGTTGAGGTTCTGGGCAAACTCCTCCACCATCGCGCGGTTGAACAGCCGCATGCCGGACGTCGGGTCGCAGATCGCGCGCCCGGTCGTCAGCCGGATCGACCAGCTGATGATGTAGCTGCCCACCATGCGCAGCGTTTTTGGTTTTTTCACGGTCAGAAAGCGGCTGCCGATGACAATGTCCGCCCCGTCTTCCAGTTCTTCCAGCATCGCGGGGATGTATTCGGGCCGGTGCTGGCCGTCGGCGTCCAGCTGCATCGCGCAGTCGTAACCGTTGTCGGCCGCATAGCGCAGCCCGGTCTGGAACGCCCCGGCCAGGCCAAGGTTGACCGGCAGGTCGATCAGGCGGTAGCCGTGCGCGCGGCAGAGCGCGGCGGTCTTGTCGCGGCTGCCGTCGTTGACAACGACGTAATCATACTGCGGGAAGCGGCGGGTCAGATCATCCACCACCCGCACGATGTTCTCCTCCTCGTTGTAGGCGGGGATCACGATCAGCAATCTGGGCATACGGGCTCCTTCTGTGTGCGGTGCGCGGGGGTCATGCACCCCCGGCGATCGCCTTTATTGTAGCAAACACGGCGTCCCATGTAAAGTGGGCCTCCAGCTGCGCGCGCGCGGCCGCGGCCCGGCGGCGTGCGGTCGCGGGGTCGTCCAGCACGTTTTGCAGCGCGGCGCGGATGGTTTCGGGCCGCGTATCGGCCAGCAGCGTGCCGTATTCGGGGCCGGGCAGCAGTTCCTCGGTGCCCGCCGTCGGTGTGCACACGATCGGGCAGCCGCAGGCCGCGGCTTCCAGCAGCGTGGTCGGAAATCCTTCGGCATAGCGCGTCGGCAGGCAGTAACAGTCTGCCTGGCGCAGCAGCTGCACAACGCGCGCATGGCTGACCGCCCCCGGCACATGCGCCCCGGCCGCGCGCAGGCGGTCTTCCTCGGGGCCTGTGCCCAGGGCCACCAGCGCCGTGCCCGGCAGGGCGGCCGCGGCTTCGGCCAGGGCGGCCGCGCCTTTTTCGGGGATCAGGCGGCCGACGAAGGCGACCAGCCGCGTACTTGGGGCAAGCCCCAGCGCGGCGCGCCAGTCAAGCGGGTCCTGCCCGGCTTCGGCGTCCAGCGCCGCCGGGTCGACCGCGTTGGGCAGGCAGCCGGCCGCCGTGATGCCAAAGCTGCGCAGCCAGCGGCACACCGCGGCCGAAACGCCGTAGAACGGGTGCCCGGCCGCGCGGATCAGGCGGCAGACGGTTTGTTCATACACGCGCCCGGCCAACCCCACAAGCCCGCCGCCCACCGGCATGTAGCCGGTGGAATGGTCGATGACCAGCGCGGGGATGCCCCGGCGTTTGGCGGCCCACGCCGCCCACAGGCTTTGCACATACATGCGCGTCTGGATGACGCAGAAGTCGATCTTGTGCCGCCACAGCTGCCGCGTCAGCGCGCGCAGCGCCCGCCCGGGGCGCAAAACAGGGAACCGCCCGCCCATGACCGCAAACACCGGCAGGCGGTAAATCTCGATGCCGTCGGCGTCGGTCTCGTGGTCGGGCAGGCCGGGCAGCGCGCTGGTGACAACGATGGCCCTGCCCCCGCTGCGCACACAGCGCAGCGCCAGGTTCCAGGTGTACCGCTCGACCCCGCCCGGCGTGGGCAGGTATTGCGCGGAGAAAAAGCAGATGGTCATGGATATCCCTCTTTGGCAGGCGTTCAGCGGGCGATCACGGCCAGCATGGCGTTGAGCAGCACGCCTGCGTTGGCCACGCACAGCGCTGCCGTCAGCTGGGCGGCCGCGCGCGCACCGTCCGCCACCTGGATGCGCCGCGGGCCGAACGCCAGCAGCGCCAGCGGCAGCGCGGGCAGCAGGTAGCGCCCCTGGAAGCCGTAAATCGTCTCATACCGCACCGGCGTCCACACAATGCACCCGGCCACGGCCAGCGCGGCGCAGCCCAGCGCCGCCGCGCCGCAGGCGATGCGGTAGCCGCCCTCGGGCAGCGCGGCGTCCTCGGGGGCGCCGCGTGCGGGCAGCACCGCAAAAGCCAGCAGCGCATAGAACAAAAGCACCCAGCCCCAGGCCAGCTCCAGCGAATCGTAGCTCAGCGCGCCGCCCACAAGCCCCCGCAGCGCGCCGTCGGTCTCGGTCAGCACGCTGTTCACGACCAGCCGCACGGTGGCGGGCAGGTGGGTCAGGATATAGCCGGGCGTATACGTCGCCTCGTCCTCGGCGGCGACCGTGCTCTGGCTTGCGCGCACGGCGCGCGCCTGTTCCACTTCGGCCGCGAGCTCGGCGCGGTCGAGCGGGTAGCGCGCCGCATCCTCCGTGCCGATGACGATGCCGCTTTCCGCCATCAGGGCCTTGCATTCTTCAGAAGAATAATACCCCTTGAAGAAGGTCACGCGGCCGATCTCGGCCAGCAGCGCGCGCGTTGACGCAGCCTCCCCCTCGTTGGCCAGCGTGTCGCGGTCAAGGTAGACATACGCGGCGGCGCGGATAAAATCGTCGTCGCTCAAGCTCGGGGTCTCCATCTCGGCCGGGCTGAAAAAGAAACTCTGCCCCAGCAGCGCGGCGGTCACGTCGCCGTCGGCCAGTGCCTGCACCCAGAACGCGACCTCGCCGTCCGATACGTCGGCGCGGCGCTCCACACAGTAGTACAGCCGCCGCACAAAAGCCTCCGGCGTGCGGGCAAGCAGTTCCTGCGGGATGGCGTCGAAATAGGCAACCCCATCGGTCTGCGCCGTCCCGGCGTCTTCCGGCGCGGCCGGTTCGGGCGCGGCTTTGCCCGCGGGCGCCGCCGCGCTCACGGCGGCCGGTTTGGCGGCTGCCGGCTGCGCGGCCGTCCCGGGCGCGGCGGAAGTCAGGCTCCCGGCCAGCATCGCGCCGTTCAGCGCCAGCGCCAGCGCCAGGCAGGCGGCGGCGTACAGGCCCTTTTTCAGCCAGGGCCGCGCGCCCATGCGCACGGACGGGATCAGCCAGAACAGCGCCGCCAGCGGCAGGTAAACAACTTTAGCCGGGGCCAGCAGCACGCCGCACACGGCCAGCGCCGCCAGCCTGCGCGCGGGCATCGGCTTGCCCTCGCCGCCGAACACGGCCTGCAGGCACAGCGCCGTAAACAGGAAAGCCAGGCCCAGCAGCGCGGCGTCGCGGCTGAACGAAGCCGCCAGGTGCAGCGTCATGGGCAGCAGCGCCGCCGCGGCAAACACCCGCCGCCCAAACGGCGCGCAGCGCACGGCGGCCGCGGCCAGCACGGCAAACAGCAAAAGGTTGCACAGCCGCCCCAGCATCAGCGTGGGCACAAAACCCAGCCGCAGCAAAAAGCCCAGGAACACCCCGGCCGCGCTGGCCAGGTAGAGCGTCGGGTTCTGGTCGGTCTGGTACTCGGCCAGCTCCATGTGGCTGTCAAACGCATCGGGGGACAGCGTCAGCAGCTCGTCCGCCCATTCCTGCCAGGTGAATACGGTCGTGTGTTCGTCCTGCAGCAGCGCGTTCTGGTCGTGTTCGCGGCGGTAGCTCATCTCAATGGGCACATTGCCCATGCGCCAGTCTTCGGCGCTGAAAGCGTTGGCCCAGCGGCAGGCGAGCGTAAAGCTCTGGTTGATGTGGTACTTTTCATCCGGCGCAGCATACGGCGGCAGCACAACGCTGTACAAAAGCCCAAAGCTGAGCACCAGCGCCAGCACAAGGCGCGGCAGCGCCAGCTTCCCGCGCACGGCCGCCCGCACGCCGAACCCCGCGGCAAGCGAAGCCAGCGCGCCCACGATCAGGAAAAACCGCGTCAGGAACCCGCCAATGCGCCGCGTCGTCGCCAGCAGCGCCAGCGTGCCGTCCACGGCCTCGCCCGCCACGGTCAGCGTCTCGTCCCACAGCGCCGCGCCGTCGGACATGCCCAGGCTCAGCCGCCCCGCGCCCTCATACTGCGGCGTCAGCGTCACAAGGTAGCGCCGCCCCGCCGTGCCGGGCACCGGCGTGTCCAGCCCCAGCGTCGTGTACTGGCCGGGCACGATCAGCGCCATGTCGCCGGTCGAGCGCGCCAGCACCTCGCCGCTTTCGGCGTCGGCCAGCGTCAGCTCCAGCGCACCGGCGGGCTGTTCGCCCGAAACGCCGAACACAAAGCCCAGCGCCAGCAGGTCCTCGTCGGTCGCAAAGGTCTGCGCCGCGCTCTGTTCGGGTTCCAGCGGCGCGCTCATCACCGTGTAGTCGTCGCTGATATGCTCAGAAAGGCTCTTGCCCGCCTGGGGGCGCACAGCGGTCAGCCACAGCGCCGCGGTCACGGCCAGGCACAGCCCGGCCGCCAGCAGCCCCAGCGCCCCGGCGCGGTAACGTTGATACAGTTTGCGCAAAGCTGTCATGGTGTTCCCTCAAAGTTCAGATTTCTGCCCCGAACGCCCGGCGGGCGGCGGCGGCCAGCTTGCCTTCCCGCCGCAGGATCTCCTCCACGGCGTCGCGCACGGCGCCTTCGCCGCCGCGGCGCGGGCAGCGGTAGTCTGCGCGCGCGGCCACGGCGGGCGTTGCGTCGGCCGGGCAGGCCACAAAACCGCACAGCGCCATCGCGGCCAGGTCGTTCAGGTCGTCGCCGCAGTAGGCGGTTTCCTCCCGCCGCAGGCTGTGCTGCGCCAGGAATGCGCGCAGGAACGCGGCCTTGTCGGACACGTTCTGGTACAGGTGCTCCACATGCAGGTCCGCGGCGCGGCGGCGCACGGCCTCGCATTCGCGCCCGGTCAGGATCATCACCTCGATGCTCGCCGCGTGCGCCAGCACCAGGCCCGCGCCGTCCTTGATGGCAAATTTTTTCAGTTCGTTGCCGGTGGCGTCATAGTACACGCCCCCGTCGGTCATCGTGCCGTCCACATCCAGCACCAGCAGGCGGATCATACAGCGCCCTCCCGTTCATACTCGCTCGGCGTCAAAAACCGCAGCGGCAGGCCCCCGGCGGCAATGCTGCGCATCGCCGCGGCCACCTGGGCGTTGTAGCTCTGCCCGCGGTCGGTGTGGGCGTGCAGGCTGCTGTCTGCATAGGCACGCGCGCCGGGGCGGTAGCCGTCGGCCCCGGCCAGCAGGGCTTCCTTCGCGCCGCACAGGCGCAGCAGGCGCAAAAGCATCAGCACGCTGTTGCCCGCCTGGGCGTCGGCCCCGGTCAGCCGGTCATAGTTCACGGTGCGCGCACCGGCCGCTTCGCCTGCGCGCAGGTTGCTTGTCAAGATCAGCGGGCAGGGCAGCGCGGCGGCGTCCACCTTGTCAAACCGCTTGCTGCTGGAATAAAAGGCAAAGTCCGGCGTGCAGAAATCAGGGCAGAAGTTGGCCGAAACGCACACGTCGGCCGCCGCCCGGCGCACGGCGGCGCGGCCTTCCTCGCCGCCCAGCGTTGCGCCCGGGGCCAGCACCAGCACGCGCTTGCCCGCAAAGGCGGCGCGCAGCGCAGCCAGCGCGGCCTCGTCGTCCACATGGCGGCCCTGATAGTCGCGGTACAGCCCGTCGGCATAGGCGGCGTCGAACGCCGTCGCCTTGCTGCGGTCCAGCCCGGCCAGGATGTGGTTGATGTCCCGGTTGGTCAGGTCGCCTTTGGCAAGGAAGTGCTCGGCATAGTTGCGGTGCAGGTTGTAGCGCGCCGAGAGGAAATACGCCGGGGTGTACCCCCAGGCCGGGTTGCCCTTGATCGGCGCGATGTGGTCCTGGATGGCGTCCATCAGCTCGTCAATATCATAGCTCGCGCCCAGGGTGTCGTTCATATAATCGGCGATCAACTCAATGGGCAGGTTGCCGGGGATGCGCCCCATGCCCAGCAGGCTGGCGTCCACCGTGATGTCCCGGCGCAGATGTTTGTCAATGAACTCCTGCGCCAGGCAGAAGCTCAGCGCCATGTTCTCGTGCAGGTGCAGCCCCACGCGGATGGCGGGGTCCAGGTCGTGGTCGACCAGGCTCAAAATGCGCTCCAGGTCGCGCCGCCGCATGCTGCCGAACGTGTCGACGATGGAGAACTGGTACGGCGCAATGGCGTTGACCTGGTCGAGAATCCACAGAATATCTTTGTCCGCATACCCCATGATGTTGATCGGGTTGATGGACAGCTTGTACCCGCGCGCCTTGACCTCGCGCGCAAAGTCCATGCCCTCGCGGATGTCATAGTCGTGCGCGGTGATGCGGATGAGCTCGATGCCCTCGCCGGAATACGGCGAAAGCTGGGTGATGTCATAGTTCGAGCGCATCGCCATGCCCGCGTACATCGTGCGGCCGTTTGCGGCGGGCAGCAGGCGGTTGAGGTCCTCGATGCGGCGCGCCAGCGGCCGGTCCGGCGTATAGGCGTCGATGTTGCGCAAAAAACCGACCTCGACAATGTCGACGCCCGCGCGCGTCAGCGTGGCGACGATGTCCCGCGCCGCGCCGAACCCCCAGTTCCAGTCATTGACATACCCGCCGTCGCGCAGCGTGCAGTCCAACAGCTTTACGTTACCCATAATTTCAGAAAGAGCCTTTCTTTTGTGGTCAAGTTTCGTTAAAGAGTTCAGAGTGAAGAGTTTAGAGTTAAGATGCGGTGCGGCTGCGCCGCATTTTAAAAATAAACGATAGACGGAACTTTCCGTCTGATTTTTTGAGCCGCCGCAGGCGGCGGTCCACCATATCTGAACTCTAAACTCTTAACTCTTCACTCTATGCTCAAAGTTTCTTTTGCAAAACGCTGCGCACCAGTTCCAGGTCCTTCGGCGTGTCCACGCTCACGGTCTTGTACGGGCTCTGGATCGCGTGCACGGTGTGGCCGTTCTCGATAAAGCGCATCATATCGTTTTCTTCGGCCTTTTCCAGCGCCGATTTGGGCGTGCGGTGGTAGAAATCCAGCGCCTGGCGGCTGTACAGCTGGATGCCGGTCACCTTCTCGTACTCAAAATCCAGCGTGCCTTTGGGGTAGGGGATCGGGCTGCGGGAGATCATCAGCACCTCGCGCGCCGCATTGGTCACGACCTTCTGGTTGGAAAAGTCGATCACATCGGCCGGGTGGGTCATCACGTTGGTCAAAACCGCCACATAGTACGGGTCCTGCGGCAGCGCGGCGGGCAGGATTAGGTCGAACGCCTGCGCGTTGATCAGCGGCTCGTCGCCCATCACCTGCAGGTACAGGTCGGCCTCCACGCGGGTGCTGACCTCCCAGATGCGCCCGGTCGGGGTATCGTGGCCGGCGCTCGTCATCTCATAGCGCAGGCCGTACCGGCGGCAGGCTTCGGCAATGCGCTCGTCGTCGGTGGCGATGAGCACGCCGTCCAGCGCCGCGCACTTTTCGGCTTCCTTGTATACCCACCAGATCATCGGCTTGCCCAAAATATCCGCCAGCGGCTTGCCCGGCATCCGCGAACTCTGGTACCGCGCCGGGATCACAGCGACAGTTTTCATAAAATCAGCACCCCCGAAAAAAGAATTAGGAATGAGAAATGAGAAATTAGGAATTGTGCGCGAGCTTTTTCGCTTCTTCCAGCCCGACAAACACGTTTTCCTCCGCGGCGGTAAAGCCGCGCAGCACCCAGCTCTGCACGGTCACGGCGCGCTTGAATTTGCCGGGCAGGCAAAAGTTGAGCACCTCGCTCGGCATTGTGCGCTCCAGCACCACCGCCTGCGGGAACAGCTTGTGATAATCTGTCTCGTCGCGCGGGTGGGTCTTGATAAACAGCGGTCCGTCGGCGTATTTCTTCGCCACAGCCAGGAAGATGGCGTCCTGCGTCGGCTGGTCCATC
>DWXD01000006.1 GCA_019119365.1 Candidatus Gemmiger stercoripullorum | reverse complement strand
AGGGTGTATCTGATAAATCAAAAGTGCTGGAAAATTCGCTAAAAAGCGGCGAATACAAGGCGCGAAACCGCAGGAATACTTGGTGTATTCCAAGGTTGAGCAACGCAGTAGACGCTGCTTTTTAGTAGAATGAGACAGTGCTGGGGATTTTTCAGATACACCCTAATTCTCAATCACGCTTCCTCCCCCGCCCAGGCGGCCATGGCGGCCTGCGCGGTTTGGGACAGCGCCAGGTAGCGTTCGCGTTTGTCGCGGATGGCCTGCACGGCGTCCGGCCGCGGCAGGATGCCCATGTTGGCGCCCATGGGCTGGAAGTCCTTGTTCGGGGTGGTGATGTACTCGAGCAGCGCGCCGCACATCGTGCAGGCGGGCGGCGGCGTATACGCCCGGCCGGTCAGCCGCGCGTAGAGAGCGCGCGCAGCCAGCAGGCCGGAGGCGGCGCTCTCCATATACCCTTCGAAGCCGGTGATCTGCCCGGCAAAGAAGACGTTGGGGTGGTCCTTGAGGCAGAGCGACCGCGTCAGCACGGCCGGGGCGTTCAAGAACGTGTTGCGGTGCATGACGCCGTAGCGCACGAACTCGGCGTGTTCCAGACCCGGGATCATCGAAAAGACGCGCTTCTGCTCGCCCCATTTGAGGTTGGTCTGGAAGCCGACGAGGTTGTACAGCGTTCTGCCCGCGTTTTCGGCGCGCAGCTGCACGTTGGCCCAGGGGCGGTGGCCGGTGCGCGGGTCGCGCAGGCCGACCGGGCGCAGCGGCCCGAAGCGGATGGTATCGGCCCCGCGGGCGGCCATGACCTCGATGGGCATACAGCCCTCGTAGACGGTCAGCCCGGCGTCGGCCGCGTGCTGCGGCGCGCGCTCGGCCGCCACCAGGGCGGCGTGGAACGCCTCGTATTCCTCTTTATTAAAAGGACAGTTGAGGTAATCGGCCTCGCCGCGGCCATAGCGGGAGGCCGCGAAGATCTTGCCATAGTCAAGGCTTTCGGCCGTGACGATGGGGGCGACGGCGTCGTAAAAGCTGAGCTCCTGCCCGCCTGCCAGCGCCGCGATGGCCGCGGCGAGCGCGCCTTCGGTCAAAGGGCCGGACGCGATGAGCAGCGGCGCGCTTTCGTCAATGGCCGTGACCTCCCGGCGCACCACCGTGATGTTGGGTTCGTTTTCGACACAGGCGGTGACGGCGGCCGAAAAACGGTCCCGGTCGACGGCGAGCGCGCCGCCTGCGGCGACGCGGGCGGATTCGGCGCAGGGCAGCAGGCGGCTGCCCATCGCGCGCATTTCGAGCTTGAGCAGGCCGGAGGCGGAGTCCGGCCGTTCGGCTTTGAGCGAGTTGGAGCAGACCAGCTCGGCAAACCCGGCGCTTTTGTGCGCGGGGGAAAACCGGACCGGCTTTTGTTCGTACAGCGTGACCTGCACGCCGCGCCCGGCCAGCCAGAGCGCGGCTTCGCACCCGGCCAGCCCGGCGCCGATGATCGTACATTGCGGCATGGGGGAAAAACCTCCGTCGTTTGGTGGTTGACCTGCGGGAGCGGCCCTTGTGCGTTCCGGGGCGGGGTCACTCCTTCTTTTCGGCCGGTTTCACATAGCCGCAGCCCTCTTTTAAGCAGAGCAGCTGGCCTTTGCGCTTGAACAGCGTGGCGCCGCACTGCGGGCAGCGGTCGGGCACGGGTTCGTCCCAGGTCATGAACGTGCAGTTCGGATAGTTGCCGCAGCCGTAATAAACGCGGCCCTTGGCGCTTTTGCGCAGCAGCATGTGGCCGCCGCACAGCGGGCACAGCCCGCCGGTGTCCTTGACAAGCGGGTGGGCGTTGCGGCATTCCGGGAAGCCGGAGCAGGCCACGAACTTGCCGTACCGCCCCGATTTGATGACCATGGGGCGGCCGCATTTTTCGCAGATCTCGTCGGTGGGGATATCCGCCACCTTGACCTTTTTGCCCTCCATGTCCTTTTCGGCTTTCTCCAGGCTTTTGGCAAAGCCCTGGTAGAATTCGTCGACGGTCTTGACCCAGTCGGCTTCGCCGCTTTCCACAACGTCAAGCTTTTTCTCCATCTCGGCGCTGAAGGTCGGGTCGACGATGTCGGGGAATTCGTCCAGCATGACCTGGTTGACGGCCTGGCCCAGCGGCGTTGTGCGCAGCTTTTTGTTGTCCTTTTCAACATAGCCGCGGTCGACGATGGTGCTGATGGTCGGCGCATAGGTCGACGGGCGGCCGATGCCGTTTTCTTCCAGCGCATGGATGAGCGCGGCCTCGGTATACAGCGGCGGCGGCTGGGTGAACTTCTGGTCGGCCGAGAGCTTCTGCAGCTGCAGCGGCTGCCCGGCCGAAAGCGGCGGCAGCGCGGTCTCCTTCTTCTGCTTGTCGTCGGTCGATTCCTCGTACAGCGCCGTGAAGCCGTCAAAGGTGACGGTGTAGCCGCTGGCGCGGAACAGCCAGTCCCCCGCGCCGACGCTGACCGAAACGGTGTCCATCAGGCAGTCGGCCATCTGGCTGGCCATGAAGCGCGACCAGATCAGGCGGTAGAGGCGGGCGGTGTCGCCCGAGATGCTGCGCTCGACCTCCTCGGGCGTGAGCTCGGGCATCGAGGGGCGGATGGCCTCGTGGGCGTCCTGCGCCGCGGTGGCCGAGCGGGACTTCCACTTGCGGGCGGTCTTGTTGACATAGCTTTCGCCCCAGCGGCCGCCGATAAACTTTTTGGCGGCGGCCACGGCTTCGTCCGACACGCGCAGCGAGTCGGTACGCATATAGGTGATCAGACCGACGGTGCCGAGGCCCTGGATGTCGACGCCTTCATACAGCGTCTGGGCGGCGCGCATCGTGCGGGTGGCGGAAAAGCCCAGCGCGCGGCTGGCGTCCTGCTGCAGCGTGGAGGTGATGAACGGCGGGGCCGGGGTGCGCCGGCGCTTGCCTTTGTCGACTTTGGCAACCGCATAGGGCTTGCCTTTGAGCGAGGCGAGGATCGCGTCGGCTTCGGCCTTGTTCTTCACCGTCACCTTGGTCCCGTCCGCTTTGGCGGCCAGACGCGCGGTGAAAGCCGCGCCGTCCTGCGTTTTCAGGCGGGCGTCCAGGTTCCAGTATTCCTCGGGGTTAAAGTTTTCGATCTCCAGTTCGCGGTCGCGGATCAGGCGCACGGCCACGCTCTGCACGCGCCCGGCCGAAAGCCCGCGGCGCACCTTGCGCCACAAAAACGGGCTGAGCTTGTAGCCGACCAGGCGGTCCAGCTCGCGCCGGGCCTGCTGGGCGTTGAACAGGTCTATGTCGATGGCGCGCGGGTGGGCCATGCCCTCCTGCACGCCTTTTTTGGTGATCTCGTCAAACGTGACGCGGTTGGGCGCGGCCGGGTCCAGCCCCAGCAGGTTGGCCAGGTGCCAGCTGATGGCTTCGCCTTCACGGTCCGGGTCGGTCGCCAGCAGCACGCCGTCGCATTTTTTGGCTTCGGCCTTGAGCTCCTTGACCAGCTTCTGCTTGCCCTTGATCGTGATATATTTGGGGGTGTAGCCGTTTTCGATGTCAATGCCCAGCTGGCTGGCGGGCAGGTCCCGCACATGGCCCATGCTGGCCGTGACCTTGTACCCGCGGCCGAGATATTTGCCGATGGTCTTGGCCTTGGCCGGGGATTCCACAATAACTAGTTTTGGCATGAAGAACGCTCCTGCACGAGGGGGCGCGGCGCGCCGCGCCCGGGTGGTTTACTTGAGTGCGATATAGCTGTGGCCGGGCTGCACGGCGGCGGCCCCGGCGAACTCCAGTTCGGCCAGCGCGACAAGCGCGCGCTGGATGGGCAGACCGGCGGCGGCCGCCACCTCGTCCGGCGTGCGCGGGACAGGCCCCAGCGCGGCCAGCGCGGCCGCGGCGTCCGGCGAAAGCGGCGCGACGGTCTCGGCCACTGCGGTGGGCGCGGCGGCGGCCGGGTCCAGGCCGACCGCCTCCAGCGCGTCGCCCGCCTTGCACAGCGCCGCGGCGCGGCGCGCGCGCAGCAGGTCGTTGGTGCCCTCGCACGTTGGGCTGAAGATGCTGCCCGGCACGGCCAGCACCGTGCGGCCGTAGCGCTCGGCGTGGCTGACCGTGTTCAGCGTGCCGCTGCGCAGGCGGGCTTCGGCCACGCAGACGGCTTCGGCCAGACCGGCGATGAGCCGGTTGCGCGCGAGGAAGGTGCCGGCCGCGCGGCCCGTATAGCCGGGCGGGTATTCGCTGACAATGACGCCGCCGCTTTCCTCAATGTCCCGGCGCAGCCCGGCGTTGGCTGCCGGGAAGGTCTTGTCGATCGCGGTGCCGAGGAACGCGGCGGTCAGCCCGTGCGCCTCAACGGCGGCGCGGTGGGCTTCGCTGTCCAGGCCGTCGGCCAGGCCGCTGACAACGACCGCCCCCGCCCCGGCCAGCGCCCCGGCGATCGCGCGGCAGGCTTCGACGCCATAGCGCGTGGGGCGGCGGGTGCCGACGACCGCCGCGTAATGCCGCCCGTTGAGGCAGGCGACATCGCCGGTGGCGTACAGCGCCAGCGGGCGGTCCGGCAAAGCGCGCAGGCGGTCCGGGTAGGCGGCGTCGGCCGGGGTCAGCACCGTGACGCCCAGCGCCGCGCACTGTTCGAGCCGCGCGGCCAGCGCGTCCGGCTCGGTGCGGCGCAGGCGGGAGACAGCCGTGCGGGACAGGCAGGCCGGGGCCTTGCCGCCCGCGCGCAGGTGGGCGTACAGCGCGGCCGGGTCGCCCCATGCATCCAGCAGCTCACCGGCACGGGCGCAGCTGGAGCCGACGGCGTCGGCCAGCCACATCCAGTAGAGGGCGCTTTCCATTGTACATCAAACTCCTCTGAAATGCCACAAGAGAATGCTGCCGGCCACCCCGGCGTTGAGGCTTTCGACCCGGTCGGTCATCGGGATGCGCACGGCGGCGCTGCACGCCGCGATGGCGGCGTCGCTCAGCCCCTGGCCCTCGCTGCCGATGACGACGCAGACCCCGCCGGGGAACTGCGTGCCCACGGCGTCCAGCGGGCGGGCCTTGTACAGTGCGGCGGCCAGGCAGGCGACACCGCGGCCGCGCAGCGCGCCGAGCGCCGCGGGCAGGTCGGCGCAGACGCCGAGCGGCAGGCGGCCCGCCGCGCCCATCGAAGCGCGCAGTACCTTGGGCGAAAACGGGGCCGCGCAGCCCGGGCCCAGCAGCACGGCGTCAAAGCCGAAGGCGGCGGCGCTGCGCAGCAGCGTGCCGACGTTGCCGGGGTCCTGCACGGCTTCCAGCGCCAGGATGCGCCGCGCCGTGGCCAGCAGCGGGGCCGGGTCGGTGGCGGGGGTCTCGAACAGCGCGAACACGCCCTGCGTGCTGCGCGTTCCGGCGAGCTTTTCGGCCACCGGCTGCGTGATCTCCGCCACGGCCGGGCCGAGAGCCGCCAGCGCCGGGGTGTGCGCCAGGGCGGGGGCGGTCGCGTACAGCTCGGCCGCGCGGCAGCCCCGGGCGAGCTCCAGGCAGAGCTTGGGGCCTTCGGCAAAAAAGAGCCCCGCGGCGGCGCGCTGTTTTTCGGAATCGCGCAGGGCGCAGGCCCGTTTGATGCGGGGGTTCTCCCGGCTGGTGATAACGTCCATGGGAAGCCTTTCCTTTTTTTCAGAGTTCAGAGTTTAGAGTTGAGAGTTCAGATAAGGTGCGGCTGACGCCGCGTTTTATATTTTTTGAGCCGCCGCAGGCGGCGGTCCACCACATCTTAACTCTAAACTCTTAACTCTTAACTCTATAAATAAAGACGCACGCGCATAACGCGCGGGCGTCTTGTGTACGGGGTTGATTACAGGGCCTTCTTGGCGGTCTCGACCAGCGCGGTGAAGCTGGCGGGATCGTGGATGGCCATTTCGGACAGCATCTTGCGGTTGAGCTCGATGCCGGCTTTCTTCAGGCCGTTCATGAAGGTGGAATAGTTCATGCCCTGGGCGCGCACGGCATTGTTGATGCGGGTGATCCACAGGTTGCGGAACTGGCGCTTCTTCTGCTTGCGGCCAACGAACGCATAGTTGCCGGACTTCATCACGGCCTGCTTGGCCATGCGGAAATGCTTGGACTTGGAGCCGTAGTAGCCTTTCGCCAGTTTGAGGGTCTTGGTGCGACGCTTGTGCGTCATGGTAGCGCCTTTGATACGAGCCATGGTATTTTATCTCCTTTATACAGTCATTCTCTTGCCAAAAAACGGGCTGCAGGCTTACTTGCCGTAGGGCAGCATGCGGCGGACGGTGGCCTCGTTGGACTTGTCGACATAGTGGTTCATGCGCAGGCCGCGGGTCAGCTTGGTGGTCTTTTTGGTCAGGATATGACGGCGCTTGGAAGCGTTGCGCTTGATCTTGCCGGTGCCGGTCATCTTGAAGCGCTTTTTGGCGCCGGAGCAGGTCTTGAGTTTCAGCTTTGCCATTTTGTTTTCCTCCTAAAGTTCAGTTTACTTGGTGGGCACGGGCGACATGAACATCATCATGCTGCGGCCTTCGAGCTTGGGCTGCTTGTCAACGACGCCCTTGCCCGC
>DWXD01000046.1 GCA_019119365.1 Candidatus Gemmiger stercoripullorum | reverse complement strand
GCCCGCACCCCCACCCGGGGGCGCGGGCCGCCGTGTTGCAGCAGGGCGGAAAACGTAGTATAGTATATAATACACGAAAGACTGTTGAGACAATAGGAAAAGAGGGAAACTGTATGACCATCCGCCGCGCCGCCGCAAAAGATATGCCCCGCATCCAGGAACTGCTTTGGCAGGTCGAGCTTGTGCACCATGCGATCCGCCCGGACCTGTTCAAAAACGGCGGCCGCAAATATACCGACGAAGAGCTGGCCGCCATCCTGGCCGACGATACCCGCCCGGTGCTGGCCGCTGTCGACGAAAACGACCGCCTGCTCGGCTATGCGTTCTGCATGCTGGAGGAGTGCCGCGGCAGCAACATCATGAACGACCGCAAAACGCTGTACATCGACGACCTCTGCGTCGACGAGACGCTGCGCGGGCAGCACATCGGCCGCGCGCTGTTCGAGGCGGTCAAGGCCTACGCCCGCGCCCGCGGCTGCCGGGACCTGACCCTCAACGTCTGGACCGGCAACGAAGCCGCCCGGCGCTTCTACGAATCCTGCGGCTTCAAACCCCGCAAGACCTGCATGGATTACGCGCTGTAAAAGCGAAAAACCACGGTGGGCCGATTTTTGGCCGGCCTGCCTGAAAGGAGCTTCTCTTGTCCCAAATTGAAATTTTGCCCCTGCGCGGCCACCCGGAATGGTGGGAGGCGGCGGCTGGCTGGTTCAGCGGGAAATGGGGCGTCCCCCGGGAGGAATACCGCCGGAGCATGGCCGAAGCGCAGCGCACCCGGGCCGCTGTGCCGCGCTGGTATCTGGCGCTGGACGGTGCGCGCATCGCCGGGGGGATCGGCGTGATCGAAAACGACTTCCACCCCCACAGGGACCTGCGCCCCAACGTCTGCGCGCTGTTTGTGGAGCCGCCTTACCGCGGCCGCGGCCTGGCCGGAGCGCTGCTGCAAACTGTCTGCCGCGAGATGCAGGCGCTGGGCGAGCCGACGCTCTACCTGCTGACCGACCACACGCGCTTTTATGAGCGCTACGGCTGGCAATATCTGTGCATGCTGCAGGCCGACGGCGACCCCGCGCCCTGCCGGGTGTATGTGCATACCGAAAACTGAAAAAGGGGCTGCGCCAATTTACCGGCGCAGCCCCTCGGTTTTATAATAGCGGTCCAGCTCGCGCTGGTTGCGCAGCACCGTCACCTTGCCGGGCCAGCGGCGGCGCGCATCGCTGTACCAGGAAGCGCTTTCCCGGGTGCGGCCGTCGTGCAGCACCCAGCGGATGAACTCGGCGTCGATCTTTTCGGGGCAGCCCGCCGCGGCCGACGCCCGCGTGCGCCCGCGCCAGCGCAGCCAGCGCCGCACCACCCGCACAAGGCAGGCCCAGCGGCCGAAGGCCAGCACCACAATGCGGTCGGCTTCCTCCATGCGCCGCGCAAAGTGCAGCTTTGTGTAGTTGCCGTCAATCACCCAGGCCGCGTTTTCGTCCAGGAAGCGCCCTGTGTCGGCCTGCTTGGCGGCCAGCGGGCGCTCGACCCAGCCGGGGTCAAACTGCACGCGGTCCAGGTGCAGGACCGGCACGCCGTACCGCCGCCCCAGCGCCGCCGCCAGCGTCGATTTTCCGCTGCCGCTGTAGCCCAGCACGCTGATCTTCATAAAAAGTTCCCTCCCGCTTCGCAGGTATCCTGCCTTACAGCGTACCGCGCCGCGGCGGCCCTGTCAAGCGCGCCGCATTGCCAAACCGGCGCAAAAGGGGTATAATACGGTAGATAATAGGGAGATATACCCTTTAGGCTTTAGGCTGTATCTGAAAAATCCCCGGCGCTGTCTCATTCTGCTAAAAAGCAGTGTCTGCTGCTTTTTAGCGAATCCTATTTCAACTTTGGGCGCTTTTGATTTAGATTTATCAGATACAACCCGGCAAAAAACGGCGGAAAGGAGGCGGCGGCATGCAGGGCGAACTGCTCAAGCTGCAGGGCGTGGTCGAGCACGTTATTTTTGAAAACCCCGAGACCGGCTATGCGGTGTTCGAGGTCGACGCGGGCGGCACCGATGTGGTCGTCTCCGGCAACGTCGGCAGCGTGGACAACGGCATGTCGGTCGTCGTCTACGGCCAGATGACCAACCACCCGAGCTACGGCGAACAGTTCCGCGCCGAAAGCTGCGAGGCCGCCCTGCCGCAGGATACCGCCGCCATTTTGAGCTACCTTTCCAGCGGCGTGCTGCCCTATATCGGGCCGTCCACCGCCAAAAAGCTCGTCGCCAAGTTCGGCGCCGAAACGCTGACCGTCATTGCCGAACAGCCCGACCGCCTGTGCGAGCTCAAGGGCCTTACGCCGCAGAAAGCCGCCGCCATCTCGGCCGAATTCCGCCGCCTGTACGGCGTGCGGGAGGTCATCGCCTGGATGGCGCGGTTCGGCCTTTCGCCGCAGACCG
The DNA here is from genome assembly GCA_019119365.1 of Candidatus Gemmiger stercoripullorum. Lineage (GTDB taxonomy): Bacteria > Bacillota > Clostridia > Oscillospirales > Ruminococcaceae > Gemmiger > Gemmiger stercoripullorum. Next base: position 52,116 of record DWXD01000046.1, on the reverse strand, counting down.
CCGTCACGGCGTACCGCGCGTTCGGCGCGCACGCGGTCGAAGCGCTGGAGCGCAACCCGTATCTGCTGTGCGGCGAACCGCTCAACCTCAAATTCAGCCAGGCAGACGGCATCGCCCGCACGCTGGAGGTCGCCGCGGGCAGCGGCCTGCGCCTGTCGGCCGGGCTTTTGTACACGCTGCGCCACAACGCGGGCAACGGCCACACCTGCCTGCCGCGCCAGAAGCTCGCGGCGGCCACGGCCCGCTTTTTGCGCGTGGAACCGGACGCGGTCGAGCGCAGCCTGCAGGAGCTGCTCGACCGCGGAGAGATGCGCGCGCGCACGTTTGAACAGACCGAATATATCTACCTGCCCGACCTGCTTGCGGCCGAGGAGGACATCGCCGCCCGCCTGGGCGAGATCTCCACCTTCCCGACCGAACCGCCCGCCACGCTGGACAGCGACATCCGCGTGCTGGAGATGGCGCAGGGCTTTGCCTATGCGCCGCTGCAGCGGCAGGCCATCCGCACCGCGCTGTCCAGCCGGGTCATGGTGCTGACCGGCGGCCCCGGCACCGGCAAAACGACGACGGTCAACGCGATCCTCAGCCTGTACGAGGCCGCCTATGACCGCGTGGCTCTCTGCGCGCCGACCGGCCGCGCCGCCAAGCGGCTGAGCGAGCTGACCCGCCACAGCGCTTCGACGATCCACCGTTTGCTGGAAGTCGATTACTCGACCGGCATGGTGCGCTTTATCCACAACGAAAAGAACCTGCTGCCGTTCGACGTCATCATCCTGGACGAGATGAGCATGGTGGACGTCAAGCTGTTCCAGGCGCTGTTGGCCGCGGCGCGCCCGCACTGCCGCTTTGTGCTGGTCGGCGACGCCGACCAGCTGCCCAGCGTCGGGCCCGGCAATATCCTGGGCGAGATTTTGCGCGCCGGGGTGCTGCCCACCGTGCGCCTGACCGAAATTTTCCGCCAGGCGCAGAAAAGCCTGATCGTGCGCAACGCCCACCGCATCGTGCAGGGCGAAGCGCCGCGCGCGGGCGGCAAAGAGGACGACTTCTTCATGCTCGAATCCTTCGGCCCGGCCTGCCAGCGGCTGGTGTGCGACCTGGTCTCGGCCCGGCTGCCGCGCACCTACGGCCTGGACCCGGTGCGGGACATCCAGGTGCTGTGCGCGACCAAGGTCGGCCCCACCGGCAGCGTGGAGCTCAACCGCCGCCTGCAGGCCGTGCTCAACCCGCCCGCGCCGGGCAAACCGCAGATCGCCTGGGAACAGAGCGGGCGTGTGCTGCGTTTGGGCGACAAGGTCATGCAGATCAAAAACGATTACGACATCCCGTTCGAGCGCGGCGGGGGCGAGGCAGGCGTCGGCGCGTACAATGGCGATCTCGGCGTCATTGTCGCGGTCGACCCCGAAACGCGCAGCGTTGTTGTCGAGATGGACGACCGCCGCTACACCTACGGCGCGGACCAGCTCAACGAGCTGGAGCCCGCCTACGCCGTGACCATCCACAAAAGCCAGGGGTCGGAGTTCCCGGCCGTCGTCATGCCGCTGGCCGATGTGCCCGCGCGGCTGTGTTACCGCAACCTGCTGTACACCGGCGTGACCCGCGCGCGCAGGCTGTGCGTGCTGGCGGGCACGGGGCGCACCGTGCAGGCCATGGTGCAAAACGTGCGCCAGAACCTGCGCTACAGCTGCCTGCGCTATCTGCTGGCGCAGGCGGCGGGCAAACCGCTGTGAGGGCGGCGCTGCGCCCGCTGGCCGAACGGCTGGCGGCCATGGCCTGGCCCCGGCGCTGCCCGCTGTGCGGCGCGCTGCTGGGGCCGGACGCCGTGCAGGGGCTTTTGTGCCCGGCCTGCGCGCCGTGGGCGGAAAAGCTGGCCCACACCCCGCCGCGCCTGGTGGGCGGCGCGCATGAATTTTACGCCCTTACCGGCGCGGCGTCCGCGTTTTATTACCGCGGGCCGGTGCGCCGGGCCATCCTGGCCTGCAAGGCGCACGGCCGCCCGTGGTATGCGCGCGAGCTGGCCGACCTTGTCGCCGTGCGCGTGTTCGGCGCGCAGCCGCCGCAGGCCCCGGGGCGGCGGCCCGTGTACGAAAATTTGACCGGCATCCCGCTGTACAGCTGCATCGTGCCGGTGCCGCCGCGCCGCCGCGGCGGCAGCCGCCTGCCCGGGCGCATGGCGGACCGCCTGGGCCGGGTGCTGGGCATCCCGGTGCGCCGCGCCCTGACCACGACGCGGGCGATGCGCCCGCAGAAATCGCTCGACCGCGCCGCCCGGCTGCTGAACACGCGCGGCGCCTATGCCTGCCGCCCCGGCACAGACTTGACCGGCCAGCGCGTGCTGCTGGTGGACGACATCATCACGACCGGGGCCACGGCCTCCGCCTGTGCGCTCGCGCTGCTGCAGGCAGGCGCGGAATCGGTGTTCGCGGTCAGCGTTGCCGCAAGCGAAGACGCGCAGGATTGAACCTTTAAACAAACAAGCCGGGAAGCGCCGCGTTCCGGCGCAGGAGAAACAATATCCATGAAGCATTATGAGATCGGCATCGACCTGGGTACCAGTTCGGTCATCATCGCCACCAAAGAGCAGGGCGTCATCTTCCGCCAGCCGACGGTCGGCGCGGTGGACACGCGCAGCAACACCGTCATTGCGGTGGGGGACAAAGCCCTGCGCATGGTCGGGCGCGCGCCGTCCGCCATCGACATCGTGCGCCCGCTGCGCGACGGCGTCATCCAGGACCACCGCATGACCAACGAACTGATCCTGCGTTTTCTGGCCGAAGTGTGCCCTTCGCGCCTGATCCGCCCGCGCGTGGCGGTCTGCGTGCCGGCGGCCATCACCGGCGTCGAGGCCGACGCCGTCGTTGAATCGGTCATGGCGGCCGGGGCCAAGCAGGTCTATCTTGTGGACGAACCGGTGGCCGCGGCGCTCGGCGCAGGGCTGGACATCCGCACGCCGCGCGGCTGCATGGTCATCGACATCGGCGGCGGCTCCACCGATATCGCCGTCATCAGCATGGGCGGCCGCGTGCGCGCCGCCAGCCTGCTGGTGGCGGGCAATGCGTTCGACAGCTGCATCGCCCAGTATATCCAGGAAAAATTCAGCATCGCCATCGGCCCGCTGACCGCCGAAACGCTCAAAAAGCAGGTGGCCTGCTGCGCCAAAAGCGAGTTCGAGGGCGTCATGGAGGTGCGCGGCCATTCGTGGGAGACAAACCTCCCCGCCCGCCGCCTGATCTATACGCGCGATCTCTACGAGCCGGTGCGGGAGCTGGCCGGACGCATCGCGGCCGCCGCGCACAATGTGCTGCAGAGCACCCCGCCGGAGCTGGCCGCCGATATCAGCCAGAACGGCATCCTGCTGACCGGCGGCGGGTCCATGCTGCGCGGCCTGGCCGGGTACCTGGCCGGGGAGCTGCATGTCGATGTGGCCATCGCGCCCGACCCGCTCAACTGCGTGGCGCGCGGTACGGCGCTGAGCCTCTCGCTCGGCCCGCAGCTGTCCGCCGGTTTCCGCAACGCCACCCCCAGGCTCTGGCGCGCCCGGCGCCTGCCGGGCTGACCCCGCCGCGAGCCACCCCCTTTATAACGGAGGCGCAACATGTGCACTGAACCGCTGCCGCCCGTGCGCACAGCTGTGATCGGCATGGGCAACATGGGCACCCAGTATGCGGGCAAGCTGCTGGCCGGGCAGGTCCCGGGCATGGCGCTGGCCGCCGTCACGCGCGTAAACCCCGCGCGCCTGGCCGAGCACGGCGTTACGCTGCCGCCCGCCCTGCCGGTTTACCGCACGGCGGACGATCTCTTTGCGGCGGTCGATTCCGGCGCGCTCAAGCTGGACGCCGTGCTTGTCGTCACGCCGCAGAACCTGCACGAAGCCCACGCCATGGCCGCCATGCGGCGCGGGCTGTGCGTTTTGTGCGACAAACCCGCCGGGATCGAGAGCGCCCAGGCCCGCCGCATGGAGCAGGCCCGCCCGCAGGGGCTTGTCTGCGGCTACATGTTCCAGCTGCGCGCCTACCCGGTGTACCGCCGCCTGCACGCGCTGATCCACAGCCGCGAGCTCGGCGCGCTCAAGCGCCTGCACTGGACTGTGACCGACTGGTACCGCACCGACCATTACTATCAGCGCACGCCGTGGCGCGGCCGCTGGGACCTGGATGGCGGCGGCGTGCTGCTCAACCAGTGCCCGCACAACCTGGACATGCTGCAGTGGCTGTGCGGCATGCCGCGCCGCGTGCGCGCGTTCTGCTATAACGGCAAATACCACCCCATCGAGGTCGAGGACGAGGCGACGGTCTTTCTGGAATGGGAAGGCGGCGCCACCGGCGTCTTTGTCACCTCCACCTGCGAAGCCCCCGGCGTCAACCGGCTGGAGATCACGCTGGAAAACGGCCTGATCGTCTGCGAGGCGGGCAGCGTGCGCATCGCGCGGCTGGACCGGTCCGAGCGCGAAGTCCGCGCGCTGCCCGGCACCGGGTTTGAACACCCAAACGCCGCCTGGCAGACCCTGCCCTGGGACAGCGGCCCCGACCCGTATGCGGCGGCGCTGCGCAATTTTGCCGAAGCCGTGCGCCGCCGTGACCCGGACCTGCCGCTGGCCCCCTGGGCCGAAGGCCGCAAAAGCCTGCTTTTGACAAACGCCGCCTACCTGTCCAGCTGGCGCGGCGAAACGGTCGCGATCCCCGCGCCCGGCGCGGCGGACGAGGCCGCGTTCGAGCAGGCGTTTGCCCGGGCCTGGCGCGCGCAGTGCCGCGCGGCCGGGCACGAAGTTTGAGCGGGAAAACGCCCCGGCCGCCTTCCAAAAAACGACGGTCTGTGTTATAATAAACTATTGCGTTTCCGCCGCGGTGCGGAAACGGCGAGACTTTGCGATACGGAGGACCCACGCTGCATGCCTGACGCACTTACCCAAGAATTCATCGCCCTGCGCGACCAATACATCGAATCCTGCTTTGCCAAGCTCAACCCGGTACAGCGCCAGGCGGTTTTTGCCACCGAAGGCCCGCTGCTGATCCTGGCCGGGGCCGGTTCCGGCAAGACGACGGTGCTAGTCAACCGCATCGCCAACATCATCCGCTTTGGCAAGGCGCACGGCTCCAAAACCGTCAGCCGCGCCGTCACGCAGGAGGACGTCGACCACCTCAAAGCGACGATGCGCAGCGGCCGCGCCCCCTCGCTGGACCAGCTGCGCCTGCTGGGGGTCGAACCGGCGCGCCCGTGGAACGTGCTGGCCATCACCTTCACAAACAAGGCGGCCGGGGAGCTCAAGGACCGCCTCAAGGCGATGCTGGGCGACACGGTCGGCGGCGACGTCAACGCCTCGACCTTCCATTCGGCCTGCGTGCGCATCCTGCGCCGCGACGCCGAGCGCATCGGGTTCCCCAAAAGCTTTACGATCTACGATGCCGACGACCAGCTGCGCGTGATCAAGCAGATCTATAAAGAACTGCTCATCGACGACAAGTTCCTGCCGCCCAAGTCCGCCATCGCGCGCATCAGCGGCTACAAGGACAAGCTGCTCTCGGCCGCCGACGTCGCGGCCGAAGCCCCGTCCGACACCAAGGCCGCGCTGGTCAGCAAAATTTACACGGCCTACGCCGCGCGGCTCAAAAGCGCCGGGGCCATGGATTTCGACGACCTGATCTTTTACACCGTGCAGATGCTCAAAAACAACGCCGAAGCGCGGGAATACTACCAGAACAAGTTCCGCTACGTCGTGGTGGACGAATACCAGGACACGAGCATCGCCCAGTTCCATCTGGTGCGGCTGCTGGCCGGCGGGACCAACAACGTCTGCGTTGTCGGCGACGACGACCAGTCCATCTACAAGTTCCGCGGCGCGACCATCGAGAACATCCTCAACTTCGAGCAGGTCTTCCGCGGCGCGCAGACCATCCGGCTGGAGCAGAACTACCGCTCGACCTCCAACATCCTGAACGCCGCCAACAGCGTGATCCAGAACAACAACGGCCGCAAGGGCAAAACGCTGTGGACCGAAAACGGCGACGGCGACAAGGTCCACCACTATACCGCTTCGAGCGAGCAGGACGAAGCCAGCCACATCGCCGAAGTCATCGGCGAGAACCTGCGCGCGGGCGCGCGCCTGCGCGACCACGCCGTGCTCTACCGCATGAACGCGCAGTCCAACCCTGTTGAAACCTACTTTGCCCGCGCGGGCATCCCGTACCGCATCGTCGGCGGCCAGCGCTTCTTTGACCGCAAGGAGGTCAAGGACATCAACTCCTACCTGGCCGTCATCTCCAACCCGCGCGACGACGTGCGCCTGCGCCGCATCATCAACGAGCCCGCCCGCAAGATCGGCCCGACGACGGTCGACAAGATCGCCGAGCTGGCCGCCGGGCGCGGCGCTTCGATGCTGCAGGTCATTGCCGAAGCCTCGACCTACCCGGCGCTGGCGCGCGCGGCCGGGCCGCTGAACGCATTTTATGAAATGTACCGCGAGCTGTGCGACCTTGCCATCACGCTGCCGCTGGACGAATTTGCGGGCGAGGTCATCCGCAAAACCGGCTACGAGGCGATGCTCAAAGCGCAGAAGGAAGAAGGCGAGACGCGGCTTGAGAACCTGGGCCAGCTGGTCAGCTCGGTCAAGACCTACGCCGACCAGAACGGCGAGGACGCGACGCTGGCCGGTTTCCTGGAGGAAGTCGCGCTGATCTCTGACCTCGATTCCTACGACGAGGACGCCGATTCGGTCACGCTCATGACCATCCACAGTGCCAAGGGGCTCGAGTTCCCGTATGTCTTTCTCATCGGCATGGAGGACGGCGTTTTCCCCGGCGACCTCGCGCGCTACAACGAGGAAGACATGGAGGAGGAGCGCCGCCTGTGCTATGTCGGCATCACGCGCGCCAAAAAAGAGCTGTATCTCTCTTCCTCCCGCAGCCGCATGATCTTCGGCCGCACCCAGCGCAACCCGCCGTCCTGCTTTTTGAGCGAGATCGACCCCGGCGTGCTGGAAGAAAGCGAAAGCCCGGAACTTGCCTTTGGGGGCGGTTTCGGCGCGGGCTACGGCAGCTACAGCGCCCATGTGCCCGGCGGGCGCAGCGGGTATTCCGGCGCGTCGCGCGGGTACCTGAACAGCGAATACAACGGCGGCTTCGGCAGCCGGTACGGCGGGCGCAGCGGCTTTGCCGCCAGCGGCGGGCACGAAAGCCCGCGCGGCGCCGGCGGCGCGCGCACGGTGCCGGGCGGCGGTTTCGGCGCGGGGTACGGGTCTTCCCAGAGCCGCGCCGCCGCAGCCGGGGCGGGCAGCTCGACCCTGCTGGACGCCAAGCCCGCCGCGGCCAAAAAGACGGCCGGGTACGCGCCCGGCGACCTTGTCGAGCACAAGGTGTTCGGCCGCGGCAAGGTCCTCAAGGTCACGCCGATGGCGGGCGACAGCCTCGTGGAGGTCCAGTTCGACCGCGTCGGCGTCAAAAAGACGCTTGCCAACTATGCGCCGATGACCAAGTGTACGGCGGAATAAGACGGGAGGAAACACCATGCTGGTCAAACTGATCGCCCACACCAACGACCCCGAGCGCACCATCGCCGCGGCGGCCAAGCTCTGCTACTCCGACGCGCACATCGAAACGCTGCTCGAGGGCCTGACGCCCGAAAAAACCGCCGCGTTCCTGCAGCGCCTGTCCGACCTCGGCCACGCCAGCCCCATCGAGCACGCCAGCTTCACCTTCGGCATCGAGGGGGTCAGCCGCACGTTCCTCGCGCAGGTCACGCGGCACCGCATCGCCAGCTTCAGCGTGCAGAGCCAGCGCTATGTCCGGCTGGAGGACTTCCGCTATGTCATCCCGCCGGAGATCGAGGCCATCCCCGCGGCAAAGCGGCAGTTCATCGACGCGATGAACGCCGACGCCCAAAAATACCTGGACCTTGTGCACACGCTGGAGGACGCGCACACCGCGCGCCTTGCGGCCGCGGGCCTTGACGAAAAGGCCGCCCGCGCCAAAGCGTCCAAGCAGGCCAACGAGGACGCGCGCTTTGTGCTGCCCAACGCCTGCGAGACCAAGATGGTCATGACCATGAACTGCCGCAGCCTGCTCAACTTCTTCAACCTGCGCTGCTGCGAGCGCGCCCAGTGGGAGATCCGCGCCGTAGCCGACGAGATGCTCCGGCTGGTGCTGCCGCTGGCCCCGCATATCTTTGCGGCGGCCGGGCCGCGCTGCCTGACCGGCCCGTGCCCCGAAGGCGCCATGTGCTGCGGCCGCCAGCAGACCGTGCGGGACAAATACAAAACACTCAGGGAGGACGCGCTGCATGGGTAAGCTGATTATCTTTGAAGGGCTGGACGGTTCCGGCAAAGGCACCCAGACCAACCTGCTCTGCCAGGCGCTGCGCGCGCGCGGCGCCGACCTGCGGCAGATCACTTTCCCCGACTACGAGAGCGATTCCTCCGCCCTGGTGCGCATGTATCTTTCGGGGCGGTTCGGCCAGCGCCCGGACGACGTCAACGCCTATGCGGCTTCGACCTTCTACGCCGTCGACCGCTTTGCCAGCTACAAGACCGATTGGGGCGAATTCTACCGCACCGGCGGCCTGGTTGTCTCCGACCGCTACACGACCAGCAACGCCGTGCACCAGTGCTCCAAGCTGCCGCCCATGCACTGGGACGGCTTTTTGGACTGGCTGTTCGACTTTGAGTACAAAAAAATGGGCATCCCCGCGCCCGACGCCGTCGTCTACCTCTCGGTCGATGTCGAAGTCTCGCAGGGGCTGCTGGCCGCGCGTTACCATGGCGACGCCGCCAAAATGGATATTCAGGAAAAAGATACCGAATACCTGGCCCGCTCCCGCGCCGCGGCCGAATACTGCGCGCACAAGCTGGGCTGGCGGCGCATCGACTGCACGCGCGAGGAAAACGGGAAAAAAATCATGCGCACGCCGGAAGATATCCACGCCGAAGTACTTGCGCAGCTCGGCGATATTCTGTAAAATGGCAGGGGAAGGGGGCGACGCGCATGGGCACGACACTGCGCCGCGCGCACAGCGCGGACCTGCCCGCCCTGGCGGCGCTGCGCGCGGAGGCTTTCGGCACCGATGAGGCCGAGGCGCGCGGCTGGCTGCAGCACATTGCCGGGCTGGACAATGTGCTTGTTCTGGAGCGCGGCGGCGAACCCCTGGCGCTGCTGGGGGCTGTCCCGGTCGACTGCGGCCGCCGCCGCGGCGTCTGGTTCAGCGGCATGCTCACCCGGCCCGAAGCGCGCGGCCGCGGCGTGATGAAAAACCTGATGTCCGTCTGCCTGCGCGCCTATGCCCAGAGCGGCTACGATTTCGCCGTCACCGCGCCGGGCGCGTCCCGCGCTTCCCGCGCGCTAGAGGGCGTCGGCTTCCAGAGCGCGTTCCCGCTGCGCGTGGTGCGCAGGCCGGTGCAGCGCTCGATTTTGGCGCAGGCTTCGTTTGATGCGCTCACCGTGCGCCGCCTGCTGGACGCTCGCCTGCACTATCAGCCCGCCTGTGTCCAGCTGCCTGAACCCGCCATGGCGGAGATGGTCACGCGGCTGTACCGACGCGGCATGACCATCGTTTCCAACCCGCGCGGTTACGGCCTTTACTTCCTGCAGGGCGATACGTTGCATGTGCTGGAACTGCAGGCCGACAACGACCACTGCGCCGACGTGCTGCTGCAGGCCGCGCGGGAAAAGACCGGCGCGGTGCGCGCCAGCATCCTGCTGGCCGAAAACCAGACGCTGTACCTGGGCGCAGGCAAGCGCTGCGGCTACGGCATGGTCTGCTTTTTGAAAGAACGTTTCCCCGTGACAGACGTCTATTTCCGTCTGCTGGAATAAATTCCCCATCAAACGGAAAAGAAAAAGAGGGCGGACCCGCCCGCAAAAGGAGAGTACCCCATGAAGATCAACCGCGATACCGGCCGCGCCCCTGGCGAGGAGCGCCAGGTCTACCGCCGCGGCGCACAGCCCGCCGCCCCCGAGACCCCGGCCGAAACGCCGAAGGCCCCCGCCGCCCCAAAGACCCCGGCCGAAGCGCCGCAGGCCCCGGCCGGGGCGGACATCCCCGCCCCCCCGCGCCGCAAAGCCTACGACGTGGACCAGGACAAAGCGTTCATGGACGCCCGCCCGCAGCCGGAGCCGCAGGAGGAAGAGGACGAAACCCCGGTGCGCCGCCGCCGTTTCCCCATCGGCCTTGTGATCGTGCTGGTCATGCTGGCGCTGGTCGCCTACGGCGGCTGGCAGCTGCTCAAGCTCTACCAGGAAGTGGACGGCGCCGGGGAAAACGGCGAGATCCAGACCATCACGATCGAACAGGGGTCCTCGGTGGCGGACATTGCCGCGCAGCTGGAAAGCAGCGGCATTGTGCAGCACGGCTGGCTGTTCCGCTACTACACCCAGTACAGCGGCCGGGCCGAGGGCCTGCAGTACGGCGACTTTGAGCTCTACCCCGGCATGGGCTACAACGATATCATCACCGCCCTGTCCGAGCAGAAGGTCCGCCGCCAGACCACCCGCGTCACCATCCCGGAAGGCACCACCGCCGTGGCTGTGGCGCAGCTGTTTGTGGACCAGGGCCTGGTGGACAGCGTCGAGACCTTCCTCGACTGCGCCAACGGGACGGACGGTTCGGACTTCAGCCAGTATGAATTCTGGAACCAGATCCCCGATAACCCCGACCGCCTGTTCAAGTGCGAGGGCTATCTCTTCCCCGAGACCTATGAGTTCTTCACCGACGCCACGGTGTATGAGATCGTCGACACCCTCTACGCCCAATTCGACGCCGAGACCGCCGACCTGATGGCCACGGTGGCCGAGAAGGGCACGACGCTGGACGACGCCGTGATCCTTGCCTCCTTTATCCAGGAGGAGGCCGGCGTGCCGGAGGAGGACTACAAGGTCAGCGCCTGCTTCCACAACCGTCTGGAATCGGACGACCCGCTGTGGAGCGGCCACATGCTGGAATCCAACGCCTGCAGCTATATCACGCAGGATGTCGAGAACAACTACCTCTGGAACTCGCCCACGGCCGAGTATATGGGCTGGCCGCAGGCCGGCGCCATCCCGGAGGATGTGCTCAACGCCTACGACACCTACCGCATCAGCGGCCTGCCGGCCGGGCCAATCTCCAACCCGGGCTTTGCGGCCATTGACGCCGCGCTCAACCCGGACGAGGAGTTCATGGCCGAAGGCTACTACTTCTTTGTGACCGGCAACCCGGCGGGCGACCACCCCGGCGAATATTTCTACGCCAAGACCGCCGACGAACACAGCGCCAACGTCGCTGAAGCCGGCTGGTAAACCGTCTGGCGGGCCTGCAGCCGCAGGCCCGCCAGCTTTCACCCTCCGGCGCCAAAAAAAGCGCGGCGGATACATGAAAAGGAACGATCTATGCTGCAACAGCCCGAACTGCTGTCCCCCGCGGGCAGCCTGGAAACACTGAAATATGCGGTGCTCTACGGCGCGGACGCCGTCTACTGCGCGCTGCCGGAGTTCGGCATGCGCGCCGCGCCGCCCAACTTTACGGCCGCGGAACTGCAGGAGGGCTGCATCTTCGCCCATGCGCGCGGCCGCCGCGTCTACCTCACGCTCAACACGCTGCCCACCAACGAGGAGCTGGCCCGCCTGCCCGCCGCCATCGAGCAGGCGGCCGCCGCCGGGGTGGACGCCTTCATCATCGCGGACCTCGGCGTGCTGCGCCTTGCGCAGAAATATGCCCCCGGCGTTGACATCCACTTTTCCACCCAGGCGGGCATCGCCAACTATGCCGCCGCCGCGGCCGCCTATGAGCTCGGCGTCAAGCGGGTCGTGCTTGCGCGGGAGCTGAGCCTGCCCGACATCGCCCAGATCCGCGACCACGCGCCGCCGGAGCTTGAACTGGAAGCGTTCGTCCACGGCGCCATGTGCATGAGCGTGTCCGGCCGCTGCCTGCTGTCCAGCTACATGACCGGCCGCAGCGGCAACCGCGGCGAGTGCGCCCAGCCCTGCCGCTGGAAGTATTATCTGGTGGAGGAGCGCCGCCCCGGCCAGTATATGGAGATCGGTGAAAATCAGGACGGCAGCTACATCCTGAACGCCAACGACCTGTGCACCGCGCCGTTCATCGACCTGGTCTGCCAGGCGGGCGTCGATTCGCTCAAGATCGAAGGCCGCGCCAAGACGTTTTACTACGTCGCCTCGGTCACAAGCGCCTACCGCCGCGCGCTGGACCACTACCTGGCCGACCCGGCCGCCGACGCTTTCGAGCTGCCCGCCGATGTCTTTGACGAGCTGGACCGCACCAGCCACCGCCACTATTCGCCGGGGTTCTACTTTGGCAAAGAGCAGGCGCTGCAGACCCCCAGCCACACCTATGTGCGCCCGTGGGATTTCATCGGCACGGTCGATTCGTGGGAAGACGGCGTCGCGCGCTGCACCCAGCGCGGCAAATTCAGCCTGGGTGATACGCTCGAAGTCCTGCAGCCGGACGGCACGATCTGCACGCTGACGCCGGACTGGATACGCGATGCGGACGGCGCGGCCATCCAGGCGACCCCGCACCCGATGATGGCGTTCTCCATCCCCTGCGAGACCCCGCTGATGCCCTGCAGCCTGCTGCGCATGCCCAAAAAAGAAAACTGAAAAAGAAAGCTGAAAAAAGCCGGAAAACCGCCGCTTTCCCCACCCGGGGAGGCGGCGGTTTTCGCGCCGCCGCCCAGTGCAAAAAACGCCCAGAAAAATAATTGTTTCCCTCGCTTGATTTTCTGCGCGGCGGTAGTATAATAAACTCCGTTCCTCAAAAAGACACGGGCGTCAGCCCGGCAGGCAAAACACAAAAACAGACGCAGCACCGCGCAATAGAGGGCGCGGTCGCCGCGCCTGCAAAGCTTTGGGGAACAGGGGGAGGATTTGTTATGACAAAGGATCTGACCAGCGGCTCGCCGTTCAAGGTCATCATGCTGTTCATGCTGCCGCTGATGCTGGGCAACCTGTTCCAGCAGTTCTATTCACTGGCCGACACGATCATCGTCGGCCGCTTTGTCGGCGTCAGCGCGCTGGCGGCCGTCGGCGCCACCGGGTCGGTGAACTACCTGATCCTCGGTTTCGTCATCGGCATCTGCAACGGGTTTGCCATCCCCATCGCGCAGGCGTTCGGCGCGCGGGACATGGTGCTCATGCGCCGCCGGGTGGCCAACGCGGCCTGGCTGTGCGTGGGGTGGGGCGTTGTGCTCACGGTGTCCACCGTCGCGCTGACCCGCCCCATCATGCAGCTGATGCAGACCCCGTCCGACATCATCGAAAACTCCTGCACCTATATCGGCTGGATCTTTGCGGGCATCCCGTTCGTGTTTTTGTACAACATGGTCGCCGCCATCATGCGCGCGCTGGGCGACAGCAAGACCCCGCTGTATTTTCTTGTTTTGACCAGCGTGCTCAACGTCGGGCTGGACCTTTACTTTATCATCTCGTTTGATATGGGCGTGCTCGGCGCGGCGCTTGCGACCAACCTTTCGCAGGCCATTTCGGGCGTCGCCAGCCTTGTCTATATGCTGCGCCGGTTTACGATGCTCAAGATGCAGCCCGGCGAAAGCCGCCCCGACGCCGCGCTCTGCCGCCAGCTTTCGGCCATGGGCCTGCCCATGGGCCTGCAGTGCACGATCACGGCCGTCGGCAGCGTCATGATCCAGAGCGCCGTCAACCAGCTGGGCTCCACCGCCGTGGCGGCTGTCACGGCGGCCGGCAAGACCCAGAACCTCATGAGCGTGCCGCTAGAAAGCACCGGCACCGCCATGGCGACCTTTGCGGGGCAGAACCTCGGCGCTTCCCGCCTGGACCGCGTGCGCCGCGGCGTGCGCTGCGCGCTGGGTATCTGCGTGGTCTATTCGGTGGCGGCGTTCGTGGGCCTGCGCTTCTTTGACGTTACGATCTTCGGCCTGTTCCTGGACACCCGCACCGAGGTGGAGATCGTTGCGATGGCGCAGCAGTATATGTTTGCCAACAGCCTGTTCTTCATCCCGCTCGGCGCGCTCGTTGTGTGGCGCTATGTCATCCAGGGGCTCGGCTATTCCGGCCTGGCGATGATGGCCGGTGTGGCCGAGATGGTGGGCCGCACGCTGGTGGCTGTCACGATGGTGCCGCTGCTCGGCTTTACCGGCGCGCGCCTGTCCAACCCCTGTGCCTGGACGCTGGCCTGCGTGTTCCTGTACCCGGCCTACCGCTGGACGATGCGCACGCTGCAAAACCGCATGCATGCCCGCCGCCTGGCCGCGCTGCACAAGCTCGGGCTGGCAGACCCCGCCGAAACGCCCGCCCCGGTTTCGGGCGAGGCCGCCGCCCCGGCTGCAACCCCGGCCCCGGCCACGGTGCATGTCCGGCCGGCCGCAGACCCCGCCGGCCACCGCCCCAAAGCCTGCTGACATCCGCCTGCCCCCCCTTGCCCTGCCGCGCCGGAAGATGTATAATAATACCCAGCCGTGCATAAAATTTCGCTTTGGGCGGGTTTGAGCCTTCAAACACGCCCGGCCGCGGCATAGAGGGAAGCGCCCGCGGGGCGCAGAGCAAGGAAAGGATGTCTGACCCCATGACCAACGAAAAAAAGCCGTTTATCACGCTGGAACAGGCGCAGGCCATCATGGCCGATGTGCCCACCCCGTTCCACATCTATGACGAAAAAGCCATCCGCGAAAACGCCCGCCGCGTACAGCAGGCGTTCGCCTGGAACCCCGGCTACAAAGAATATTTCGCCGTCAAAGCCACCCCCAACCCCTACCTGCTCAAGATCCTGCAGGAGGAGGGCTGCGGCGTCGACTGCTCGAGCTATACCGAGCTGCAGCTCAGCGAGGCGTGTGATTTCCGCGGCCGCGATATCATGTTCTCCTCCAACGAGACCCCGGCCGAGGACATGCGCAAAGCCTGGGACCTGCAGGCCGTCATCAACCTGGACGATCTGACCCACGTCGATTTCCTTGAACGGGTCGCGGGCATCCCGCCCGTCATCAGCTGCCGCTACAACCCCGGCGGCGTGTTCGAACTTGGCAACGGCATCATGGACAACCCCGGCGATTCCAAATACGGCATGACCGAGGACCAGATGGCCGAAGCGTATACCCGCCTGCTGCAAAAAGGCGCGAAGGAGTTCGGTATCCATGCCTTCCTCGCCAGCAACACCGTCACCGACGACTACTACCCCGAGCTGGCCGGTGTGCTGTTCCGCCTGGCCGTGCGCCTGCACGAAAAGACCGGCGCACACATCGGTTTCATCAACCTGTCGGGCGGCGTCGGCATCCCGTATCAGCCCGGCCAGCGCGCGAACGATATCTTTGCCATCGGCGAGGGCGTGCGCAAACAGTATGAGGACATCCTTGTGCCCGCCGGTATGGGCGACGTCGCCATTTATACCGAGATGGGCCGCTATATGCTCGGCCCCTACGGCGCGCTGGTCACGACGGCCATCCACGAAAAGCATATCTACAAGGAATATATCGGCGTCGACGCCTGCGCGGCCAACCTCATGCGCCCGGCCATGTACGGCGCGTACCACCACATCACGGTGCTGGGCAAGGAGACTGCCCCCGCCGACCATGTCTACGATATCGTGGGCGGCCTGTGCGAGAACAACGACAAGTTTGCCATCGACCGCGCCCTGCCCAAAATCGACCGCGGCGACGTGCTGTTCATCCATGACACCGGCGCGCACGGCTTCTCGATGGGCTACAACTATAACGGTAAGCTGCGCAGCGCCGAGGTGCTGCTGCACGAGGACGGCAGCCACGAGCTGATCCGCCGCGCCGAGACCCCGGCCGATTACTTCGCCACGCTGGACTGCACCCCGTTTTACAAAAAGATGGGCTTCTGAGAAAGCCCGTTTGCCAAAACCGGCTGCCGCCCGCGCCCTGTTGAGTGAAAGCAAAAAGGCAGAGACCCGTTCCCGGGCCTCTGCCTTTTTGTAATTGATACTGTGGTTTTATGCCGGCGGGATCTCCGCCTCTTTGCCGCATACGCCCGCCCACTGCCGCGGCGGCTGGACAAACACCACCCCGGCCAGCAGCAGCGCCGCGGGGTTGGTCGTCAGGTGGAAGCTCTGGCATTCCATAAACGCATACGCCAGCATGACCAGCAGGCACAGCGCTTCCACGCGCCGCTGGCGCCGCGCGTAGCCCCACAGCGCCGCGATCAGCCCGGCCGCCAGCAGCACGGCCACCACCGGGCCGAACTGGTACAGCGTGAACACAAAGCTGTTGTCTACCGAAGGCCAGGTCCCGACCACCTGCCCGGCGATCTTGACATCCAGCAGGCGGTAGGCCATCCAGATCATCGAGAGCCGCCCGGTCAGTACATAGTCGATGCGCCCGAGCCATTCGGGGCCAAAGTCCCCCCACAGCGGGCCGTCCTTGACCAGACCCAGCGGCAAAAGATAACTCACCGCCGCCAGCAGCGGCACGGCGGCGGCGCACAGCCACGGCACGGCGCGCGGCAGCGGCCGCGCGCCCCACAGGCGGCACACAGCCAGCCCGGCCGCCAGCGCCAGGCAGGATAGCCCCGCCGTGCGCGAAGCCGGGCCCACCAGCACAAAGACGCCCACGGCCGCCGTGAGGCCCGCGTCGATCCAGCGCGGGCGGCGCGCACGCAGCATGCCCCACGCCAGCGTCAGGCCGAACACCAGCCCGCCGAACGTGTTGGGGTGGCCGTAGCCATAGGTGCCGCGGATCTCGGTCACATTGCGCTCGGCCGCCAGCTCCGGCGGGGGCGGCAGCGCCCCGGCGGCATTCAGACTCATCACCAGCGCCAGCGCGGCCAGGCCGGACAGCAAAAAGCATTGCAGCGGCTTTTCCAGCTGTACGTCCTTGGCGGCCAGCACCGCAAACACGAGCCCGATCCACCAGATGTTGTGTGCGTTGAAATGGACCCACCGCGCAATAAAATACAGCGCCCCGGCCACGCCCAGCTCCCGCCAGGTGTAGCGGGTGCCCAGCAGGATTTTGGCGGCAAAACAGAGGAAGGCGACGGCGTCCAGCGCCGGGGCCAGCGCGCCCTGCACCCAGCCCCAGGCCTCGCGCGCCATGCTGTTGCAGAACACAACGCTGACCTCGTAGCAGCACAGCCCGGCCGTGAACAGCGCCGCCCCGGCGCGCGCGCGCCAGGCCGCGCCCCAGCCGCCGAACAGGAAATGCCCGTCCCGCCACAGCCAGCCCAGCGCGCGCCGGGCCCGCCCGGGCCCGGCGCTTGCGGCGCACAGCGCCAGGACCAGGTCGGCCGCCGCTGCCGCAAACAGCGCCAGCAGCAAAAAGTTCGCAAAACCGAACAAAGAAACACCCCCCGCCGGCCGCGCGCGGGGGCCCCGGGCGCGGCGGTCATGCCACCATTATACCGTTCCGCCCGCCGTTTGACAAGCCGCGCCGCGGATGCTATGCTGAAAGATAAGTGAAAACGGGAGAAGGCTGGCAAAACAGGGAAGGGGACGGCAATGAAAAAGCAGCAGTACGAGGCGGTCTTTGCCTGGTTTGGGGCGCGCCCGCGCGCCAAAGCGGCGCTGCACGCGGCGGCGGCAGTGGCGGTGGCGGGCGTATATGCGCTGTACATCGGCCTGCTTTTGTGGCTGGCCGTGGCCCGGCAGCCGCTGTTTTGGGCCGAAGCCGGGGTCCCGGCGGCTGTGTTTCTGCTTGGCACCGCGCTGCGCCGCTGCATCGACCGCCCGCGCCCGTACGAGGCGCTGGGCTTTGCGCCGCTGTTTCCCAAACAGACCCGCGGCCAGAGCTTCCCCAGCCGCCACTGCTTTTCGGCGGCGGGCATCGCCGTCGCGGCGGCGTTTGTCAGCGCGCCGCTGGCCGCCGTGCTGGCGGCGCTGGCCTGCCTGATCGCCGCCACCCGCGTGCTGACCGGCGTGCATTACCCGTCCGACGTGCTGGCGGGGCTTGCCTTCGGCGCGCTTTCGGCTGCCGCCGGGTTTGCGCTGCTGGGTTTGTGGCGGTTATGAACAAAAACGCCCCGGGCATGCCCAGGGCGCCGGAAAGCGGATCTTGGCCAAAAGGCAGATTCAGCGGATAAAGTTCGTCCAGGCGCCGGTCTCGGCCTGCGGCGGTTCGATGCCCGCGGCGCGGCCTGCCTCAATGCAGCGCAGCATCCAGGCCATGTTGTGGCCCAGGTTGCGCATGATCTGCAGGCCCTCGGCATCCTCGGCCACCTGCGCGGCGTTCGAACCGTGCACCATCGGCCAGTAGGTCGAGCTGATCAGCGGCATCTCAAAGTACTGCGGCACTTTTTCCAGCGCCTCCAGCGCCGTGGTGGTCCCGGCGCGGCGCGCGCTGGTCACGACCGCCGCGGGTTTGTGGCGCAGCGTGCGCCCGGCGCTGTAGGCCAGCCGGTGCATAAAGCCCAGCATCCCGGCCGCCGCCGTGGCATAGTGCACCGGCGCGCCGAACACAAAACCGTCCGCCTTTTCGGCCAGCGGGACAACATCGGCCACCGGGCCGCCGAACACGCATTTCCCGGTTTTGGCGCAGCCGCCGCAGCCGATGCACCCGGCCACCGGGGCCGCGCCGATGTGGAAGATGGCCGTCTCGATGCCGTCGGCGTTCAGCGCTTTCGCCACCTCGCGCAGCGCCGCGTCGGTGCAGCCGTTCGCATGCGGGCTGCCGTTGATGAGAAGTACGTTCATAAGAAAAAACCTCCGTTTGCAGAATTCTACCCGGATCTGCTCTGTATAAGCCCCGCGGGCGGGGTGCGGCGGGGCGCGCCGCCCTCTTTATTTCCAGTATACCACGCCCCGCAACCCCTCCGCTCATCTTTTTGTCGAAAGGCTGTGACGCACTTGACCCAGACAAGACCCGCCTGCCCCCTGCAGGCCCGCCGCTGCGGCGGCTGCCCGCAGCTGGGCGTACCGTACGCGCAGCAGCTCGCCGCCAAGCAGCGCCGGGCCGAAACGCTGTTCGCCCGCTTTGCGCCGGTCGCGCCGGTTTTGGGCGCGGACGACCCGTTTCACTACCGCAACAAGGCCATCGCCAGCTTTGCGCAGCAGGGCGGGCAGGCGGTGGCAGGCATCTACGCCGCGGGGACGCACAGGGTTTTGCCGCTGCCTGCGGCCGGGTGCCTTTTGCAAGCCCCGATTCTGGACAAAACCATCGCCGCGGCGGTGGCCGCCGTGCGCGCGGTGCGCTGGCCCGTGTATGACGAGGACCGCGGGACCGGCCTTGTGCGCCATCTGCTTGTGCGCTGGGGCCATGCCAGCGGGCAGGTCATGGTCGTGCTGGTCGCAGCGTCCGACCGCCTGCCCGGCAGCCGCCGCTTTGTCGAGGAGCTGCGCCGGGCCGCGCCGTGGGTGACAACGGTCGTGCACAACCACAACCCGCGCCGCACCAGCGCCGTGCTGGGCCGCAACGTGCGCACGCTGTACGGGCCGGGCTTCATCACCGATACGCTGTGCGGGCTGACCTTCAAGCTGTCGCCCGGCAGCTTTTACCAGGTCAACCCGGCCCAGACCGAGCGCCTCTACGCGCAGGCGCTGGCCTATGCGGGCCTGACCGGGCGCGAGACGGTCGTCGACGCTTACTGCGGCATCGGCACCATCGGGCTGTGCGCGGCCGCGGCCGGGGCGGCGCAGGTCTACGGCGTGGAGCAGACGCCCGCCGCCGTGCAGGATGCGCGCGCCAACGCCGCGCACAACGGCATCAAAAACGCCCGCTTTGCCTGCGCCGACGCCACGCCCTGGATGCGCCGCGCCGCCGCCGAGGGCCTGCGCCCCGACGTCGTCCTGCTTGACCCGCCGCGCGCGGGCAGCACGCCGGAGTGCATCGCCGCCGTCGCCGCCATGGCCCCGCGCCGTGTCGTCTACGTCAGCTGCGGGCCGGATACCCTCGCGCGCGATGTCGCTCTGTTCGCCCGCCACGGCTACCGCGCCCGCGCCTTCCAGCCTGTCGACCTCTTCCCGCAGACAGAACATTTGGAAGTCGCGTGTTGGTTCGCACCGGAAAAGACAGCGAGGTGAGCCCTGTGGAGAACAAAACGCCCGCCACCCGCGCGGAAATTCTGCGCGCGGCGGCCGAAACCTTCGGCACGCAGCCGGAATATCTATGGCAGGATACACCGTCCGACGCCGTGCTGCGCCATACCGACAGCCGCCGGTGGTACGCTGTGCTCATGACGGTGCCGCGCGCCCGCCTGGGGCTGCCGGGGGCGGGCGCGGCCGATATCCTCAACGTCAAGTGCGACCCCGCCCTGGCCGGTTCGCTGCGCCTGAACCCGGGCATCCTGCCCGCCTACCACATGAACAAGGATACCTGGCTGTCCGTTTTGCTGGACGGCACGGTCGAGCGCGGCATGGCGCTGGACCTGCTCGCGATGAGCTACCGCCTCACCGCCCCGGCCCCCCGGCGCCCGAAACCCAAACCCGCCGCGGGCCCGGCTGTGTGGGTCGCGCCCGCCAACCCGGGCTATTTCGATGTCGCCGCCGCCTTTGCGGCCGACCCGGTGCTGCTGTGGAAGCAGACCGCCCGCGTGGCGGCGGGGGACATCGTCTACCTGTACATGGCCGCGCCGGTGGCGGCCGTGCTCTACCGCTGCCGCGTGCTGGAAGCGGACATCCCGCTGGAACACGAAGGCCGGGTGCGCATCCGCCGAGCCATGCGCCTGCGGCTGCTGCATACCTATGCCCCGGATGCGTTCCCGATGCCCAAACTGCGGGAGCTGGGCCTTACCGCCGTGCGCAGCCAGCGCCATGTCCCGCCCCGCCTGGCCCGCGCCCTTGCCGAAGCGGCCGAACGTTGATTTTTACATTGCAGCGCCTGTGTTTCTCGCGGGCGCTGTTTTTTTCTGCCTGCGGCGGGCCATACTGTGCAAAAAGGGGAGGGGACGAAGAGATGCAGCGCTACACATTGTCAGGCGGCCGCCTGCGCCCCGGCGCGGGCGGCGGCTGGGGTGTGTGGGTCTTGTGCTGGGCGGAGCTGCCGCGCGCCGCGGCGGCGCTGCCGCAGGCGGCGGCCTTTGCCGGGCTGGCGCAGGGCCGCGGCCGTACCGCCGTTTACCCGGACTGCACCCAGGGGGTGGTCCGGCTGCCGGGCGGCGCGCGCTTTGCCTTCTGCCTGGGCGAGCGCGCGCTGTGGCTGGCGGCCAAAACCCCGCTGCCGTTGGCCGGGCTGCCGCTGGCCGCCGTGCCCCCCACCCCGGCCGGGGCGCTGCTGGCCCTGCTGGAACAGGCCGCCGAGACCGCCGCCCCGGACCTGCAGCGGCAGGAGGACTGCCTGGACCGCCTGGAGGAAGCGCTTGGCCGCGGCCAGCTGCAGGATTTTGGCGCGCGGGCGCTGGCGGTGCGCCGCGCGCTGGCGGCGCTGCACGGCGGTTGGGCCGCGCTGGCCCGCCTGGCGCAGGACCTGCAGGCGGACCCTGCCCGCCGCCTGACCCGCGCCGAGCGCGCCGCCTGGGGCCGCTTTGCCGCCCGCGCCGCCAGCCTGCGCGACGAAGCCGAAACGCTGCGCGAGTACACGATGCAGCTGTGGCAGGTCTGCCATGCCAACATCGAGCTGCGGCAGACCCGCGTCACCACCTGGCTGACCGTTGTGGCCACGGTGTTTTTGCCGCTGGACCTTGTCACGGGCTGGTACGGCATGAATTTCCCGAATATGCTGGCCCCGGGCGTGCCCTGGGGCTACCCGGCGGTGGCCAGCGCCGCCGCGCTGCTGGCGCTGGGCGGGCTGTGGTATTGCCGCCGCCGCGGTTTGCTGGATGCCGCACCTGAAAAACGAAAAAAATATATTGAAAAATAATAAAAACATCTTGCAAAACGATATGTCCTGTGGTATACTGCTGACATCATGAAATCAGGGGAGGAATGTATCGTGCCGCAAAAGATCACCGCCAAACGCTTTTGGGACGACCGCAAAAGCATCCTGCTCACCCGCCTTGTCACGGGCGGGGTGTTTATCGCCTGTATCCTGATCGCGCTGGCCGGGCCCGCCATTGTCGACTGGCTCATTGCCCGCGGCCGGGTGGCTGTCACCGGCCCGGCGGTGCGCGGGGTCATGCTGGGGCTGGGTTATGTGCTGGCCGCGCTGGCGCTGTGGATGCTCTGGCAGCTCGAGCGCCTGCTGGCCCGGCTGGGGCAGGGGGCCGTTTTTGTGCCCGCCAACGTGCAGGCGCTGCGGCGCATCGCCTGGTGCTGCGCGCTGGCGGCCGTCATCTGCGTCCCGGCCGGGGCGGCGCTCTACTTTCCGTTTGCCTGCATGGGCATTGCCGCGGGGTTCATGGCGCTGATCGTCCATGTGCTCAAAAATGCGTTTGAGCAGGCCGTCAAGATGCAGGACGAACTCGACTATACCGTGTAAGGAGGCGCGCCGTGCCCATACGCATCAATCTGGACGTGATGATGGCAAAGCGCCGCATCGGCGCAGGGGAGCTGGCCGAAGCCATCGGCATCACCCCGGCCAATCTGTCCATCCTCAAAAACAACAAGGCCAGGGCCGTGCGCTTCTCCACGCTGGAGGCGCTGTGCAAGGCGCTGGACTGCCAGCCCGGGGATCTTCTGGAATACGCCCCGGACGACGCTACATAACCGATACAAGAGGAATCTGCCATGGAAATGTCAAAAAAAGAGGGCGCGCCGCGTCCCCTCTATTCTCCTGCACCCATTTTACCGGAAAAAGCTGAACCCGCCCCCACGCTGTGGCAGGCGCTGCCCCGCCGCCGCGTCTGGCTGGCGGCGCTGGCGGCCAGCTATGCCGCCGGCTGGTTTTATGTGCGGGTGCTTGCGCTCGGCAGCGAGCAGGATCAGTGGGCCTGGGCGGCCTTCCCGGTCCTGTTCGTTGCGGGCGTCGAAGCGTTTGCCCGCGCGCTCGGCCGCCGAGGGGCCGTGGCCGCGCCGTTTTGGGCCGTATGCTGGCTGCTGCAGGGCGCGGCGATGCTGCTGTACGGCCTGCACAGCGAACTGGCGCTGTGGCAGCTGCTGGCCTGGCACCTGACCGCCGTCTATTGGGTGCTGGCCCG
Source organism: Candidatus Gemmiger stercoripullorum (assembly GCA_019119365.1). Taxonomy (GTDB): domain Bacteria; phylum Bacillota; class Clostridia; order Oscillospirales; family Ruminococcaceae; genus Gemmiger; species Gemmiger stercoripullorum. The sequence goes on along the minus strand of DWXD01000046.1, from coordinate 29,209 downwards.
CACCGGCATGCAGGCCGCGGGCAGGGCCAACGCGATGCTGGCGGCCGACGGCATCGCCGGGCTGTTCACGCTGCCGTGGTCGGATATCGCCCTGCGCACGCGCATCCTTGCAGGCGCGCTGGGCGCATGGCGGCGCGGCCGCGCGCAGCGCCGCACCCCGCAGGCCCGCCGCCGCAGACAGGAGCTCGCCGCCGGTATCCTGCTGGCGCTGGCGCTGGGCGGCTACGCGCTGGCGGAACTTTCGGCCGCCGACACGGCGTTCGGCGCTTTTATCGGCCGCTGGCTGCGCTGGCCGCAGCTGTCCGACCGGCAGTTTGCGCGCCTGGTGGGGGATATCTTCACCCTGCTGCTCTCGCTGCCCGTCGGGGCCTGGCTGTTCGGGCTGGTCGGCGGGGCACTGCGCCGCACCCGCCCGCCGCTGGCCGAAGGCGATGTCTACCGCGCCCTGGGCCGCGCGCCGCGGCTGCCCGCGCTCACCGGCCAGCTGGCCGTCGGCGGGCTGTGCGCCGTGTACGCCCTCTTTTTTGCCGTGCAGGTGGCGGAGTTCCTCCCGGCTCTCGGCGCGCCGCTGGCGCCGCAGCAGGTTTCCCGCTTTGCGGTGGAAGGGTTCTGGCAACTGTGCCGCATCCTGCTGCTTGATTTTGCGGTGCTGGCCGCCGTGCACTTTTTCGGCGCGCGCCCGGCGGACGCCCCCGGCCGCCAGCGCGCCGGGCTGTGTGTGTTCGGCGCGTTCGGGCTGGCGTTTGCGGCGCTTGCCGCCGCCAAGCTCGGGCTGTACATCCATCTCTACGGCCTCACGCCGCGGCGGGTGCTGTCGGCCTGGGTGCTCGGCGTGCTGGGGCTGGGCTGCGTGCTTGCGCTTGTGCGGCTGTTCCGCCGCATCCCGGCCGTGCGGGTGCTGGCCGCGGCGCTGGCGCTTTCGTTCAGCCTGCTCTGCTGCGCCGATATCGAGCGCGCCTGCCTGCGCGACCATCTCGCCCGGCTCGAGACCGGCCGCGCCGAAACGGTCGATTGGGACCTTGTCGGCAATTTTGCCTATATGCGCGGCGACCTGGCCGAAGAGGCCGCCCGCGCGCTCAAGGGGATGGAGCTCGCCCCAAGCGACGCGGCCCGCCTGGCCGGGGAACCCTGGGCCGAAGGCGTCCCCGCCGGGCAGCCGTAAGGGCGGGATGCCCTCACCCCGCGGCCAACCGCATGCCCCACGGCTGCCGCAACCCCCTGTAGGGGCCGATTCCATATCGGCCCGGTTTGCGGCGGTGCAAACGCCTGCGGGCGGGATGAATCCCGCCCCTACGGCCCACGCCCAGCGCCCGGCTAACCGGGGCGGCCGCGACTGCCCGGGCAAACGTAGGGCGGGATGCCCTCATCCCGCCGGACCCCGCGACGGCGCGCACCCCAACAGCCCCCCTTGTCAAAGGGGGCAAGAACGAAGATCGAAGGGATTACTTTGCCGCAAACTTCCGCTTTTTCAAGCGGCAGCCCGCCGCAGGGCAATCCCTCCGTCACGGCCTGCGGCCGTGCCACCTCCCTTTGACAAGGGAGGCTAAATGGTCGCACCCCCCGCGGCCAACCGCATGCCCCACGGCTGCCGCAAACCTCTGTAGGGGCCGATTCCATATCGGCCCGGTTTGCGGCGGCGCAAATGCCCACGGGCGGGATGAATCCCGCCCCTACGGCCCACGGCGAACGCCCGGCCAACCGGAATGGCCGTAGCTACCCGGGCAAACGTAGGGCGGGATGCCCTCATCCCGCCGGACCCTGCGGCGGCGCAAGCCCTCCTGCAAACTGTGGCAAAACTGCGGGCACGTTGCAGAACAAACAACTGCAACGTGCCCATTTAGGTATTTAGCCAATAGGAGAAAAAACGTAATAAATAGTAAATTTTATTTTACCTGCCTGGTAGGAGTTCATCAAAACTTTATCGTATACAATCAGAAGGCGTTTGACTTTCCACATTTGCAGACATGATTGCAAATTTGCAGGGGGAAATTGCAAAAACGTTAAAATTCACTCGGTGCGTATAATTCCCGGCCATACCGCCGTTGATTTTTTCCCAAAATCAGAATTTCCGCTTGAAGAGTAAGAATAAGTGGCAGTTGTACTTCCGCGGGTTTGCACAGCGCTTTTACAACCTATTTCCAAAGATGGGTGATTTCGGTCTGCCATGCGGTTTGGGTCTGGCTGTCCGGCGCGACGGGAACGATGCCGATCGGTTCTTCTTGCCCGGCGATGCGCTGTTCGAGCGCAAAGTCCTGCTTGCCGTGCAGTTCAAGCAGGTAGGCTTGCAGGTCATCGCCGCCCGGCTGCCAGATCAACGAAAAGCGGTGGCGCGCCGGCCGGGGCCGCACAGCGGGCGGGCCGGAAAGCCCGCGGGTGACAAGCAGATACTGCGCGGCGATCCCTTCGTCGGTGGGGACGGGGCCGCCGTAGACGAGCGCTTCGGCTTCGCCCGGCGGCAGCGTTGCCTCGATCGAGGCCGAGAGCGCGGGACAAGTTGCGAGCAGGGCCGGATCGAGCGACTCCAGCGCTGTGACGCGATATTGCGCCCTGCCCACCCAGACGAACCAAGCGAAAAGGGCCGAGACGGCCAACGCCGCCAGCACCGCGCCCACCGCCCGGACGCCCAGGTTCAGCACCGGCCGCACGTCTTGTCCGCGCGCGGTGAGTAAAACAGCCCCGAACACAGCGCCGACCACTGTCAAGCTCAGCAGCCATACACCGAGGCTGGCCGCCAGCAGGTAGTTGAAAAGCGAGAGCAGGCAGCAAAGCAGGCTGAGCCCGCCCACGGCGGCCAGCCAGCGGCGCGGCAGCTTGGGTTTGGCCCGCGGGGCGGCAGGGATGCCCGCCGCCGGGGCTGGTGCGGCCGGCTCGGGGGTTGGAGACGCGGGAAAGGGAGGCGCGGGGAAGTCCTCGCCCAGCAGTTCGCGCAGTGCGCGGGCGTTGGCGGGGCCGGGGTGGGCGTCGTCACGCTCCCACTTGGCGACCGCCTGGCGGGATACGCCGAGCTGCTCGGCCAGTCCCTCCTGTGTGAAGCCACGCGCCCGGCGGGCCGCAGCCAGCTGTTCGCCCCAAGTCATTGAGTTTGCCTCCTTTCATAAAGAAATTTCTTGAGGAAGAAACGGGTTCCTGTTGCCTTTAGTCTAACAGCTGTGTTTTGCCAAGACAAGAAACATTTTGGATACTTTGCGCTACAGTAGGGCCGGTTGCGGCCCGCTATGTTTGCGGCGGGCGTATTGGTTGGGCGTAGGGGCGGGATTCATCCCGCCCGGGAACCTTGCTGTGCAGCGAACGCCCGTGGGAGGGCCAAGGCCCGCCCCTACAAACCACGCCCAACGCCCGGCCGACCGGGGCGGCCGCGACTGCCCGGGCAAACGTAGGGCGGGATGCCCTCATCCCGCCGGGCCCTGCGGCGGCGCGCACCCCAACAGGCCCCCCTGTCAAAGGGGGCGAGAATGGAGATCGAAGGGATTGCTTCGCCGCAAACTTCTGTTTTTTCAAGCGGCAGCCCGCCGCAGGGCAATCCCTCCGTCACGGCCTGCGGCCGTGCCACCTCCCTTTGACAAGGGAGGCTAAATGGTCGCAACCCCCGCGGCCGACCGCGCGCCCCACGGCTGCCGCAAACCCCCGTAGGGAACCCTTCGCCGCCCTTTTGCACAAAAGGGCGGCTTTTGTAATTTTTACACATTCTTCCTGGCGGGACATGATTGTAATTTCTTTGCCAAAATGATACCATAGAAGCATGAAACCGACACAGACCCCGCCGCGCCCGGCGCGCCCGGGCGGGAAAACATAAAAGGAAACGGATATGCAAAACGATCGTGTGCCCTACACCCGCCCCGGCGGGAAAAAACCGCGCCCGGCCGCGCCCCGCACCCCCGCGCCCGGCCGCCCGCCGCGCAAGCCCGCGCCGCGCCGCCGCGCTATCGCCCTCGGGGCGGTGTGCGCGCTGGCGGTCGTGCTGACCGTCGTCATCGTCATTTTGGCCGGGCGGGACCGCGGGCCCCAGGCCCCGGCCGTGCCCGATGTGGGCCAGAGCGCGGGCGCCTGGGCCAAAAACGAAAACGGCTTTTACTTCAACGACGCGGGCGAGCCCATCCTGGCCGCGACCAGCAAGGGCATCGACGTGTCCAAATATCAGGGCCAGGTCGACTGGGAAAAAGCCCAGGCCAGCGGCGTCGAGTTCGCCCTCATCCGCTGCGGCTTCGGCAGCGAGTGGAACGGCGAGGGCGACTATGCCCAGGACGACGAATACTGGGAATATAACGCCGACGAGTGCACCCGCCTGGGCATCCCGTTCGGCACCTATCTCTATTCCTATGCGACGACCGAGGAACAGGCCCGCCTCGAGGGCGACCACGTTGCGCGCTTGCTCGGCCTCAAGGCCCCCGACCACGAGGGCCTCAAGGATTATACCTCCAAGCCCTACCAGCTCAGCCTGCCGGTCTACTACGACCTCGAAGACCCCGACATCACCGGCCTTTTCCCGGACGAAATGGCCGCGCTGACCGCCGCTTTCTTCGACCAGCTGGAAAGCTACGGCTACACCGGCGAGCAGGGCATCTACGCCTCGCTCAACTGGACCCGCGCCCGCCTGACCGACCCGGCGTTCGACGCCTGGCGCGACAATTTCTGGATCGCGCGGTTCAACTCGACCCTGGGTTACACCGGCCCTTACACGCTGTGGCAGGCCAGCTACACCGAGCCCGGCGCGCCCTACGGCGTGCAGAGCGAGACGGTGGATGTGGACTTCCGCATGGAGGAGCTGCTCATCACCGGCTTCACCGACGCCAAAGTCAGCGGGGCGGAACCGAGCTTTACGAACGATACCTGGGAAAACACCCTCTGGCTGCCCAACGTCAAGGACAAAGTCACGCTCACGACCGACGCCGTCACCGAGGATGAGGGCGGCCAGCGCATCTTCTTTGCCTCCAGCGATGAAAGCGTCGCCGCCGTCAGCAAAAAAGGCGTCGTCACCGCCAAAGGCGAAGGCAGCTGCACCGTGACCGCCACGCTGGCCGACGGCCGCCGCAGCGCCGCCGTCACGGTCAACGTGGGGGCCGTCACGGTCAATGTCTACGCCACCGGCAACCTGCACGGCGCGACGGACAACGGCAGCGTCAGCCTGGCCGATGTGGCCGCGCTGCACGCGGGCGACGGCGGCAGCATCCTGCTGGATGTGGGCGGCAGCGTGCAGGGCACGGCCAACACCAGCCTGACCGGCGGCATGGACATGCTCAGCGCCTTCAACGCCGCGGGGTACGACCTGCAGGCGTTCAACGCCGCCGACCTTGCCTTCGGCCCCGAACGCCTCATTGAGGACGCCATGGTCACAAGCGGGCCCTCGCTGGCTTCTTCGCTGCAAAACGCGGACGGCACGCCGCTGTTCTACCGCTCCACCAGCTGGAGCCGCAACCGCATCACCAACGGCCTGCAGGAAGTTCTGCAGCGCGCGGGCAAGACGATCGGCTTCTTCACGCTGGACAGCGCGGGGTACTATGCCCATGCGCAGGGCGGCGAGAGCGCCGACGCGCTGTTAAGGACCATGAACGAGCAGGTCGCGGCGCTGCGGGCCAAGGGCGCGCAGGCCATCGTCTGCATCGCCGGGCCCGGCTGCGCTGTCGACGCCGGGGCGCTGGCGGACCTGGGCGTCAACGCTGTGCTCACCAACAACCCCGACGAACAGACCCGCACCGAGCGCGGCCTGCTCATCCTGCAGGCGGGCGGCGGTCTGGAAGGCGTCGCCGCTTTGCAGCTGACCTTTGCGCCGGACGGCAGCGTGCAGGCCGCCGACGCCGGAACGCGCACGGCCGCCGCGCTGCAGAGCGGCCGGAACGGCCTTTCGGCCGAAGCGCAGCAGGCCTATGACGATACGGCCGCGGACCTTGCGGCGCTGGCGGCAGGCGACGAAAGCGTGGCCGCGCAGCAGCTGTTCACCATGGAGGAGAACACCGCGGCGCAGCGCACGATCAGCTGGGGCAACTTTGTGGCCGAAGTCTGGCTGGCCTACGCTGACGGCAGCCGGGATGCCTGGCTGCCGCTGGCCGAACAGCAAAACGGCGCGGCGGCCGAACTGCCGCTGACCGCGCTGGCGGGCGGCACGGCGGAGCTGGAGCCGGGCGAAATCACCCGCGGCGCACTGCTCGCCGCGCTGCCCGCAGGCGAGCGGCTGCAGCTTGTCTATACGACGGCCGAAGCCGTCGCCCAGCTCATCGACAGCGGCACGGTGGCGGAAACCTACCAGGAGAGCCTTGTGCCCTATGAGGCCGAAGGCGCGGCGCTGCTCATCACCGACACGGCGACGCTGCGCACGCTGCCCGACCAGAATTACACGGTATTGCAGGACTACGGCGACGCGTTCTGGAATATCCGTATGAACATCAACGACCGCACCAACAATTTTGCCGAGCCCTTTGTTCTGCCAGAAGCCCCCACCTACGGCGCGGGCCGCAACTGAAAGGGCGTGCGGGCGCTTTGCAGGGAACCACGCCGCGGCCGGGCCGCGCGCGAAAGAATATTTTTGCAGGAGGCATACCTATGAAGCTGACCTTTTTGGGCGCCGCCCATGAAGTTACCGGCAGCTGTACGCTTGTGGAGGCGGCAGGCCACCGGTTCCTTGTGGACTGCGGCATGGAGCAGGGGCGCGATACCTATGAAAACGAGGACCTGCCCTGCGCCCCCGGCGAGATCGAAGCCGTGCTCATCACCCATGCGCACATCGACCATTCCGGGCGGCTGCCGTACCTGTACAAAAACGGTTTCCGCGGCCCCATCTTTGCCACCGATGCCACCACCGACCTGTGCGATATCATGCTGGAGGATTCCGCCCACATCCAGGAGCAGGAAGCCGAATGGAAGAACCGCAAGGCCCAGCGCAGCGGCCGCGAACCGGTCGAACCCGACTACACCGTGCAGGACGCCCTGGCCGTGATGGAGCAGTTCGCCCCGCAGCCCTACGGCAAACCGGTCGAGGTGCTGGACGGCGTCGAGGCCACCTTCACCGACGTCGGCCATCTTCTGGGCAGCGCTTCCATCACGCTGCGCATCCGTGAAAACGGCCGCACCGAGACCATCGTGTTTTCCGGCGATATCGGCAACCGCAACCAGCCCATGCTGCGCGACCCGCAGTACCTGACCACGGCCGATTACGTCGTGATGGAATCGACCTACGGAAACCGCTCCCACGGCCCCAAGCCGGACTATGTCGGCGAGCTGGCCGCCGTCATCCAGCGCACGTTTGACCGCGGCGGCAATGTCATCATTCCCAGCTTTGCGGTCGGCCGCACGCAGGAAATGCTCTACTTCATCCGCCAGATCAAGGCGGAGGGGCGCGTCAAAGGCCACGGCGAGTTCGAGGTCTATGTCGACAGCCCGCTGGCCAACAAATCGACGACCATCTTCCGCGAAAACTACAGCGAATGCTTTGACCAGGAAGCGCTCGACCTTGTGCGCAGCGGCCAGAACCCGCTGCAGTTCCCCGGCCTGCGCATCAGCGAAACGAAGGAGGACTCGGTCGCCATCAACGCCGACCCGAACCCCAAGGTCATCCTTTCGGCCGCCGGCATGTGCGACGCCGGGCGCATCCGCCACCACCTCAAGCACAACCTCTGGCGCGAGGAATGCACGATCCTGTTCGTCGGCTACCAGGCGGCCGGGTCGCTCGGCCGCAGGCTGCTCGAAGGCGCCGACGAAGTCAAGCTGTTCGGCGAGGAAGTGCAGGTCAATGCCGAGATCGCGCAGATGTCCGGCATGTCCGGCCACGCCGACCACGAAGGCCTGCTGCGCTGGCTGCACCACTTTGCGCCCCGGCCGGGCTTTGTGTTCGTCAACCACGGCGACGACGAGGTCTGCGCCGGGTTTGCCAAAGAGCTGCAGGGCGAAGGCTACGCCGCCGAAGCGCCCTACAACGGCGCGGTGTACGAGCTGGCGGGCGGCGCGGTGCGCTGCCTTGACAAGGGCAACACCGAAAAGCTCACCCACCGCGAACCCCACCCGGCCGCCGAAACCTACAAGTCCCGCCGTGCGGCGCAGGCGTTCGAGCGCCTGGTCAACATGGGCAAGCGCCTGATGGTCGTGATCGAACACAACCGCGGCGGCGCCAACAAGGACCTGGCCCGTTTCGCCAGCCAGATCGCCTCGCTGTGCGACAAGTGGGACCGTTAAGAAAAGGAACGTTATGCAATCATTTTGGAAACGCCTGCCCGCCGCGGTGCGGGCGCTGCTGGCGGCGGCCTGCGTGCTGGCGCTCAGCCTGGCGCTGACCTTTGCGCTGCACAACCAGGACACCTGGCGCACCGGCCTGTGGGACGATACCTCCCAGTCGCTTGTGTTCGGGCGTATTTTGCAGATGCAGCACGTCCAGAGCGCGCCGGGCGGCTTTCTCGGCACCTATGAGGTGGACGGCGACACGGCGGGCAACCGCTATCTCTTCCGCGAAAACGCCGTGCCGGACCCCGATACGTTCATCAGCTACAGCCACCAGACCGGTTTGCAGGGCGCGGCGTTCGGCATCCTCAACAAAGTGTATTCGCTGTTTGCCAGGGGCGGCGAAGCGCGCGAGCGCATGCTGTACGCCACCAACGCCGTGCTGTTTTACGCGGCCACGCTTGTGCTGGCCGGGGCCGCGTGGCGCGTGTTCGGCCCGCTGGCCGGGGCGGGGTGGCTGGCGGCGGCCGTGTTTTCGCCCTGGCTGCAGCGCGGCATGAAGGACATCTACTGGTGCACCTGGACCTGGCTGCTGCCCGCGCTGGCCGGGCTGGCCGTGTGGGCGCTGGCCCGCCGCCGCGGCCGCGTGCCGCCGTGGGGGTATGCGCTCGTGTTTGCGGCGGTGCTTGTGCGCTGCATGTGCGGGTTTGAGTTCATTTCGGACTTCCTCATCCTCTGCGAGATCCCGCTCCTCGCCGCCTGGGCGCAGGCGCTGGCGGCGCGCCAGCCCGCCCGCTGCTGGTTCGGCCGCATGGCGGGCGCCGGCTTTGCCGCCGTGGGCGGCGTTCTGGCCGCGCTCGGCGTCTGGCTGTGGCAGAACAGGCTCTATTTCGGCAGCTGGGGCGCGGCCTGGGCCAATGTGCTCGAAGCCTCCACCCGCCACACGGTCGGCGGCGAAATGAGCATCCCGGCCGTCATCGGGCAGTATGTCTTTTCGCAGGACCCGGTGCTGCAGTTCGGCCCGCTGGCCCTGCCGCCGCTGGCGCTGGTCGTGCTCGGCGCGGCGGCGCTGGCGCTGTACGCGCTGGCGCAAAAGCGGCGCGGCGGCCCCGGGCTGTTCCCGGCGCTGGCGAGCGTGTGGGGGCTTTCGCTGCTCGCGCCCCTCAGCTGGATGGCGCTGGCCAAAATGCACTGCCAGATCCACACCCATCTGGTGCCGATGCTGTGGAACTTCGCCCTCGCCCCGGCTACGCTGCTGGCCCTGGGCGCGCTGGCCCACCAGGCCCTGCGCCCGGCGGGGAAACGGCAAAAACAGTGACAGAACCGTAAAAACGGCCGGGAACCCTCCCGGCCAGCACAGATTTGCCTCCCTTGTCAAAGGGAGGTGGCGCGGCCGCAGGCCGTGACGGAGGGATTGCCCCGCCTTGAAATGCCGCTCCCGGGTGCGGCAGGGAGGAGAGCGCTGCCCCGGGGTCCGGCGGGATGGGGGCATCCCGCCCTGCGTTTGCCCGGATGGCTGCGGCTATCCCGGTTGGCCGGGCGTTCGCCGTGGGCCGTAGGGGCGGGATTTATCCCGCCCGGGGACGTTGGCGCCGCCGCAGGGTCGCCCGGGACGATGCAAGCATCGTCCCCTACGGGGGGTGCGATCACGCAAAGCTGCAGCCTTCCCGCCTGGGCGCAGGTTTGCCGCAGATTTGCCTCCCTTGTCAAAGGGAGGTGGCACGGCCGCAGGCCGTGACGGAGGGATTGCCCCGCCTTGAAATGCCGCTCCCGGGTGCGGCAGGGAGGAGAGCGCCGCCGCGGGGTCCGGCGGGATGAGGGCATCCCGCCCTACGTTTGCCCGGGCAGCCGTGGCCGTCCCGGTTGGCCGGGCGTTCGCCGTGGGCCGTAGGGGCGGGATTTATCCCGCCCGGGGACGTTGGCGCCGCCGCAGGATCGCCCGGGACGATGCAAGCATCGTCCCCTACAGGGGTTGCGATCACGCAAAGCTGCGGCCTTCCCGGCTGGGCGCAGCTTTGCCGCAGATTTGCCTCCCTTGTCAAAGGGAGGTGGCGCGGCCGCAGGCCGTGACGGAGGGATTGCCCCGCCTTGAAATGCCGCTTCCGGGTGCGGCAGGGAGGAGGGCACCGCCGCGGGGTCCGGCGGGATGAGGGCATCCCGCCCTACGTTTGCCCGGGTGGCCGCGGCCGTCCCGGTTGGCCGGGCGTTGGCCACGGTTTGTAGGGGAGGGCCATGGCCCTCCCGCGGGTGCTTGCGCCGCCCCGGGGCGGTTTCCGGCATTTTGCCACAATGGGGGCTGCGGTTTTAGGCGGGTTGACGGTTTACAGCGCGGGGCGGCATCTGCGATAATGTTTTTATACATCCACACGCAGGGAGGCGCACGCGATGAAATACATTCTGGCCCTTGACCAGGGCACCACCAGCAGCCGCTGCATCCTGTTCGACGCGCAGCAGAACATGGTGGCCATGGCCCAGCGGGAGTTTGCCCAGCTTTACCCGCAGCCCGGCTGGGTCGAGCATGACCCGATGGAGATCTATTCCAGCCAGTATGGCGTGATGATGGAGGTGCTGGCCAAATCCGGCGTGGACCCGCGCGACATTGCGGGCATTGGCATCACCAACCAGCGCGAGACGGCCATCGTGTGGGACAAAGCCACCGGCCGCCCGGTGTACAACGCCATTGTGTGGCAGTGCCGCCGCACGGCCGAGACCTGCGAGCAGCTCAAGGCGGACGCGGAATTCACCGCCTATGTCAAGGACCGCACCGGGCTTTTGATCGACGCCTATTTTTCGGCCACCAAGATCGCCTGGGTGCTTGACCATGTGGAGGGCGCGCGCGCCCGCGCCGAGGCGGGCGAGCTTTTGTTCGGCACGGTGGACAGCTGGCTGATCTGGAAGCTGACCGGCGGGGCCGTGCATGTGACCGACTACACCAACGCCAGCCGCACGATGCTGTTTGACATCGAGAACCTGTGCTGGGACGAGCGCATCTGCCGCCGCCTGGGCATCCCGGCGGCGATGCTGCCCGCCGTGCGCCCGTGCAGCGAGGTGTACGGCACGGTGAACATCCAAGGGGTGGAGGTCCCCATCGCCGGGATCGCGGGCGACCAGCAGGCCGCGCTGTTCGGCCAGACCTGCTTTGCCGCAGGCGAGGCCAAAAACACCTACGGCACCGGCTGCTTTTTGCTGATGAACACCGGCGAAACGCTGCACCGCAGCCGCCACGGGCTGCTGACGACCATTGCCGCCGGCCCCGGGCCGCGCGTGCAGTATGCGCTGGAAGGCAGCGTGTTTGTGGCCGGGGCGGTGGTCCAGTGGCTGCGGGATGAGCTGCACCTGATCACCGAAGCGGCCGACAGCGAATATTTTGCCCAAAAAGTGCCGGACAGCGCCGGGGTGTACCTGGTGCCCGCCTTTACCGGGCTGGGTGCGCCGTACTGGGACATGTACGCCCGCGGCGCGCTGGTGGGGCTGACGCGCGGGGCCGGGCGCAACCATATCATCCGCGCGGCGCTGGAATCCATCGCCTACCAGACCGCCGATGTGCTGACCGCGATGGAGGCCGACGCCGGGGTGCCGCTGCGCGAGCTGCGGGTGGACGGCGGGGCTTCGGCCAACAATTTCCTGATGCAGTTCCAGGCGGACATCATCGGCCGCACGCTGCGCCGCCCGATGATCCGCGAGACGACCGCCCTGGGCGCGGCGTATCTGGCCGGGCTTGCCACCGGCGTGTGGAAGGACACCGGCGAGATCCGCGCCGGTTGGACGCTGGACCGGCAGTATACCCCGCAGATGCCCCAAGCGCAGCGCGCCGCCCTGCGCGCCGGTTGGCGCAAAGCCGTCGACCGCGCCAGAGGATGGGCGGAGGAGTGAGAACGCTGTGGGGCAGGGTTTGAACACATTAAAAATTAGAAATCGGGAATGAGGAATTGAAAAACGTTCCTCATAAACCGGGGGCAACGCTGTGCCCCCAAACAAAACATCCCCGCAGGGAAAACTCCCTGCGGGGATGCGCTTTACGGGTGGTTATTTGCCTGCGCGAACCGCGCGGGCGGGGCGGAACATCAAACGATGCCCTGCGCCAGCATGGCGTCGGCGACCTTGGTGAAGCCGGCGATGTTCGCGCCTGCGACCAGGTTGCCCTTCATGCCGTAGGTCTCGGCGGCCTGGGCGGCGTTGGCATAGATGTTCTTCATGATGCCCTGCAGGCGGGCGTCGACCTCGTCAAAGGTCCAGGCCAGGCGCAGGGAGTTCTGGCTCATCTCCAGGCCGCTGGTGGCGACGCCGCCCGCGTTGGAAGCCTTGGCCGGGGCGAACAGCACGCCGTTGGCCTGCAGGTAGGCGACCGCCTCCGGGGTGGAGGGCATGTTCGCGCCTTCGGCCACCGCATAGCAGCCGTTCGCGACCAGCGCCTTCGCGCCCTCGAGCGGCAGTTCGTTCTGGGTCGCGCAGGGCAGGGCGATGTCGCAGGGCACGCTCCAGATACCGGCGCTGCCCTCGACATACTTGGCGGAAGGCACATAGTCCAGGTAGGTCTTGATGCGCGCGCGCTTGACCTCCTTGATCTCCTTCATCACCTTGTAGTCGATGCCGTTCTCGTCGACGATATAGCCGTTGGAATCGCTCATCGCGATGACCTTGCCGCCCAGCTGGGTGGCCTTCTGGTTCGCGTAGATCGCAACGTTGCCGGAGCCGGAGATGACGACCTTCGCGCCGTCAAAGCTCTTGCCGTTGGCCTTGAGCATCTCGTCCGCAAAGTAGCACAGGCCGTAGCCGGTGGCTTCGGTGCGCGCCAGGCTGCCGCCAAAGGTCAGGCCCTTGCCGGTCAGCACGCCGGTGAACTCGTTGCGGATGCGCTTGTACTGGCCGTACATAAAGCCGATCTCACGGCCGCCCACGCCGATGTCGCCCGCAGGCACGTCGGTATCGGGGCCAATGTGGCGGCACAGCTCGGTCATGAAGCTCTGGCAGAAGCGCATGACCTCGCCGTCGCTCTTGCCGTGGGGGTCAAAGTCGCTGCCGCCCTTGCCGCCGCCCATGGGCAGGCCGGTCAGGCTGTTTTTGAAAATCTGCTCAAAGCCCAGGAACTTGATAACAGACAGGTTGACGCTCTTGTGGAAGCGCAGGCCGCCCTTGTAGGGGCCGATGGCCGAGTTGAACTGCACGCGGTAAGCGCGGTTGACCTGCACCTTGCCCGCATCGTCCACCCAGGGCACGCGGAACATGACCACGCGCTCCGGTTCGACCAGGCGCTCGATCAGGCCGTTTTTCTCGATCTCGGGGCGGGCCGCAACGACCGGCTCCAGGCTTTCGAGAACTTCGTCCACCGCCTGCAGGAATTCCTTCTGCTCGGCGTTGCGTTCGGCAAGCCCGGCGTAAACGTTTGCCAGGTAAGCGTTCTGAATAGACATGTTACAACAACTCCTTTATATAAGTTTCGTCACCGGTTTTTATGTTAGCACGTTTGCGGCGGCTTGACAAGATTTTTTTGCGGTTTTGTTCCCGCCCCGGGGCCACCTGTGCGCCGCGCAAGAACAAAAATACCCGCGCCGGGCGTGCGAAAAGGCGGAAAAATACAGTTTTTGTTGTAATTTTTCACAAAATATCTATCCAATCCGCCCCGCCAGGGTGTATAATGGTCAAAAATGCAGGCGGGCGCCCGCCCGCTGCAAAAAAATTGAAGGAGGAGCATCTCATGCCTGTCCATATTGCCGAACTGATCTCCCAAATGACGCTGGAGGAGAAAGCCGGTCTTTGCTCCGGCGCGGATTTCTGGCACACCAAGGCCGTCGGCCGCCTGGGCATCCCGGCCATGATGGTATCGGACGGCCCCCACGGCCTGCGCACGCAGGAGGAAGGCAAGGGCATCAACGACAGCATCAAGGCGGTCTGCTTCCCGGCCGGGTGCGCGTCGGCCGCGAGCTTTGACGTCGATTTGCTGCGCCGCCTTGGCGAGACCATCGGCGCAGAAGCCAAGGCCGTCGGCCTCGGCGTCGTGCTGGGCCCGGCGCTCAACATCAAGCGCAGCCCGCTGTGCGGCCGCAACTTTGAATATTATTCCGAGGACCCGACCCTTGCGGGCGAACTGTCCGCCGCCTTTATCAACGGCGTGCAGAGCCAGGGCGTGGGCACCTCGCCCAAGCATTTCGCGGCCAACAACCAGGAGACCCGCCGCATGACCTGCTCGTCCAACATGACCGAGCGCACGCTGCGCGAAATCTACCTGCCCGCGTTCGAGATCGCCGTCAAGAAGGCCCGCCCCTGGACCATCATGCACAGCTACAACCTCATCAACGGCACCTATGCGGGCGAAAGCTACGAGCTGCTGACCCGCATCCTGCGCGATGAATGGGGCTTTGACGGTTTTGTCATGTCCGACTGGGGCGCGGTGTCCGACCGTGTCGCCGGGCTCAAGGCCGGCTGCGAACTCGAGATGCCCGCCAGCGGCGGCGTCAACGACCAGAAGATCGTCGCCGCCGTCAAGGACGGCACGCTGCCCGAGGCGGTGCTTGACAAGGCGGTCGCCCGCCTGCTCAACATTGTGCTGCGCTGGGCCGACCTCGCCGCCGAACCGGCCCCCGAGCTCGACCTTGCGCGCGACCACGACACCGCGGCCGCCATGGCCGCCGAGTGCGCGGTGCTTTTGCAGAACCGCGGCGCGCTGCCCCTTGCCCCCGGGCAGAAGGTCGTGTATATCGGCGGCTTTGCGGCCGCGCCGCGCTACCAGGGCGGCGGGTCCAGCCATGTCAATTCCTGGCGCATCGACAGCGCGCTCGACGCGGCCCGCGCGCGCGGCCGCGCCGTCGAATATGTCGAGGGCTACCCGACCGACCGCGACCAGCGCGAGGAGGCCGAGTTCCTCCGGGCTGTCGAGGCCGCCGAGGCCGCCGACGTGGCCGTCATCTTTGCGGGCCTGCCCGACAGCTTTGAGAGCGAGGGCTACGACCGCAAGCACATGCGCCTGCCCGACTGTCAGAACAACCTGATCTCCCGCGTGGCCGCCGTGCAGAAAAACACCGTCGTCGTGCTGCACACCGGCAGCCCGGTCGAATGCCCGTGGGCGGACGAAGTCTCGGCCGTCCTGTGCATGTACCTCGGCGGCGAAGCCGTCGGCCGCGCCGCCGACGCGCTGCTCTACGGCGACGCCGAACCCTGCGGCCGCCTGCCCGAAAGTTGGCCGCTGCGGCTGGAGGACACCCCCTGCTACCTCGATTTCCCCGGCGACGGCCACACCGCCGACTACCGCGAGGGCGTCTATGTGGGCTACCGCTGGTACGACGCGCGCCGCATGCCGGTGCGCTGGCCGTTCGGGCACGGGCTGTCCTACACCGGCTTTGTGTACAAGGCGGCGGCGCTCTCCGCCGACACGATGGACGAAAACGGCAGCGTGACCGTGACCGTCACGGTGCGCAACACCGGCGCGCGCCCGGGCAAGGAGGTCGTGCAGCTGTACATTGCGGACGAGACCGGCACGACCGGCCGCCCGCCCAAAGAGCTGCGCCATTTTGCCAAGGTGGCGCTGGAACCCGGCGAGGAAAAGCAGGTCAGCTTTACGCTCACCGCCCGCGACCTGAGCTACTATGACGAAAAGATGGGCGGCTGGTACGCCGCCTCCGGCGATTACACCGTGCTGATCGGCCATTCCAGCCGCAACATCCCCGCCCGCCTGACGCTGCACTACCAGACCGCGCGCCGCCGCCCGCTGACGGTGGACGAGAACACCGCCATGGGCGACCTGCTGCGCGATGCGCGCACCGCCCCGGTGATGAAGTCTGTGCTGCAGAGCTTTGGCAGCGCGCTGGGCATGAACGGCGGCGGCGAGAACGCGGCCATCACCGAGGAAGCCGGGCTGCAGATGCTGGACGCAATGCCGCTGCGCGCGATGGCCAGCTTTGGCGGGGCCCAGGCGGCGGCCGCCCTGCCCGGCCTGCTGGCCGCGCTGCGCGCCGCCCTGCCCGAAGCCCAAAACAAGGAGTAAGCCGTGAGCAACGTACTGACCCAGGCGTTCGTATACCTGCTGCTGTTGGGCGTGGGATACGGCTTCAAGCGCGCGGGCATCTTCCGCGTTGAGGATTCGGCTTTCCTCAAATCGGTCATCCTCTACATCACGATGCCCGCCACGGCCGTCAACGGCCTCAAGGACCTTGAACTGCAGCCGTCCTTCCTGTGGTGCTTTCTGACCGGCTTCGTCACCTGCACCGTGCTGATGGCGGCCGGGCTGGCGGTGGCCCGCAACGCCCCCGCGCCGCGCAAACTCGTCTACCTGTTCAGCACCAACAGCTTCAACGTCGGCAATTTTGCGATCCCGTTCCTCACCGGCCTGATCTCCACCGACGGCTTTGCCGCCCTGTGCCTGTTTGACATCGCCGTGGCGATCTATCTCTACGGCGTCAGCTACAGCATGGCCGAAGGCATCACCGGGCGGGGCGGCTTTTCGGCCAAACTGCTGCTGAAAAAGATCTTCACCTCGCCGGTGACAGACGCCTACCTCATCATGCTGGCGCTGGCGGCGCTGCACATCCGCCTGCCCGCGCCGCTGCTGCGCCTGGCCGAAGTGACCGCCAACGCCAACGCCTTCCTGGCCATGCTCAGCATCGGCATTCTGTTCGAGATCAACTTCGGCAAAAAGGACCTTGGCGAAATGGCGCGCTTCTTTGCGCTGCGCTACGGTGTGGTGCTGGCGCTGGCCGCCGGGGTGTACTGGCTGCTGCCGCTGGCCGCCGATATCCGCCAGGCGCTCTGCGTGCTGCTGATGGCCCCGGTCGCGAGCGTCGCCCCGCTGCTGACCCGCAACGCGGGCGGCGACGGCACCCGCGCCGCCCAGATCAACTCGATCAGTATTCTCATCGGCATCGCCATGATGACGCTGATGTACGCCGTCACCGGCTGACGCCCCAAAACACAAACAAACGGGAGGGAGCCCATAAGGCCCCCTCCCGTTTTGGCGTGTCGAAAAACCGCCCGTTTCCCCTTCGGCTGCCGTTTCCGGTTGCCCTGCAGGGCGGGCGATTTCGCCCGCCGCACCTTGGTGATTTCAAAGTTGGAACATGCGCTGCCGCAAGGTCCGGCGGGATGAGGGCATCCCGCCCTACGTTCGCCCGGGTGGCCGCGGCCATCCCTGCCGGCGCGAAACATAAAATCTGTTCGTAGGGGCGGGATTTATCCCGCCCGCGGAACCCTGCGCCGCCGCAAACCGGGCCGATAGCTCCGGCCTGAGAGGCGGGCCTTACGGTCTTTGGCCTCCGAAACGCGCCTGCGCGCACAGTGGAATCGGCCCCTACAGGGGTTTGCGGTATCGCCTGGGGGCGCGTTTTCCCGGTTGGCCGCGATGTTCGCCCCGGTTTGTAGGGGAGGGCCATGGCCCTCCCGCGGGTGTTTGCACCGCAGCGTTTTCCCGGTTGGCCGCCATGTTTCCCCTCGTTCCGTAGGGCGGGCGATTTCGCCCGCCGCACCTCCGTAAATTCAAAAAGAATGTTCCGGCGGTTATCTTTTAAAAAATCGGCGGCACGGCGTCAAATAAAGCTGCGCCAGGTCTGTTCGGCGCGGGTCTGGAAATCGCACAGCTCCTGCATCAGCCGGTGCGCGCCGGGGCTGGCCAGCGGGTAGTCGCTCTCGGCGCGCTTGCAGTCCATCACGCCCTGGCCGCTGCCCTCGGCCAGCATCGTGGCCAGGTTGCGCGTGCTTTTGTCCAGCATCGTGCGCGTGCGGATACCCATGCTCACGCCCATGCGGGCGGCCGCGCTCTGGCCTTTGGCCTCGCAGCCGATGGCGTCCAGCGCCGTGTGGGCTTTCTGGTTCAGGCGGCGGTAGGCGTTGCGCTGGCGCATCATCTCGTCCTTCAGCGCCTGGTCATGGGTCAGGCCCATGATCTCCTCCAGCGTGTTTTTGCCCAGTTCGGTGTTCTGTACGACCTCCTGCAGCATGGCTTCGTTGTCGGCCTGGCTGCGGTTCGTATCCGGTTGCATATACAAAAACCCCCTTCTGCACAGTGTGGAACGTTCGTTCGTCCACAGTATGTGCAGCAGGGGGTCTGCTTATCCGGGCAAAGGTTACGGGTTGTACAGGCGGCTTTCGGCCAGGCTCACCATCAGGTCCCAGCTGCCGGTCTCGACCCAGTCGGCCGAAGCCACGGTGGCCGTGAACTCGCCGCGGCGGGCCAGCGTGATGCCGAAATTGCGGCGCGCGTTGCGCAGCGCTTCCTGCAGGCAGTTTTCCAGCTCGCGGGCCGAAACGCCCACCGCCACCACCAGGAACACGCCGTCTTCCAGGCGGATCAGCGTCGTCTCGGTGCCCATGCCGTCCAGCGCCAGACTCAGCACACCGGCGGCCGTGTTCAGGCAGCGGTCGGCGGCGGCCACGCTCTCGCTGCGGCACAGCGTGGCGTACTCGTTGACGCGCACCAGTGCGGCGCTGACCTTTTCGCCGTCGCGCGCGGCGGCGGACACATGCCCGCGGAACGCCGAATCCAAGTGGGTGCGGTTGTACACGCCGGTCACATAGTCGTGGCACATCTCGTCGCGCGCCTGGGTCAGCAGGCGGTAGAAGGCGTTGGCCTCGCGGGTGTTGCCCGCGTCGGCGTGGGGCAGGTCATAGGTCACGCACAGCACGCAGGGGCGGCCTTCCGGGCGCACGCTCCAGTACAGCGTAAAGCAGGTGGTATCCTCCAGGAACAGCGGTTTCCAGGCGCGGCCGCGCTCGTCCAGCACGGGGACTTCGTCGGCGGGGCCGGTGGGCTCCAGCGTCTCGGGGTCCAGCACCTGGTGGGCTGCCGCGTCCACCAGCTTCACATCGTCAAACAGCTGCCGCAGACCGGCGATCTCGGCCGTCAGTTGCTTACGGGTATACTCCATGTTTACGCCTCCACTTGCAAAAAATGGCGCTGTGTTACAGCCCGATGCGGCCGCTTTTTGCTGCACAGGCAGCCGCATCCGCTCAATTATCAGCATTATATCACGTTTCGCGGCAATTTTCAGCCCCCCGCCATGTAGAAAGAATAGGGGGTACAGGTGTGGAAAGTTGGACCTTTTGCCAAATCCCGTCATTCCTGTGTGGTTTCGGGGGCTTCGGGCGGCTGCAGCGCCGCAATGGCGGCTTCGCGCCAGGCGCTGCGGTGGCTGGCGGTAAAGCGGGTGCGCAGCGCGCCGTCCTCGTCCCGGGCCAGCGCGCGGGCCGCTTCGCCCAGGCCGGCCGCGGCGGCGGTGTCCAGCGCGGGCTCCGGCAAAATGCCCGCCCCCACCTGTTCGACCTGCATCGCGGTCAGCGGCGTGTCGTTGCTGGCGGTGCCCCACGGCGTTACCAGCCCCAGCGTCTGGGTCAGCGTTTCCTCCCCGGCCTGGCTGGTGTACAGCCACAGCATGGCGGCGGCTGCGGCCTCGGTGCGGGCTTCGTCCGCCCCGGCGGGCACGGCCAGCCAGGCTTCCCCGGCCAGCACGGGGTAGTTCAGCAGCCCGGTCAGGTTGTATTCGGTCTCGCCCAGGTCGCTTTCGACCAGGTCGCACTTGACCGGCAGCCAGCACAGCGTTTCGGCCGCTGCGCCGCCGCTGTACATCAGCCAGTCTGCCAGCGAACCGCGGCAGAACAGCGCTGTGCGCCCCTGCACGGCCTGCATGGCGGCGGCCGTGCTGTCCGCCCAGGCGGCGTTTTCCAGTTCCAGCGTCAGCGCGCTGTACACGCCGTTCAGCGGGCCGGTCAGCGTGTCGGCGTCGCGGGCCTGTCCGGCAGCCAGCAGCGCGCCGGTGTACAGCGGCAGGCCGCCGCCCCCGGTCACGCTGTCTTCACACAGGCTGAACACCCCGGTCAGGCCCGCGGCGGCCTCGGGGCGTTCGGCGGGCAGGGTATAGTCGCGGCCGTTCAGCGTCAGCGCCGTTTCGGCGGGCTCGGCCAGCCATTCGGTCACGGTCTCGGCCAGGGTGCTCCACTCGTCCCAGCTCGCGGCCTGCAGGTCGGCGGTCACGGCTTCGCGCTCGCCGCCCAGCAGCGCCGCCAGCACGTCGCCGTCCGCCCAGTAGGCATACAGCGTTTTGCCCAGCGGCAGCGCGTATACCGGGGTTTCGGCGTCCAGCCCGGCGCGGGCGGCCGCGGTGGCCAGCAGTGCGTCGGCCGTAAGGTCCTTCCAGCTGCCGTCGTCCGCCGGTTCGGCTTCCAGCACGGCCAGGTCGGCCGCGGCGGGGTCTTCGCCGGGGTACAGCTCCTGCAGCGTTACGCCCTGCGCTGCGGCATAGGCGCGCAGCGCCGTGGCGGCCGGGCTGTCCGCCCCGCCCGCATAGTAGACCGTCAGCTGCTGCGGCGCGGCGGTGGGGGCGGGGGCGGCTGTCTCGGCGGTGGCTGCGCCCGCGCCGCTTTGCGCGCCGCACCCGGCCAGCAGGCTCAGCGCCAGCAGCGCCGCCAGCGCCCGCGGCGTGCCAAAAATACGCTTCATAAACTTCCTCCAGAAAAAGCGGTCCCGCGCAGGCGACGCCCGGCCGCGGAAATTCCAAATGTATCTTTATTCATTATAGCGGATTTACCGGTTTTGTCTACCCCGGTTTTGTGCTATAATGGATCTGTTTGAATGCCATGCGAGGGGAGGGGGCTGCCCATGCAGCCGACAGAAAAACTCTACGAGGCGGACGCCTTTACCCGCCGGTTCACCGCCGCGGTGCTTGCGTGCGAGCCCGCGCCCGGCGGCTGGCGCGCGGCGCTGGACCGCACCGCCTTTTACCCCGAAGGCGGCGGCCAGCCCTGTGACACCGGCACGCTGGGCGGCGCGGCCGTCACCGGCGTGCACGCAGGCGGCGGCGTTATCTGGCACACGCTGGACGCGCCGCTGCCCGTGGGCGGCCGTGTTGAGGGCGAGCTCGACTGGGCGCGGCGGCGCGACCACATGGAGCAGCACACCGGCGAGCATATTTTGTCCGGCACGCTGCACCGGCTGTTCGGGGCCGAAAACGTCGGCTTCCACATCGGCCAGCCCGCCGTGCGCATGGACATGGACCGGCCGCTGACCCCCGCCCAGCTGGCCGAAGCCGAAGCCGCGGCCAACGCCGCCGTGCGCGCCGACGCCCCGGTGCGCGCGTGGTACCCGGAACCGGGCGAGCTGGCGGGCCTTGTCTACCGCAGCAAAAAGGAGCTGGACGGCCCGGTACGCCTGGTCGACGCGGGCGGGGCCGACCTGTGCGCCTGCTGCGGCACCCATTTGGGGCGCACCGGGCAGGTGGGGCTCATCAAGATCCTGTCCGCCCAGAACTATAAGGGCGGCGTGCGGCTGGCCGTCGCTTGCGGCGCGCGCGCCCAGCAGGCGGTGGCCGCCGCCTGGGCCGATGCCGAAGCCGCCGGCGCGCTGCTCTCGGCCGGGCCGGGCCGCCTGGCCGAAGCCGCCCGCCATGCGCTGGACGCCGCCGCCGAAACCAAGCAGCGCCTGGCCGCCTTGCAAAACACGCTGGCCGCGGCCCTGGCCGCCGGCGCCGCGCCCGGGCAGCCGTTCGTCGCTTTTTGCGAAGGCGCCGACGCCGACGGCCTGCGCCGCCTGTGCCTGGCCGTGGCTGCCAAAACCGGCGCGCTGTGCGCCGTGCTCGGCCCCGGCGGCCGCGGTTTGGCCTATGCCGTCGCCGTGCCCGGCGGCGACGCCCGCCCCGCCGCCCAAGCCCTCAACGCCGCCTTTGACGGCCGCGGCGGCGGCAAGGCCGAACTCTGCCAGGGCAGCCTCGCCGCCGGAACGTATGAAGCCGCCCGCGCCTTTTTGCTCGACTACGCCCAAAACCAGGCGAAAAACGAGCGATAAACCATGACCGCTGCTGGACAGCCCGGCGGGGTAAGAGGGCCTCGCCCTGCGCCCGCCCGGTGGGCGGCAGCCGTCCGGTTTGCCCAAAGCATGAAATTTATTCGTAGGGGCGGGATTTATCCCGCCCGCGGAACCCCGCGCCGCCGCGAGGCCCCCGGGACGATGCAAGCATCGTCCCCTACATGGGTTTGCCATCGTTTGCGGTCCGCGTTTTCCCGGCTGGCCGCGGGCCTTCGCCGTCGGCCGTAGGGGCGGATTCCATATCCGCCCGCCCCGCGCCGCCGCGGGCAATCCCGGGCAAACGATGCCCCACAAGGGCGCGTCCGGCAACTTTTTCAATCATTCGCGGCATTTCCACCAAGTCAAACCGTTCATAAAAAGGAGAACAACCCCATGCGCATGCGTTTTAAACCCTATGCCCGGCCGGAGCTTCTGGCCTGTTCGTTCCATGTCCACGAGCCGCTGACCCACGCGGGCCACTGGCGTGAGCTGTACCCCGCGCCCGAAAAGCCGTTCTGCCTCGAGCTCGGCTGCGGCAAGGGCGGGTTCCTTTCCCAGCTTGCCAGCGCCCACCCGGAAAACAACTATCTCGGCATCGACATCACCGACAAGGTCCTGATCCTGGCCAAGCGCAAGGTCGAAAAAGCCTACCTGGAAAAAGCCCTGCCCACCGACAACGTCCGCATCGCCTCGCTGGATATCGAGCGCCTGCTCGGCGCGTTCAGCGCCGCCGACCGCGTCGCGCGCATCTACATCAACTTCTGCAACCCGTGGAGCAAAAACGCGGGCAGCCACAAGCACCGCCTGACCCACCCGCGCCAGCTGCTGCAGTACCGCGCGCTGATGGACGAGGGGGCCGAGATCTGGTTCAAGACCGATGACGACGACCTGTTCAAAGACAGCCTTGCCTACTTCCCGGCCGCCGGGTTCGATATCACCTGGCAGACCGCCGACCTGCACGCCGCCGAACCGGCCTGGAACATCCGCACCGAGCACGAGGGCATGTTCAGCGAGCAGGGCATCCCCATCAAGGCGCTGATCGCCCGCAAGGGCCCCGACACCGCCGTGACCTGGGTCGAGCCCAAGATGCTGGCCCGCCGCCTGGGCGCAGAGGATGAGGAGGAAGCATGAGCCTGCCGCAAGCGATCCTGTTTTTCTTTGTGTACGCGCTGCTGGGCTGGTGCGCCGAAGTCGCCTTTGCCGCCGTCACCACCCGCCAGCTGGTCAACCGCGGCTTTCTGAACGGTCCGCTTTGCCCGATCTACGGCTTCGGCATGGTGGCGCTGCTGCTGGCCGTGCGGCCGGTGGCGGGCAGCGCCGCGGCCGTGTTTGTGCTGGGGCTGGCGCTGGCGACGCTGGTCGAACTGGCGGGCGGCTGGGTGCTGTACCGCCTGTTCCATGCCCGCTGGTGGGATTATTCGGACCAGCGCTGGAACCTGGGCGGGTTTATCTGCCTGAAATTTTCGCTTTTGTGGGGCGCGGGCAGCGTCGTGATGGTGCGGCTGGTGCACCCGCTGCTGGCCGGGCCGGTCCGGCGCCTGCCGCACGCCGCGCTGCTGGGCGTTGACGCCGTGCTGCTGGCGCTGTTTGCGGCCGATGTGGGCGTCTCGTTCGCGCAGGCCGCCGGGCTGACCCGCCGTCTGCGCGCGCTGGAAGATCTGGCCCAGGGCGTGCGCCGCCTGAGCGACGCGCTGACCGAGCACATCGGCGAGAGCGCCATGACGGCCGACACGCTGCTGGACGAACAGAAGCTGCAGCTGACGTTGGCCGCCATGGAAGGGCGCGACAACGCCGCCGCCCTGCGCGCACAGCTGCTTGACCTTGCCGCGGGCGCCCGCGCCCAGTATGCCGGGGCCGAAAAATTGGCGCGGCAGCGGTTCTTTGGCGCCGGCCGCCTGCTGCGGGCCTTCCCGCACATGCAGGCCCCGCGCCAGGCCGAGGCCCTGGCCCGCCTGCGCGACCTGACCGCCCGCCTGGCCCGCCGCCTCAAAGACAGCCTGCCCGGCGGCCAGGGGTGAGGGGGGCGCGGCGGGCGTGAACGCCCGCCCTACGGAACGTGGGAAACATGGCGGCCGCCCGGGAAATCACGGCTTTCGCAATATTGTAACCCCCTGTAGGGGACGATGCTTGCATCGTCCCGGAAACCCTGCGGCGGCGCAAACACCCGCGGGCGGGATAAATCCCGCCCCTACGGCCCACGGCCAACGCCCGGCTGCCCGGAAAATCACGGCTTTCGCGACATTGCAAACCCCTGTAGGGGACGATGCTTGCATCGTCCCGGAAACCCTGCGGCGGTGCAAACACCCGCGGGCGGGATAAATCCCGCCCCTACGGCCCACGGCCAACGCCCGGCCAACCGGAATGGCCGCGACTGTCCGGGCGAACGTAGGGCGGGATGCCCTCATCCCGCCGGACCTGGCGCTGCGGTCAACACCCCGATTTTGGAATTGCCGCGGTGCGGCGGGCGTGAACGCCCGCCCTACGGAACGTGGGAAACATGGCGGCTGCCCGGGAAATCACGGCTTTCGCGACATTGCAAACCCCTGTAGGGGACGATGCTTGCATCGTCCCGGAAACCCTGCGGCGGCGCAAACACCCGCGGTGGGATAAATCCCGCCCCTACGGCCCGCGGCCGACGCCCGGGCTGCCCGGGAAATCACGACTTTCGCGACATTGCCAACCCCTGTAGGGGACGATGCTTGCATCGTCCCGGAAACCCTGCGGCGGTGCAAACACCCGCGGGCGGGATAAATCCCGCCCCTACGCCCCACGGCCAACGCTCGGCCAACCGGAATGGCCGCGATTGTCCGGGCGAACGTAGGGCGGGATGCCCTCATCCCGCCGGACCCCGCGCCGCCGCCCAACCAACAAAACAAACCGCCGCGCTCACCCCAACGGGAGAAGCGCGGCGGTTATTTTAATTAGCACGGACAATGTCAATCCGCACAAACCTCACAGCGGCTTTTTGGCGATCTTGCCGCCGTTGCGCGGGTAGGCGGCGGGGGTGGGGGAGACCTTCTCACACACGATCAGGCAGCGCGCGCTGCCGTCGGGCAGTGTGAAGGTGCGGTTTTCCACCAGCCGCCCGCCCAGTTTGCGCAGCGCCCCGGCGGCCGCCGCGCACTCGGCTGCGGCGTCGGGGCCTTTCATGGCGATGAACCGCCCGCCCACCCGCACAAGCGGCAGGCAGTATTCGCACAGCACCGGCAGCGCGGCCACGGCCCGCGCCACGGCCAGGTCATAGCGCTCGCGCCAGGCCTTGCGGGCGGCTTCCTCGGCGCGCTCCTTGGCGAACTCGACCCCCTCTAGCCCGAGCTCCGCGCAGGCGTAGCGCAGAAAATCCACCCGCTTGCCGGTCGGCTCCATCAGCGTCAGGCGGATGTCCGGGCGGTAGATCTTGGCCACGATGCCCGGGAACCCGGCCCCGGTGCCCACGTCCACCACCGCCCCGGCGGCCTCCGGCTGGGCGGCCAGCAGCAGGCTGTCGGCAAAATGGCGGTCCTCGATGCCTTCCGGCGTTGTGATGGCGGTCAGGTTGACCTTTTGGTTGTAATCCACCAGCAGCCGGGCATAGGCGTCAAGCCGGTCCAGCTGCTGCGCTGTCAGCGCAATGCCGTACGCCGCGCATTTGGCTGCCAGGCGTTCTTTGTCGATCATGTCTGCTCCTCCTTTTGGCAGCGCAGCACGGCCAGGCTCAGCTGTGCGACGTCGCTGGGCGAAACGCCCGGGATGCGCCCGGCCTGCGCCAGCGTGCGCGGACGGATGGCCTGCAGCTTTTCGCGCGCTTCCAGCGTTACGGTGTGCAGCGCGGCGTAGTCGAACCCGGCCGGGATGGCCACGTTCTCGTGGCGCTGCACCTCTTTGATGGCGCGCTGCTCGCGCGCAATGTACCCGGCGTAGCGGATCTCGGTCTCAATGCGCAGCGCCATGGCGGGCGTTACGTCCGCCCCGCGGCCGATGACGGCGGCGACCAGCTCATACGTCACGCCGGGGCGGCGCAGGAGCTCCGCCGCCGTGCCGCCGCTTTCGCCCAGCGTTTCGGTTGGCAGGCCGGCCGCCAGCGCCGCGGCGCGCAGCGCGGCCAGCGGGACCTTGGTTGTCTCCAGCCGCTTGATTTCGGCTTCCTTGATGTTTTTGTCGCGGCAGAAAACCGCCCACCGCGCGTCGTCCACAAGGCCGTAGGCCCGCCCGACCGGCGTCAGGCGCTCGTCGGCGTTGTCCTGCCGCAGGCTCAGGCGGTACTCGCTGCGGCTGGTCATCATGCGGTAGGGGTCCAGCACGCCCTTGGTCACAAGGTCGTCGACCAGCGTGCCAAGGTAGCTTGTGTGCCGCGCCAGCACAAGCTCGTCTTTGCCCAGCGCGCGGCGGGCGGCGTTGAGCCCGGCCAGCAGCCCCTGCGCGGCGGCCTCCTCATAGCCGGAAGTTCCGTTGAACTGCCCCGCGCCGTACACCCCGCCCACGACCTTGCTCTCCAGCGTCGGGTACAAACTGGTCGGGTCGACGCAGTCGTACTCGATCGCATAGGCCGGGCGCATGATCTCCAGGTGCTCAAAGCCCTTGATCGTGCGGTACATCGCGTTCTGCACGGCCTCCGGCAGACTGGAAGAAAGCCCCTGCAGGTACATTTCCTCGGTGTCCTCGCCGCATGGCTCGACAAACACCGGGTGGCGTTCCTTGTCGCGGAAGCGCATGACTTTGTCCTCGATCGAAGGGCAGTACCGCGGCCCCACGCCCTGGATGCTGCCGCCGTACAGCGGCGAGCGGTGGATGTTGTCCAGGATGACCCGGTGCGTCTCGGGGTTCGTATAGGTGATGTAGCAGTCGACTTTATTGTGCATCGGCTGCCGGGTCAAAAAGCTGAACGGCTGCAGGCTTTCGTCCGCGTCGCCGGGCTGGCGCTCCAGGCGGGCAAAGTCGATGCTGCGCCGGTGCACGCGCGCCGGGGTGCCGGTCTTGAACCGCCGCAGCGGGAACCCGTGTTCCACAAGGCAGCGCGTCAGCGCCGTGGCCGCGTGGGTGCCGTCCGGCCCGCCGTCATAGGCGGCGTCGCCCACAAAAATACGCCCGCCCAGCGCCGTGCCGGTGGCAATGACCACCGCGCGGCAGCCGTAGTAGCCGTTCAGGTTGGTCAACACGCCGCGCACGCGCCCGCCCTCAATGTCCAGGCCCGTGATCTCGGCCTGGTGGATGTCCAGGTTCGGCGTTTTTTCCAGCGCATGCTTCATCCAGGTGTGGTAGCGCGCGCGGTCGGTCTGCACGCGCAGGCTGTGCACGGCGGGGCCTTTGCCGCGGTTGAGCATGCGGCTCTGCAAAAACGTCGCGTCGGCGGCCAGGCCCATCAGCCCGCCCAGCGCGTCCACCTCGCGCACCAGGTGGCCCTTGGCCGTGCCGCCGATGGAGGGGTTGCACGGCATATTGCCGATCATGTCCAGCGTCAGCGTGAACACCGCCGTGCGCGCGCCCAGCACCGCCGCTGCGTGCGCGGCCTCGATGCCCGCGTGCCCGGCGCCGATCACAATCACATCATAATTTCCCAGTCGATCCATTGTCGTTCCTTTGCCTTATTTCCCGACACAGAAGGTCGAAAATACCTCGTCCAGCGTGGCCTCGCCCGCGTCCTCGCCGGTCAGCTCGGCCAGCGCGCGCTGCGCGTCGGCCAGGCACACCCCGGCGGCGTCCGGCCCAAGGCCCTGGCGCTGGCTGTCGATGGCGGCCGCCAGCGCATCGCGCGCCGCGGTGGCCGCCGCCAGCTGGCGCGCGCTGCACAGCGCCGCCGCGCCGGTGTCCACCTGCGCCGCGCCCAGCAGCTCGGCCACGGCCTGCGCCAGCACCGGCAGGCTGGCCGGGTCTTTGGCGGTCAGCGGCAGCAGACGGCGGAAATACGGGCGCAGCGCCTCCTGCTGCGCGGCGAGCGCCGCGGCGCCGGGCTGCAGGTCCTGCTTGTTCAAAATGGCGATGGCCGGGCGGCCCTCGCAGCGCGCGGCCAGGGCGCGGTCCTCGGCGGACAGCGGCGCGCCCGCCTCAAACACGGCCAGCACCAGCCCGGCCTCGTCCAGCTTGTTCCAGCTGCGGCGGATGCCCTCGGCCTCGATCGCGTCGCCTTCCGGGCCGACTTCGCGCACGCCGGCCGTATCAAACAGGTTCAGGCGGATGTCGCCCAGCTGCACGGCCTGCTCGACCACATCGCGCGTTGTGCCCGCCACCGGCGTGACGATGGCGCGCTCGAACCCGGCCAGCAGGTTCAGCAGCGTGCTTTTGCCGACATTGGGCCGCCCCAGCAGCACACAGTCGACGCCGCGGCGCAGCACCGCGCCCGCGCCGTACCCGTCGATCAGGGCGTCCAGCTGCGCTTTGGCGGCCCCCAGCGCCGCGGTCAGCTCGCCGGGGGCCAGCTCGGGCACATCCTCCTCGGGGTAGTCGATCCAGGCGGTCAGGTGGGCGCTCAGCGTCTGCAGGCGGCTGCGGATGCCCGCAATGGTTTTGGCCAGCGCGCCGTCCAGCGCGGTCTTGGCCAGCGCCGCGCCCTGCCGCCCGCTGGCGGCAATGATCTCCATCACGGCCTCTGCCTGGGTCAGGTCCATGCGGCCGTTGAGCACCGCGCGGCGGGTGAACTCGCCGGGGCCGGCCGGGGCGCACCCGGCCAGGTACAGCGCTTCCAGCAGGCCCTCGGCCATGGCGTCGCCGCCGTGCACCGAAAGCTCCACGACATCCTCGCCGGTATAGCTGTGCGGCGCGCGGAAAAACAGCGCGATGGTCTCATCCATCTCCTGCCCGCGCAGCCGGTAATGCCCCAGCAGCGCCGTGTAGCCCCTGGCGTCCTGCACGCGCTTTTCGGCGTGCAGCGGCTGGAACACCTGCGCCGTGACCGCGTACGCCTGCGGGCCCGACACGCGCACCACGGCAATGCCGCCCTGCCCCGGCGGCGTCGCCAGCGCGCATACGGTTTTGTTCAGGTCCATCCCGCAAGCCTCCTTCTATGATCTATGGAAATGAAAAATGTCGGAACCGCCCGCTTTGCGGGCCGTCAAATACGAAAAAAGCGCGTATCCTTCGCCGGATACGCGCTTTTGGCAGGGGTAGAAGGACTCGAACCCTCGGCACGCGGTTTTGGAGACCGCTGCTCTACCAACTGAGCTATGCCCCTATGGAAAAACCCACAGTGTAAATACGCTGTGGGTTTGCGCTGGAGCTGATATCCAGATTTGAACTGGAGACCTCATCCTTACCAAGGATGCGCTCTACCGACTGAGCTATATCAGCAAATGGCGACCCGAATCAGGCTCGAACTGACGACCTCTAGCGTGACAG